>JBHHXN010000140.1:0-13734 GCA_046757025.1 bacterium
GGAATTCCTTTTTGCGAATTTCGCTTTTCGGTTTGCGGCTTTTCGCTGCATTAGAATTATTAAGGTTAAAAAATTTGAAACTCAATTAATTTTTTTGCGTTAAACATGACTATCAGTCATATTATGTAACTACGTTCAGGAAATTAATTATGATAAAAACTTTTGCGCTCATTTTGACTATCTTTCCTGCGGTCCTCTTTTGTGGTGAAGACAAGGTCCTCGACCAATATATTCAAGAAGCCTTACAAAATAATCTGGCATTAAAACAACGTGAGTTCGCCATGCAGAAAAGCCTGGCAGCCCTGCGGGAGGCCAGAGGATTGTTTCTGCCGCAGGTAAGCCTCAATGCCCGATATTCCCGAGCCGGCGGCGGCAGGGATATCGACATTCCTGTGGGCGACATGGTCAATCCCATTTATGCGACCTTGAATGAAATCCTGCAGGAGAATCGATTTCCCACCAACATCGCCAATGAAACCGTGCCGTTTTTGCGTACAGAAGAGCACGAAACCAAACTGCGCATTGTGCAACCGTTGTGGCAGCCGCAGATCTTTTACAATTATAAAATCAGATCCAAGCTGAGTGAAGTGGAAAAGGCCGAAAAAGATTTGTTTGTGCGGGCGCTGGTGGCTGAAGTAAAAACGGCCTATTTTAATTATCTGAAATCCCTACAAATTGTGGAGTTGTATGAAAAAACCAACCGATTGCTGCAGGAGAATTTGCGCGTGAGCCAGAAGCTGTTTGAAAATCAGAAAGCCACCCAGGAGGTGGTATTTCGCGCCAGAGCGGAATTGAGTGAGTTAGACCAACGGGCGGCGGAAGCGCACAAAAACCAGCAACTTGCCTCTGCGTATTTCAATTTTTTGTTGAATGCCCCGCTGGAAAGACCCATTCGCGTAGAGCCGGCGCCGGTGACCGATCCCGGCTCAAACTTAACCATGAACCTGGAGGAACTGAATCGTCAAGCTCTGAGCCGGCGGGATGAAATCAATCAACTGCAGCAAGCCATCGCCGCGGCCGAATATAACGTCCACCGATCCAGAGCGGCCCTTTTGCCGGCGCTGACGCTGGTTGTGGACTATGGCTTACAGGGCGAAAAATATCGCCTGACAGGCCGCGACGATTTCTGGATGGGTTCTGCCGTGCTGCAATGGAATATTTTTAACGGCTACCAGGACCAAGCCAAAATTCAGCAAAATGTGCTTGAACGAAAAAAACTGCAAGCGCAGTTAGCAGAATTACAAAAACAAATTCAATTACAGATTCAAACCGTTTATCAAAATTGGCTGGTGGCGCAAAAAAGCATCGCGGCGGCCAGGGAGCGTTTGCGCAGCGCGCAAAAATCATTCAACATCGTGGCCAAAAAATACCGCCAGGGGATGGCGTCGCAAATTGAATTTATCGACGCCAGAACGAATTTGACCCGATCCGAAATCAACCAGATAGTAACGGAATACGACCTTCAAATTCGAAAAGCGGAATTAGAAAAAGCCGCGGCGCTTTTTCCAATTGAAGAGTGAATTGAGTTGAAGCAATAAGTGAGCAATGAGCGGCGTGCTTTTCATATATCAATCGCCCCCTTTCGTTACTTTCGAGAGAGTGGGCGAGAACCGTTTTGGGCGTTCAGAAGAGCTGCGCAGCTGGGTAAAAATCAACAACGTTAATCGCAGACGAGGACGCCCACTTGAGCAAGTATCGAATTCTCAGACGGTTTCTCGAGGGGGATTTATTGCAGGGCTTGCTCGAATTCTAATACACGAATTTAAATGTTCTACTTGTGATTTCTAAAATCAAATATTTACCAAACAATTATTGTAATGAGGAACAAATCATGAAAATTATTAAATTAGCGCTGCTTTTAATTCTCGGGGGGTTCAGTTTATTCAAGGGTTTAGGCTGTGCTTTACAGGCGGATGAACCGCCTATGGAACGCAAAATTCCGGTCAAAACCGAAATTGTTACTAGCGGGCTGTTTTCCAAACCGATTCACACCAGTGGAAAAATCTTTTCCACGGCAGAAATCAAGCTCTCATTTAAAATACCGGGAATCGTTGAGAAATTATTTACTGACGAGGGAACATCGGTTCAAAAAGGCGACCTGCTGGCACAGTTAAACTTAGCAGAAGTGGAAGCGCGATTAGCCCAGGCGCAAAGTGGTTTCGAAAAAGCCCGGCGGGATTTTCAGCGTGTACAAAAATTGTTTACGGACAGCGTGGCCACGCTGGAACAGCTTCAGGATGCAGAGACGGGTGTGAAGGTGGCGCGTTCGAATTTAGACATCGCACAGTTCAATCGCCGGCACGCGCTGATCACCGCTCCCACCGTCGGCAAAATATTGAGACGCTTTGTGGAAGCCAACGAGCTCATTCCGGCGGGTGCGCCGGTTTTTTTGTTCGGATCAAGCGAAAAAGAGTGGTTGGTGCGAGTGGCCGTCACCGATCGTGACATCCTTAAATTGCAGCTTGGAGATTCGGCTAAGGTTGCGGTTGACGCGTATCCCGAGGTGATTTTTTCAGCGTATATAACGGAGCTGGGAGAAGCGGCTAACCCACTCAACGGCACCTATGAAGTGGAGCTGACCATCGATTCTGCCGGATTACGGCTGGTGTCCGGTTTCGTTGCCCGGGTCGATATTTTTCCATCGAAAAAATACTCTTACCGATTTATCCCGGTGGAAGCGGTGGTGGAAGCCGATGGCGACGACGCTTTCGTTTACCAGCTCGACCCTTCCAAAGAGCTGGCCAAAAGAGTGCCCATTAAAATCGGCTTTATTCTGAATGACCGGGTGGCGGTGGTGGCCGGCCTTGAAAAAGTTGTCGAAGTCGTCACCGAAGGCGCGCCGTATTTGAGCGACGGAAGTCGGATTTTGGTAGTAAAATAGTTTGATGATCAACATGAAACAGGTGCTTGAATCTTTACAATTCATTCCCAATTAAAATTTGGGAACGAAATTGAAAGTAAAATGGAGAAAAAATCATGAGATTGACTGGTATTCACAGACCGGCGATTGAGGATGTCATCGAGCTAAGCCCCATCGAAATGCTGCACCCGGGCGGCATGGAGCTGACCCGCCGAGCCGCTGAAATTGCGGGCTTACAGCCCGGTATGCACGTGCTGGATGTGTCCAGCGGCAGGGGCACGCAGTCTATTTTTTACGCCAAAGAATACGGTGTGCAGGTTACCGGTGTGGACATTTCCGAAGACATGCTCAAAAGCGCACGCATCCAGGCTGAGAAAGCCGGGTTAGAACAACAGGTTAAGTTCGAGTGGGGCGATTCACAGGAGCTGAAATTTGCCGACGACACGTTTGACGCGGCTATCAACGAATGTGCGGTGGGGATTCCGGACGATTCGCAAAAGGTGCTGGATGAGATGGTTCGCGTCACCAAACCCGGCGGCGCCATCGTCATCCACGAATCGACCTGGCGTAAAAAACTCACACAAGAAGAAAAAACCGACATTGCCGAACGATACGGCACCACACCGTTTGAGTATGAGGAATGGCAGGAAATGCTGAAAAAGGCCGGCGTTAAAGACATTATCACGGAATTTGACCAGTGGTCCAAACCCGAAATGTTCTGGAATACGCGAGCCGATCGCGTAGTGACGGATCATCGTAAAGTCCTGTCATTAGCGGAGAAATCCATTACCGCGTTAAATGTTTTCAAAAAGTTTGGATTTAAAGGCGTGCTCAAAGCCTTTCAAAACGAAAAAATATTTTATCAAATCGTACTGCAAGGCAAATTGGGCTACTGTCTGTTCAAAGGTGTCAAGGCGTGAGCCGTTGGAGTAAACATTTTATGGAAAGCAATGCAATATTGGGTTTTTTGGAGGGTGTTTTGGATTTAATTAGTGCAGCCCATTCGCGAGGAGATCATGAAGTTATCTGAATTTGCCATAGAAAATCATCAATTCACCGTCATGGTGATGGCACTGCTGGTGTTGACCGGCGCCGTGTCTTTTTTCACCATGCCCCGCTCGGAGGATCCACAGATTTCACCGGCCGGCAGCAACATCGTAGTCATTTTACCGGGCGCGAACCCGGCTGATATGGAGGAGCTGGTGCTCGATCCCATCGAAGAGGTGGTCAACGAGCTGGAGGACATCAAAGAAATCAAATCCACCGCCGAAGACGGTTTGGCGCTCATAAGCGTCGAATTTTTTTCCGGCAGCGACGCCGACGAAAAGTACTCGGACGTGGTGCAAAAAGTCAACAGCATCCGCGGCCAATTGCCAGAAGAAATTGTGAAACTGAACATCTTCAAATGGACCATTTCCGACGTGAAAATTTTACAGGTGGCGCTGATTTCGGATTCTTTGAGTTACCGCAATCTCGAGAAAGAAGCAGAAAGACTCAAAAAACGGTTTGAACGCGTGGCCGGCGTCAAGCGCGCCGACACCTGGGCCTTTCCGCAGCAAGTAGTGCAGGTGGCGGTGGATCTGGAAAAACTGGCACTAATGCGTATTCCTTTAAGCCGGGTGCGTGCCGTTATTCAGAGTGAAAACGCCAACATTCCCGGCGGCTACATCGATATCAGTCGCCGCCGGTTTAATATTCAAACCAGCGGCTCTTACGACACCATGCAGGATATTGAGAATACCATCATCGACGCCACCGACAGCAAAATAGTTTATTTGAAAGATGTGGCCGAGATTTCGTTGGACTATAAAGATCCGACCTATTTTGCGCGATTCAACGGGCAAAGAGCGGTGTTTGTTACGGCCAGCCAGAAAGCCGGCACCAACATTTACGACGTGGCAGACGCCCTCAAGAACACCCTCGAAACTTTCAGAAAGCGGTTGCCGGCCACCTTGAATCTCGAAATCGTTTTTGATCAATCCGAAAGCGTGGCGGCGCGTTTAAACGGATTTTTCGGCAATTTGCTGCAAGGGCTGCTGCTGGTGGGTGGCGTGGTGTTGCTGGCGGTGGGCTTGCGCGCCTCGTTCATCGTCATGCTGGCGATTCCTGTTTCCATTTTCATCGGCATCGGACTGGTGGATTTGAGCGATTTTGGATTGGAGCAGATGTCCATCGCCGGGCTGGTCATCGCTCTGGGGCTGCTGGTGGACAACGCCATCGTCGTTACCGAGAACATAACCCGTTTCATGAAAATGGGGTACGGCCGCAAGGAAGCCGCTATCCAGGGTACGGAGCAAATTGCCTGGGCGGTGATCAGCTCTACGGTGACCACAGTGCTGGCTTTTGTACCCATCATCATGATGCAAAACATCACGGGCGATTTTATCCGCAGCATGCCGGCCACCGTGGTTTACACGCTGGCGGCTTCGCTCTTGGTTTCGCTCACCCTGACGCCGTTCTTGTCCCACAAACTCATCGTGGTTGGCTGCAATGGCGATATGCACGAAAGCCGCATTCGCAAACTGTTGAACAAATTCATCGACACGCGCTACCGACGAATATTGCAGTTTGCACTGCGTCGGCCCAAGCGGGTGCTGGCGTTGGCCGGGGTGGTTTTTATCGGCAGCCTGGCCCTCTTTCCCATCGTGGGGGTGAGCTTCTTCCCCAAAGCTGACAAGCCGCAGCTCTTGATCAACATCGACACGCCAAAAGGAACCAGTTTGCACAAAACCGATGCTGCGGCGCGCTATGTTGAATTCATTTTGAGATCGCAGCCGCAAATCAAAAAATACGCTGCGAATATCGGGCACGGAAATCCACGAATTTATTACAACATCATTCCAAAAAACGAAAGCAACACCCACGCGCAAATTTTAGTCGAACTGCACGATCGACGAATCGAGACCCTAACAAATACCCTGAATACGCTCCGAAAGGCTTTTGCTGATTACGCCGGCGCCAAAATCGAGGTTAAAGAATTTGAGCAGGGGCCGCCCATCGAAGCGCCCATCGCCATTCGAATCATCGGCGACAATTTGGATGTACTCAAGCGGATTTCCCGGGACGTCGAAGATATGTTTGCCACCGTTCCGGGCGTCATCAACATCAACAATCCGCTCAGCACCGCTAAAACCGATCTGCAGGTCAAAATCAACCGGGCGAAAGCCAGTCTGCTGGGGGTGCCGCTGGTGGAAATCGACCGCACAGTACGCACGGCTGTGGCCGGGTCGGTTGTTTCGCAATTTCGCGATACAGACGGAAAGGAGTACGACATCGCGCTGCGTGCGCAAACGGCGGATGAGCTGCGGGTGTCGGACTTCGACAAAATCTACGTATCTTCGCTGACCGGCGCGCAGGTGCCATTGAAACAATTGGCTGCCATCGAGTTTAAAGCCACGCCCATGCTCATCGATCATTACAACTTGCAGCGAAACGTTCTGCTCACCGCTGATGTGCTGAGATCGGTTTCGGTCAATTCCGCCACCCGACAAATCGTAGCCAAATTGCAACGATATGATTGGCCGAGTGGTTACCGCTTTTACATTGCGGGTGAAAAAGAGCAGCGGGAAGAATCTTTTGGCGGCATGGCCAAAGCGGTCATCGTCGCCATGATTGGCATCTTCGCGGTGCTGGTACTGCAATTCAGATCGTACTCGCAGCCGCTCGTCGTGTTTTCGGCCATTCCTTTTGCCATTACCGGGTCTATTCTGGCGCTGCTGATTACGGGCTACAGTTTCTCGTTTACCGCGTTTGTCGGTATCACCAGTCTGGTGGGCATCGTGGTCAACAATTCCATCATCCTGGTGGATTACAGCAATCAACTGCGCCGGCAGGGTAAACCGCTCCTGGCCGCGCTGGATGAAGCCGCCAGAACACGGTTCGTTCCGATCATACTTACCACCGCTACTACTGTCGGCGGCTTGCTGCCCCTGACTCTGCGCGGCGGCACCTTGTGGGCGCCCATGGGCTGGACTATCATCGGCGGACTGCTGGTTTCGACGGTATTGACGCTCATGGTAGTGCCGGTGCTGTACCGGCTGTTCACGCCGGAAACGCGTTGACTTTGGCGGCAAATTTCGATAGATTCCGGTATGATTCAAGTAACCGAAACCATCGCCATTCGCGAGGACGAGCTGCAGTTCGATTTTATCCGTGCTACCGGTCCGGGCGGGCAGAACGTCAACAAAGTTGCTACCGCGGTGCAGCTTCGGTTTGACGTTCGAAATTCGCCTTCGTTGCCGGATTTCGTGCGAGAGCGTCTGATTCGTCTGGCTGGGAAAAAAATTACGTCCAGCGGCGTTTTAATCATCACCGCCCGCCGTTACCGCTCCCAGGAGAAAAACCGTCAGGACGCAGTCGAACGATTGCTTGCGATGATTCAGAAAGCCGCGGTGGTTCCTAAACTGAGAAAAAAAACCAAACCATCCGCCCAGTCTAAGCGGCTGCGTCTGCAGGCCAAGCGTCATCGCGGCAAGATCAAGGAAATGCGTCGGATCGATCCCCTTTCGGAAAAATAGCCAACGCCTGTAATGGACCGAGGGCTGAAACGGAAATAGCGAATTTAGAAAATGTAAATCAGCTCCATACCTGGATCCGTTTTTTTTCCAATAAATTCAGCGCCAATTTTCAAGTTAAGGTAAGATTAAGCCATGCGTTTTTTGAAAATAGTATTGATTTTTTCATCGTTTTTGTGCATTTTAAAACGACCAATTATTGTCTCAGAGAATGGCCGCGCGAGCGAATTTTAACGGTGCTGATGTATTAATTTTCAGTTCTGATTTCTAAAATTAACCTGCTCAATCTAAACATCCTGGAAACAAAAACGCGGGCAATGCGTTTTATTTTTGTGATGCTTTGAATGGATAAGTTTTTTGCCTTTCCCGTGGAAGCTCGGTTTCCTGTTCCAGTTAAATTGCTCGTTGCTAAAAAGTCAGGTGAATTCCTTGAAATACTATTTCATCGTGCTTCTAACCGGTGCGGTACTTGCGCTGCCAACGGCGTGTCTCCGTGCTCAGGAAGTGAACCCAGACTCGCTTGGTCTGGTGGTGGCGGTGTTGAACTTCAACAACAACACCGACGTCTTTGCTTATGAGAAACTGGTGAACAGCATTCCCGAAATGTTGAAAACCGAGCTCTCGATATATCCCGATCTCGTGGTGGTGGAACGGCAGCGCATCGAAAAAATTATGCAGGAACAAGCCCTTACCCTCTCCGGATTTTTAAACGAGGAATCCGCACAGCAAGTGGGGCAACTGCTCGGAGCTCAATACATTCTCATGGGCGAGCTCAATAGAATCAACGCCGGTTTGCGAATCGACTGCCACATTATCAGCGTGGAAACTGGCCAGGTGAAAGGGGAAAAGATCGCTGGCCCCGGCAGAGCTGCCTTCGAAAAAATGCTGCAGCTTCTGGCCAGCAATATTGTCCATAATCTCACCGGCCAGGGGCAGTTTCAATCCAGAGTCCGCCTGCGCAATTATCCCACCCGCTGGTTTATCGTGGCTACAACGATTACCGCCATCGCCACCGGCATCACGCACGCGGTTTCGCAAAGCGCGTACAATTCCTATCAGGACGCCACGCAGCTCGATGATTTTGACCGCTTTTACAACCGGGCCAACAATTTTCGCAAGGTGCGCAACGGATTGATCGTGGCCACGGCCACCGTCGCGCTTACCACCACAATACTGTGGCTTAAGGACCGCAGCCAGCGCAATCAAATTTACGCCACGGCAACGCCGACATCGTGGTCGGCCCCGTATTTCGCGATGCGAATGGATGGTGGACTGAGTTTAAATTGGAGAGTGTCGTTTTAAAATGCGTAAGATATTTGCCATTGCCCTGATATTTATTGCCGTTACGGTGGCGGGGTTGCGATGTACGGATCTCAAGCGGGACAATCCGCTGGATCCCGCCAATCCCGAAAGCGAACGCAGCCGGATTGTGCTGGTGGAGGCCTTTGTAAATGAAAGCACACCGTTCACGCCGTTTGCGCTTTCGGCACTGGATGAAATCGCCGCACAAACCAGTCGGGAGCAGACGCTGATACTGCAGTATCATTTACCGTCGGCCAATTATGCTGACGACCTGGCCACCGCCGTTGCCAAAACCCGCTACGATTTTTATGTGACGCAGGACCAGGCGGTACCGGATGTGTTCTTCAACGGACTGCGCCAGCGAATTCAGGGCGCCGCCAGCCAAAGCACCGCTTTAAAACGCTATCAAACGGTCCTGGCCCGGGAGCGGGAAGCGACTTCTCACTTTACGATCGAAGCGAAACAACAGGTAGCCGGTGGAACGCTTTCGGTACAAGTGCGGTTGGCCCGTCTGGGCGAAACCGCGTTCACCGACTTCTTTGTGCAGGCCGTCGCGTACGAAGATATTGGCACGGCCGGTCATCATTTTGTGGTGCGCGCAGTTCTGCCCGCGGAGTCGGTGCGCCGATTGGATGCCGGCGAAATAGCCGAAATTGACTTCACCGCAGCCGTTGACACCGAGGTCAATCCCCAAAGCTGGCAGGCAGTGGTTTTTATTCAGCAGAGCAGCAGTAAAGAAATTATGCAATCGACTCTGGCAAATTGAGGCGAAACCATTAATTTTGTTCAATTGAAAATGAGTAGCACAAAAATCTGTTTTACAATATTCGTCCTGATGGTACTTCTATTCGTTTTCATCGGCTGCGAAGAGATCGAAGGCCTGCTCAACACCAACAAACCGCCGGTCATCGACCGCATGTTTGCTTTGAACGACAACCTGTCTCCCACCGACACCACCAGCATCGTTGTGGAAGCGCACGATCCCGAAGAGGAGAGTCTGTCGTATGAATGGAGCACCGAAGACGGACTGCTGTCATCGACTTCCGGACAAAGGGTCGTGTGGACCGCGCCCGCCACGGGTGGGAATTTTCGTGTGACCGTAAAAGTTACGGATATTTCCAAAGGCAAGAGCGAAGCGTCGGTCACGCTTTCGGTTTTAGCCAGCGAAAACCCCACGGTAAAGATTATTCAGCCTGAAAATCGTAGCCACATTCCCGGACTGGGCAGCATTAACATCGAAGCCATAGCCGGCCATCCGAACGGCATTCGCGAGGTGGTGTTTTTTGTGGACCAGGCGATGCTTGGCCGCGACAACACCGCGCCTTACGTCATGCCCTGGCAGATCGAAGGCAAGTCGGGTGAATCTATCATCGTCGTGCAGGCGTTCCGGGCGGGACCGAATGGCGGCGAACCCGGCGTGGATTCCGTGAAAGTCAGCATCGAAGGCGTCACCCGCCTTTAAAGCTGCGAACGTGTAGTCACAATTCCTAAACTGAAATCCCCTCGCCAGCTTATTCCAAGAACGCATAAGTAAAGCCCACCGCTAACACTTGTTTAACTTGTCGTCTCGATGAAATATCGCGATCGTAAAGGATGTCCACGTTGACTTGGACGTTGATGTATTTGGTGACTTTCAAAATCAGATTGTTTTCCCACAATACATCGATGCGATTGAAGGCCTTTAAATTTGAGAATAAATTGAGTTTGGAAGTGAACAACACATTCTCTTCGAAGTTTGCGTTAAAATCGGTCACCGAGGAAATTCCGCCTTCGACTTTGGACTCTTCGGGGAAAATATCGGTGACGGTTTCTTTGACCATAGCCCCCAATCGGGTTTTGAAGGTGGAATTTGGTGCGTATCCCAGACCGAAACTCTGTGTAAAATAGCCGGGATCTAAAAATTTGGATATTTTGTTTTTGGTGTTGTCATCAAAATATTCGAATCCCGCCACAAATTGACTTTTGGCTGTCACGGCTAAAAAAGGATTCAGGAATTTACTTAATTTGCGCGTATAGACGCTTTCGAGGTTGATTTCATCGGCCGACTTTCGCGCTTCCGCATCTCCAACTTTGGCGAATCCAAAAACGAACTTGCCGGTATTTGACCAATCGTAGTTTTCCTGCTCTAACGTGAATTTGGTGGCGAGCTTGACCTGCCAGGCAAAGGAATTTTCTCCACCTTGTTCCCAATTGCTGAAACTCGCTTGTGTGAGATTTAAATTGCCGATGATTTCGTTTTTCCAGCCGTATTTTGAGGAATCCTGTGCACTTTCCTGTGCTGTTAAAATTCCGCTTACGAACAGCAGGCAAACCGTGAGTAAAAGTCGAATGTTATGTCCTTGCATTGTCTCCTCCTGAAAATAAAAATGGCGATCTTTTTTTTGAATATACTATATTATTTTTGATAATCAATTCTAACTCATCAACGATTGGCTTTTAAATTCTCGCCGTTGGCCCTAAACTGGTTGATCCGGTGATGCTTCGTGATTAAGCATGCCTGAATCTCTCAGGTCCAGCCAACTATTTTTAAACTGTGCCAGAAAACGATTTCTCTCCTTCCTGAACAGTTACGTTAAAATCGGTGAGATCAAAATGTATCGAATTGATTTTCCTAAATACAAAGAAACAGTACTGAGGTGGGGCGTCAATTTAAATTGGCTTATTTTAGATAAAAGACATGGGTAATTGCGCTTCTGTCCGCACATAACCATTTCGCCATTAGCAAGAGCCATCGGGTTGCGATTTTCGCTTTTCGGTTTCTCCTCTTCGCTCTGCGCTGGTTCAAAAATGTCGAATGGTAGCCTATTAAGAAGAATGTGAAAAGGGAAGTGAAAAAGGTCAGCTATCCTTTTTTAATATGTTTTCAAAATCAAATCCAAACAAAGCCGGCTTTTCGCCGATCACCGCCGCCGAAACGATGTAGAAGACATAATCATACGTTTCCTGGGGGATTTTATGGTTTTTGACCAAATTCCAGAAATTTCTTTCTTCGGGATTGGGCGGCATTTGTTCGATGAGCTCCTGCAGGTTGCCGATGCCCCAATTGTAAGACGCCACCACTAACAGTCCGGAGCCCTGGGCGGTGGTGTTGTACAAATCCTCGATGAGTTTTGCGGCCGCTCTGGTGGATTTTTCGAAATCGTGGCGTTCGTCACGAGGGTCGGCGCGCGGAAGCTCCAACAGCGGCCCCACTTTCAAACCGTACGCCAGAGCGATTTTGGGAATGAATTGCCACATGCCTTTGGCGATACCATACTGGGTCTCCGGGCCGCAGCTATTGACATCGAGTCCGCTCTCCTGCACCGCCAGATAAATGTACTGCGGCGGCAGTTGGCGCTCCAGAAAGATTTTGGCGATGGTCTTATGATAGCCGTTCTCGAGGCTGCGGCCAATGGCATCTTGTAAGCGGTCGTTTTTCTGCCACTTTTTGATGTATCTTTTCACTTCGTCGATAAATTCTTTCGGGGCGTTGATTTCGCATTCACCGAAAATACGCGCAATCCGTAATATGAGCTGCTCCTCTTCGCTGACGTCGTCGTAAATCCCCAACCGAGTGATGAAATTGTCGTACTCGAATTGCAATTGCTGGTAGCGCTGCCGCAGGGCTCTTACTTCTTCGTTGAGCTCTGGGTCGGACGAGTCTTCAGCCAGTTTGACAAAGCGTGCTATTTGCAGCTCCAAACGTTTCATGTTATAGAAAATGTTGGTGGCCAGCGGCTCCATTTGCGCCAACTGCCGGTGCTGGTACCAGATCATGGAAAAGGCCGCGATCGTCAAAAAACAAATGGCCGATAACAAAATGAGCAACTTGCGCGTTTTGACCCGAATGGCCTGTTTGAACGCCCCGCGCAAGTAAATGGTAAAGGGTCCCGCCGCACGCGACAGAGATGGCGAGAAATAGTGCTGATAAACCTGTGTGATCGATAACAGTGTTTTGATTTTGGTGGCCGAAATGCGGTTGTGACTGATATCCTTATTGGTGGGTCGTTTTTGCTTGACTTTCAGGGACACGATTGGGCCGCCTTTGCCCAGTTGCAGTGTCGCTCTTTCATGAAGCAGTTTTTTGTGTACCAGCTCGCCATCCAGAAACGTGCCGTTCGTGCTGTGAAGATCGTGCAGCCACCACTGACCATTTTCAAACAGAATTTCGATATGATGACCGCTCACCACGGAATCCGCTATGTGCACATCGCATGAAGCCTCCCGGCCAATCTTAAAAGAGGATGTGAAGGTCATCTGCTTTTCATCTTCGCTGCCGCGGTTCATAGTGACGACGATTTCGGTTTTTTGTTTTCTAATCAGCACAAGAATATTGGTTATTTGATTTGGGTCAAAAGGCTTTCGTTTCGGCTGGTATCGAGAATCATAATTGTCATGTTCAAAAGAAAAAAGGCGATAAGAAAAGATAAATTATCTTATCGCCTTTTCACCAACATTCATGGAAATTATTTCATGGTCATGGCTTGGGGTTTGAATTGGTCATCTTCCACGCCGGTGTTGAATTTGGCGTCGGTTAATTTGGATTCCCAGATCATTTCGCCATTTTCTTTGTACTGAGCCACGGTTTGCGCCATGGCGCAGCCCTCGATCATTTTGTAATCGGTCATGGTCATGTACATAGGCTCTCTTTGGCCTTGCATGTTCAACATTTCGCCGGCGGCTCTTTCGATATAATGCGTCTCCGGATGGATATAGTTTTTGGTCACATTGCCGTATTGGTCCGTACTTTGCAAGACAAGGTAAGTCACGTCATCGATGGTTTCATCCGGCAGCAGCTCCAGCGTAAAGCCCTTTTCTTGGTAGTTCAGGAAACCGTCAATCCAGCCCATCGCCATGACTTCGTAATCGTGCGCCATTTCTTCCATCATCTCTTGTTGCTGGCCCATTTGCATGCTCCAGCCTTTGGTTCCGTCAAAGCAGGACGTCATGTAAACCGCCCCTTCCTGGTTCATCATATCAAATCGGATCTTATTTGGCCTTTTCACGGTGATGGTCATGGGCATCATCATCTTTTGACCTTCTGGCATTTCTTTTCCTTCACCCGCTTCTTCCCCTTCT
>JBHHXN010000141.1:0-13640 GCA_046757025.1 bacterium
TGCCCCGCTTGCCTACTTTGAGCCGCCACCTCTGCTTCTCGCGGAGAACCAGCGGAGTCCCTTTTAGCTTTGCTTTGAATTCCAAATTCGTACCCCCGGTCAAAGGCCCTTTTATTCAATTCCAGATAGCGCGCCGGCACGCTACCCGGAATGGCTTTTTTGAACGACGCCGCGGAAATCGTGCCCGCTACTGCCGAAAAGAAACCGAGCATCACTAAATTCGCCAAGATTTTATTGCCTAACTCCTCGGCAAAACGCGTGGCTGGAATGGTGAATTTCTTTATGGCGTCGTTGACGGATGCGGTCTTCACCAGGTCTTCATCCACTAAAAGCACCCCCCCATTTTCCAGTTCTGGCAAGAACTTGTCGCAGGCATCCTGGGACATCGACACCAAAATGGTTGGTTTTGTAATGTACGGATAAAGTACCGGTTCATCCGAGACCACTAGCTGTGCGCTGCAAGCGCTGCCCCGGGCTTCCGGGCCGAAGCTCTGGGTCATGGTGGCGTGCTTGTTGTCAAATAGGGCGGCGGCTTTACCAGCCAAGATACCGGACAGGATGACACCTTGTCCGCCGAATCCCGAAAATCTAATTTCCGTTCTCATCAGCAACCTTCCCATAAGATTCATATTTTTCCCCAAAGACTTTACGAAACCGCTGATTCAGCGCGTCCATAAAAGTCGGACGCTCAGTGTCCACAAATTTGCCAATAACGATCTTATCGCGATAGGCGATGTCCAACTCCCGCGTGTCTATGCCATGTTTGATCACACTGCTGTCGTGATAATATTTCAACTCATCCAATCCATCGCCCAGTCGATTTCGGCGCGAATAGAGAGTCGGACAGGGCGCGACAATCTCCACGAAGGAGAAGCCTTTTTTCTGCAAGGCTTCAGTCATCGATTTTGTGAGCCGCCGGATATGCAGCGCCGTCCAGCGCGCGACATAGACGGCGCCGCTGCTTTCAGCCAGAAAAGGCAAGTTAAAAGGGTGTTCAAAGCAACCGTAAGGGGACGTCGTGGTAGTGGCCGGTTCCGGGGTCGTAGGGGCCAACTGGCCGCCGGTCATCGCGTAGTTGAAATTGTTGATGCACAGCACGGTGAGGTCCACATTCCTGCGAGCCGCGTGAATAAAGTGGTTGCCGCCAATGGCGATGAGGTCGCCGTCCCCGCTGAAGACCACGACCTTCAACTCCGGATTCGCCAGTTTGAGACCGGTTGCGAAAGGAATAGCGCGGCCGTGGGTGGTATGGAACGAATCCAATTTAACGTAACCGGCGATGCGCCCGGAACAGCCGATTCCGGAAACCACCGCAATCTTGTCCAGAGGAATTCCTGCTTTCTCCAACGCCATCGCGAAGGCGGTTACGGCGGTGCCGATGCCGCAGCCGGGACACCAAATGTGAGGCATCCGGTCCATACGCAGAAGACTCTCCATGGGATGGGTCGGTTGACCGGCGTGAATCGCTGAGTTCATTTTGTCGCCTCCTGAATGATTTTGAAAATTTCTTTGGGATCGTGCACCCAGCCGCCGGCGTGGGGCGCGAGGAAGACTTTGGCGTTGCCGGCCACGCACCGCTCTAACTCATAGACCATCTGTCCGAGATTAAGCTCGACCATGACAAACGCTTTTACTTTTTTGGCAAGCTGTTTAATACGTTTTTCGGGAAATGGCCAGGCGGTCAGAAGCCGGAATGACCCGACCCGCAAGCCCTTTCTTTTGGCCATTTCAATCGCTGGCAGGGACACTCTCGAACTTATGCCGTACGAGACGACCACGATGTCCGCATTTTCGACCCCATCTTCTTCATATTGGATAATATCCTTGGCGTTTTTGTTGATTTTGTTTACAAGCCGGCAAACGCTCTTCTTCTGCACCTCGGCATTCATGGCCGGGTAGCCTCTCTCATCGTGCGTCAGACCCGTTACGTGAAATCGGTAGCCATCGCCGGCATTCACCATGAGCGGTATCATTCCGTTATCGCCGTTGACAGCGTAGGGTAAGTATTGGTCTTTAGGGCCGGCATACAATCGCCGGTTAGAGACATCGATTTTATCCGCTGGCGGAATCACGACCTTTTCGGTCATGTGGCCCACGCATTCATCCATCATCACCAGAACCGGCACCCGATAGGTTTCCGACAGATTAAACGCCCGGACAGTCAAATCAAAGCATTCTTGCGGAGAGTTGGGGACTAGGGCGATGATTTCGTAATCTCCGTGTGAGCCCCAGCGCGCCTGCATCATGTCTTGCTGACCCGGCAGCGTCGGCAAACCCGTGGATGGCCCGCCCCTCTGGACATTCACGATGACGCAAGGCGTTTCAGTCATCACACCCAGCCCGATGTTCTCCATCATTAAAGAAAAGCCCGGCCCGGAAGTGACGGTCATGGATTTTTTCCCACCCCAGGAGGCGCCCAGAATGGCCGCTATAGAAGCCAGCTCATCTTCCATTTGGATAAAAATGCCGCCAACCAACGGAAAGCGCGCGGCAATTTTCTCCGCGACCTCTGTGGAGGGTGTGATCGGATACCCCGCAAAAAATCGGCAGCCGGCCGCCAACGCGCCCTCAGCGCAGGCATGATCGCCGTCTAAATAATGAGCTCCGGTCAAAACACCTTTGGGGTCAGGTTTCAAGGATCTCCACCCCCTTTCCTGCATCCACCGTCATCTCGGGTATTGGCTGCTGGTCTTTTAATGTGACAAAAATCGAAAATTCAGGACAAATGATTTCACACAGTTGGCATTGGACACACTCGTTTGCTTTGACAACAACGGGGGGATGGTATCCCTTGGTATTGAAACCATCGGAGAGTTGCAAAACCTCTATGGGGCAGTATTCCACGCAAAATCCACATCCTTTGCACTGGTCTTCAAGGATGTGAATCACGCCTCGGGGAACTTCAATTTTATCGGCATCCAAAGGTTTACGCCAGTGTTTCACGGAGTTTTCTCCTTCAAATAGATTTCAGTTTCAAAAGTTCCAATTACTAAATTCCAATCACCAATCGTCAGTTGTTTTTTGAGATTTATGTCAGTTTGTGAGGTTTGTTTTTCTATCCATTATGAATTCGAATATCAAAGTCACCTATGTGATCCTCCATCAAATACCAGTAATCTTCTATGTCAAGGGTCATAATAATGAGGTTTTCTCGTTTACCGTGTGTATCGGTAACGTGCTTTCTGAGCGTGGCTTCTTTTCGGAACCCGAACCTTTCGAAGGCAGTGATCGCGGATTCTTGAGCTTCAACCATTTCAGCCTGAAGTTTGTGAATTTTGGCTTTCAAAGCATAAAAAAATAGTTCACGAACAAGAATTGTTCCCAGACCATTTCTTCGGTAGTTTGGAACGATCAGCACCCTGACCTCACCCAAATGGCGTTTCCAACCCATCTCTGCTTTAAATATCGTTGCAATCCCGATTATTTTGTTTTCATCAAACGCAAGAATGGGATAAACATGGACGTAATCTAAGTTGCCAAATCGACGTTCAACCTTTTTTCTGTCGGTCACATCAATGCGGAGAAATTGTCTATTCTCCTCAGGTATGGAGCGATAAAACTCCAGTAGCGCATCCAGGTCTTCCTTGACCATTAATCTTAATGTTAATTCACTATTATCCTTCAAAGTTACTATCTTGGGATATTCTGCCATGATTTTGCCTCATTTTCCGTTCTTTTTGCCAAAATAAAACGGGTGTATATTAAGACTGCTAGTCCCTTCAGTGAATAGCTCACTTTTATTTAAATTTGCTGCGATTTCGGGGGGATCCAGAGAACCAAAGCGAAACGTTATGCGCCCTCGGCACATGGTTGCCTCATTTAAAAAAATAGTCCCCTGCGGTACCTTCAAAAATCGTGCCCAAACCCTGCACTTATTGGTTCTATCTTTGTACAATTTAAGCTATTGATTTTATTTAACATCCAGACAAAGTATCTGCATAGACAGGTCTCGAATTTTTGTCATTCTTAATAGAAACTCTGTTGATTTTCCTATTTTTAGGAAAATCAACAGAGTTTCGAAAGTCACGGAAGTTTCAAAAACTTATGGGGAAATTCTAAAGAGGTAGTTAACAAAAGCTGCTAACTCGGCGAAATCAGAGCGACAATCGACGATATTTCCTCGCTCAACGGATAACATACTCCGTAGGGGTCGTGTTTCATCTTATCTCCTTACAATAAAACTGGACTGAGCGGTAACTGCCTGTCCCGGGAGCGGTAAATGGTAAACGATAATCGAAAGTCGCGCGAGCCAACTTCGCTCACTTATTCCCAACTGTCATGAGTCACTACACTTTCCAGAGTTGGTTTTCTGACAACTCTTTGCGGTTACCACCTTAACTGCCTTATACTGCAAGAGATAACACCAACCCTTTAATACCTTTTTTTACAGTCCTGTAATGAAACACTACAATTTGTCCTGATTCATTACAAGAACGCCTTTTCTAAATTCCTCATTTTGCATCATTTATTAATAAGCTAAGTAATTGATATTGCTAAAATAAGTCACAGGACCGATTTGCTGGCATTCTCTTTGCCTGAACTAAAGGTCAAATGTCATATCCGATGGATTTCAATTTTCGTCATTTTAAAATGTAGGCCTTCCATGAAATCAATACTACTTGTCAGTGCTGATTTTAAAGCGAGTGTCCAGTTGGTGAAAAAGGTGCGGAGATACGGTTTGGATGGGTATTGGGTCAATACTGGCCGAGAGTGTCTCGAAATTCTAGAAAGTAGTGAGCTTTATGCCGTGCTAATTGATAACTCTATTATCGACATAAATGGGGTCATTTTACTGGAATTAGTGATTAAGTTAAAGCCGAAAATAAATTTGATATTTGTCAACAGCAAGCAAAAACCGAAGATCGAATCTCAGGCTCGTCAGGCTGGGATTATTTATTACACGACGGACATGCGAGATCAAGAGATTACTCGCGTCATCTCGGAATTAGCGACAAAGCATCCACAACAATATAAAATGTAATAAGAAAGTGCCGCAGACACAGGTGTTTATTTCTCATAAAACGGAGCGGGTCGAATCGTGAAAATCAGAAAAATCTTCTATAGATATTGTACTGCAATCCTATTAATTGGCGTGGTATTTTGGTCGTGCAAAGACCAATTTATAGTATCTTCACCTACGCTCACAGTGACACTCACTGCCACCCCTGTATTCGGAGAAGCTCCCCTCAGCGGAGTAGATCTTACCGCTCAGATTAGCGGGGGCGGCAAAGGTGCCGTCACCTACCGATTTGATTGCACGAGCGATGGAATTTTTGATGTGGAGACAACCACCGATGACGAGACGTTTACTGCTGTCGACGTGTGTAGCTATGAGAATCCCGGGACGTACACAGCAAGAGTCGTAGTGGAACGTGGCGATATGTCTTCAAATGCAACCATTACCCTTAATGTTGCAGCACCATCGCCCTCTCAGACTGCAGAAGATAGCATCGTCGTTTCCATGGAAGACAACTTTTTTTCTCCGAAAGAAGTGACTGTGAAACCCGGTACGAAGATCATCTGGCTCAACGTTGGTCAAAGACCGCATACATCGACAAGCGACGATGATCTATGGGATTCAGGAACCATCAATAAAGGCGAGACCTACAGTTGGATAGTTCCTGAGGAGACTCAATCGGGAGCCAGTTACCCGTATTATTGTGTGTTTCATGGGGCTAAGGGTGGAATAGGAATGGCAGGTTTGATTAATATAGACGACGGAACCGGGACACCGCTATCTGACACAGTGAATGTTTCCATGAAGGATAACTTTTTCTCACCGAAAGATGTAACCGTTGAACCCGGAACAACGATTCTTTGGAAAAACTTTGGACTCATTGCGCATACCTCCACAAGCGATGACAATATTTGGGATTCCGGTACAGTTGGACAAGGGGAGTCCTACGCCTGGAAGGTTCCGGCAGACACACAAATGGGCGTTGATTTTCCTTATTATTGTATCTTTCACGGAGATCCAGGCGGTGTAGGAATGGCGGGTACTATCCATGTCAGTCCAGGAGGGCCAACGCTCTCTGTAGCATTGACCGCCGAACCGGCTGCTGGAGAAGCGCCGTTGCAGGGCGTCGACCTGACGGCTCAGGTCAGCGGCACGGCCACCGGTTCAATTACCTACCGTTTTGACTGCACGGGCGACGGCGCCTTTGAGCATGAGTTTACCGGCAGCTCCGATATTTATACCGCTGTTGATGTGTGTGGTTACGACAGCGCCGGTAGCTATACGGCGAAAGTCGTGGCGGAACGGGAAGGTTTAACGGCGGAAGCCACAACGACGCTGACTGTTGATGAGCCACCGCCTCCACCGACCGGCGGAGAGATGACGGTTTCGATGAAGGATAACTTTTTTTCACCGCGAGAAGTGACGGTGAAACCGGGCACGAAGATTGTCTGGCCCAATGTGGGGGCCAGACCTCATACATCGACGAGCGACGACGGCGTCTGGGACTCCGGCACGATTAATACCGGTCAGTCCTTTAGCTGGACCGTGCCTCAGACCGCACAATCTGGCAACGATTTTCCTTACTACTGTGTTTTCCATGGCGCCCAGGGCGGTATTGGCATGGCCGGATTGATTCATGTTGATGAAGCGCCGCCAACAGGGCCAACGCTGTCCGTTGCTTTGACCGCCGAACCGGCTGCTGGAGAAGCGCCGTTGCAGGGCGTCGACCTGACGGCTCAGGTCAGCGGCACGGCCACCGGTTCAATTACCTACCGTTTTGACTGCACGGGCGACGGCGCCTTTGAGCATGAGTTTACCGGCAGCTCCGATATTTATACCGCTGTTGATGTGTGTGGTTACGACAGCGCCGGTAGCTATACGGCGAAAGTCGTGGCGGAACGGCAAGGATTAACGGCGGAAGCGACGGCGACGATCACGGTAGATGAGCCGCCCCCGCCGCCGACGGGCAATGAAGTAACGGTTCAGATGAAGGACAACTTTTTTTCGCCCCGGGATGTTGTCGTTCAACCCGGGGTCAAAATAACGTGGGAAGCTGTCGGCCGGAAAGACCACACCTCGACCAGCGATACCGGCATCTGGGATTCGGGTAGGTTGGCCCCGGGTGGTTCGTATAGTTGGACGGTTCCTGCAAATACTCAAGAGGGTACTAACTTCCCTTACTACTGTGTCTTCCATGGAGACAGAGGCGGTAAAGGGATGGCCGGCACCATTCATGTAAGTAATGATAGTACGCCACCCCCGGTAGTCAGCGATACGGTTATAGTAACGGTTTCAGGGTCTTCCTTCAGCCCGGAAAAGGTAGAGATAGAGCCGGGGACCACCGTGCTCTGGAAATTTTCTGGCGCCACCCACAATGTGACCTTCGAAGACGACGAGGAGACGCCACCCGGAGGTAATATTCCGGATTCGCCGCCAGGTTCTGAAGTGGCGCGGATATTCCCGGCTGAAGGCGACTACGATTATGAATGCACTTTGCACAAAGGTCAGGAAGGAAGAATTCGAGTGCGAAATGAAAACTAAGAAATATTTATGGGTCTTGCTGCCGCTGGGATCGGTCAAGTGACTCGGCACCATTCCCCCAAAAAAAACAGGGAAGGGGAGATCATTGTTATCAGGCAACCATCATGATCAATTGTAAATTAATTAATTATTAACTAAACAAAAGAGGAGGCGTACCATGAAAAAGTACGTAATTTTAGGTGTGATTGCGGCATTGTCAGTAACCATGTGGCTGGTGAGCTGCAAGAGCAGTAAATCACCAACCGGGCCCGACCCGTCGCCTTTCAAGAAGGCATCGGATTGGGTAGCCGGTGTAGATTGGGATACCAGGACGGTTGTGACCATGAACATGGTCGAATCGGGCTCCGCATTATCGTTCAGTCCCAATAACCTTACCTTCGAAGCCGGCAAACCCTATGTTCTAAAGGTTGTGAATCCAGCAGGGAACGCCAGCAAGCACTATTTTGCCACCCAGGAAGTGTTTCCGGATTTTTACAAATCCATCGCAACCCGCAAGATTGAGACGGCAGACGCTGAGTACAAGGCGCCTTATTTCCGGGCTGTAGAATTGCTGATCGGCGGCGAGCTTGAGATCTACTTTGTGCCGGTTCTTGCTGGAGAGTATGACTTCCTGTGTACGATTCCTGGACATGCTGCTGCCGGAATGACCGGCAAGATCACCATTACCGGCGGCGAAGGCTATGAATTAGATTTGGAGGTAGACCCCAGTTTTGATACCGGTCTGATCACCGATCCCAGAACCTCCGGTTCGCATGAAGTCTGGACGACTGCTCGGGAACTTACCGTTGAGATGGTTGAAAATGCCGACGGCTCTTTGGCCTACAGTCCATCTAATTTGAATTTGATGGTGGGCAAAGGATACAAAATCAACATCGTGAATGCGGCCGGACATGTGAGTAAACACTACTACACCGCAGCCGAGTTTTACAAAACGACGGTCACGCGGAAGGCTGAAGATGGGTATGCCGAGATAAAGATGCCCTACATGAAAGCCGTAGAGCTGCTGATTGGCGGCAAAACCGAACTCTTTATGGTGCCGACCAAAGTTGGAACGTACGAAGTATTCTGCACCATTACCGGACACAGAGCCGCGGGCATGGAAGGACTCGTCATAACAGTGGCGGATGCGCCATCGCCTTTTGTCAACGCATCAGATTGGGTGGGCGGTGTGAATTGGGATGAAAAAGAAGAGGTGACGATAAACATGGTCGAATCGGGCTCCGCATTATCGTTCAGTCCCAATAACCTTACCTTCGAAGCCGGCAAACCCTATGTTCTAAAGGTTGTGAATCCAGCAGGGAACGCCAGCAAGCACTATTTTGCCACCCAGGAAGTGTTTCCGGATTTTTACAAATCCATCGCAACCCGCAAGATTGAGACGGCAGACGCTGAGTACAAGGCGCCTTATTTCAGGGCCGTCGAATTGTTGATCGGCGGCGAGCTTGATATCTACTTTGTGCCGGTTATCGCCGGAACGTATGACTTCCTGTGTACGATTCCCGGCCATGCCGCAGCCGGAATGACCGGAAAGATCGTCATTACCGGCGGCGCAGGGTATGAGTTAGATTTGGAAGTAGACCCGGGTTTCGATACCGGTCTGATCACCGATCCCAGAACCTCCGGTTCGCACGCAGTATGGTCGACTGCTGAAGAACTCACAGTCAACATGGTTGAAAACGCCGACGGCTCTCTGGCTTATGATCCGCCCAATTTGAACCTGACGAAAGACAAAGGTTACAAAATACACATCGTTAATGCAGCCGGGCATGTGAGTAAACACTACTACACGGCCTCTGAGTTCTATAAGACCACGGTTACGCGTAAAGCTGAAGATAACCACGGCGAGATAAAGATGCCCTACATGAAAGCCGTCGAGCTGTTAATTGGCGGCGAAACCGAACTTTTTATGGTTCCGACTGTGGCAGGACAATTCGAGGTATTCTGCACCATCACCGGCCACAGAGCCGCGGGCATGGAAGGACTCGTCATCGTAGTCGAGTAATGGACGAAGAGTACGAATCATAACCTTTTTCATCGTTGAGCACAGAGGGGACAAATAAAAGTCCCCTCTGTAGAAATTATTTAATAAAAGTGATTAAGTGTATCGCAGATTCATGAAAGTTCATCTCCAGATTATTCATTTATTCATAGCGGTGCTTTTTGTGTTTCAGCAAAGCCCGTTCTTTTGGTTGGGGTTTCAAAAGGAGGATTCCGTAGCTTGTTCACGTGGAGAAATGGGCTCCTGCTGCCGCGGTTCTGGAAACGGCGAGGTGCGATGCAAGAGTGGAGAACCTGATGCTGATGAAGGAATGTGCTATGTGGCCAGTTCATGCCATAATGATTCAGAACCGAATATGGTTGTGGAAATATTCAAACCCTATCTCTCAGTGCCTTTCTGCACACAAATGCCCTATACGGGGAAATCGTTGAACTTTCACTGTGATTTAGAGATTTATTCAGATGTCAAACTACCGTGTCACGAAAAACCTCCTGAGGAGTCGCTCAGGTTTAGCTCATACTCTTATCCTTTAATGTATATGAACGACAAACGTGTGTGAACAGGAGGAATCCAAAATGAAGAAATTAACCAGTGTCGTCGTTTTTATCGGGGGTGTTTTTCTTGGCAGTTGGCAGAATAGTCAGTTCTCGATAATTCCCGATTCTGTCTCAGCATGCGACTATTGCATATTAACCCGTGGATTTACCCCTCCGGAAACTCTACCGGGGTTTGGGCTGCGAGTAGATGCCCGATACACTCTTCTTAACTCGGTCTTTTCAGGCACGAATCAAGTTATAAACCATAGCGGTGAAAAGGAAACCCACTTTACCACCCAGATCACCATGTTCTACAATTTTTCAGACAAATTTTCACTCGTGGGGATCTTGCCTGTTCCAAGACGATCAGTGTCCGTAAATGCCCGGGCGGAGCACCATGACGGCGAAACGGAAATTGAAGCGGCGCATGGCCATGATCCGGTTCATAGACACACCGGCTCTGGTACATCCTTTAATTTGGGGGACTTAAATATCTTAGGCAGATATACATTTCTACGACTTAACTCATTTAAGCAATCTACTACGCTGACTTTGGAAACCGGTATTAAAATTCCGACCGGCAGCACCAACTCCCGGGACGCCGAAGGCAATTTCTTAGATGCTCATATACAACCGGGGACAGGTTCCTGGAACTTCCTGATTGGGTTTTCTGTCAATCACGCCAATGACTACTTTGGTCTTTCAAGCAACCTTCTCTATTCGATAAACACCACAGGAGAAGCCGGGGATGATAACTATCGATACGGAAATTGGTTGAATGCCGACCTTACCGCAAAGTATGAGATGTTTGCATCTGAAATGAGAAATCGAAATCTGTTTCTAACGCTTGGAATAAATGGTGAGTTTCGCGGCAAAGAAGAAATAGACGGCCAGGGCATTAAGAATACCGGCGGCAAGGTTCTGTACATAGTTCCTGGTTTTCAGTTTATGATTTCACCAGCTATCACTATCGAGGCTTCGTTTCAATATCCCTTTCACCACAATCTAGATGGTGGGGAGCAACTCGGTGAAAGCTTAAAAACTTTCTTCGGTGTTAATTATTTATTATAATATTATTGCAGACTTTTGCACTTTTTTGCAAAAAAATTAAATTGCAAAAATCAAATAGCAAAATGACAATACAAAAATTAAAAACTACCGGACAGCAGATGTCCGGATACCAGGCCAACAATATTGTGCTGTTGTATAATTAAAGAAGCAGTAACGAACAGCACATAAATTAAGTTATCAGAGAATCTTATTCTGTGTCAATTTCAATTCTGTGGGCTACTTTTTTCGCAGCACTTGAGTTCAAGTTTATATTTAGATTTGTCATTTTACATTTTCATCTTTGATTTTGCATTTTGCGGCTTGCCGCGCTGGGATAGGAATTGTAAATAAATGGTTGCCATGCAAGAATTGACTAGGCGAGGGCGTCTGCGTGAGCATCTGGGGAGTTTTCTTTCAGACACTAACTACTTTGTAGTGATCCGAGCTGAAAATTAATGTGGCTACCCCCCAAAAATTGGGATTGAATGAAGCAATAAGTCCATACAAAACAATAAGTTATATAATACAAAAAAATTAAAATATTCAATTCTGATTCTACACAGTTTCTAACTGTGTATGTATCGCATTTGTGCCTAAACACGGTTGCAAACCGTGTTGGATCATGCTAATTCAAAAAAATGGGGGGTAGCCAGAGCTGAAAATTAATTTCTTGACTTTTTAATCAAATTTATATATAATAGACGCCTATTAAAATAATGTCCTTAACTTCCACAGCTCTGATCAACCCGCTCAATCCAAATTAGACTCCTGGTTACCGAAATTCTCAAAGAAATGCAGAGTTGAGAAGATTTGTTACAAAGACTGTATCAACTTAAAATCGTATTGAGGGAGGGATTATGACCGATCGAATAAAATATACCCCGCTGCTTTTTTCTCTGCTGATTTTGCTGCAGGGTCATCCCGAAGCGCTGTTTAGTCAGGGACAAACGGAGGCTGCAGCAGCCCTTGTCCGTGGCGAGCAGATTTACCGAGGGGCTTGCGCGCCCTGTCACGGAGTAAATGGCGATGGCAAGGGACCGTATTATGAGGCGCTAACCCCCAAGCCTCGTAATTTCACAACCGGAAAATTTAAGTTTCGCACCACATCTTCCCGGTCGGTGCCAACTGATCAAGACCTCTTCAAAACGATATCAAAAGGGTTGCCCGGGACGTTCATGCCCGCCTGGGAAGATCTGCTTTCTGAAAAGGATCGGATGGCTTTGGTTCAGTACATCAAGACTTTCTCAAAAAGATTTGCGAGATCTGGTGATTCATTCGAACTAATTGAAGTGTCCAATGAGGTTCCCTACTCGCGTGACAGCATCATCAAGGGTAGGAAGGTGTATAGAGATCTGGAGTGTGCAAAATGTCACGGAGATGAGGGCCGGGGTAATGGCCCCTCAGCCAAGGATCTGGAAGACGAATGGGGTTATCCAATCCGCCCTCGTGATCTTACAAAAAGTTGGGAATTCAAAGGCGGAATTAGCAGAAAGAAGATTTACCTGCGACTGATGAGTGGGTTATCCGGTGCACCCATGCCATCCATGGCAGAGAGTTTCGTTCTTGATGAAGAGATCGATGACATCAAAATCAAGATCGAAGATGAGGAGGAACTCACGGCTGAGGAGCAGCAGAAGTATGATGCGGCAATGGCCGAGATACGCGAGAAGGTATGGCATCTTACTAATTTTGTGAGATCCCTTTCAGGAAGCCCGAGCTTACTTTACCGTTTGTTTGTTGAGGATACTGAAGTAACCAAACAAAGGAGTGAGGAAAAATGAAGGCTAAATTACTTGGGGACATATCATATCTTGCGGGACTAATCTTGATCTGCATGTTTATATGGGTTTCTTGTAGAGGGGATGGCGTCGGTTTGACCGAAAGCGGCGACTTGCCCACTGAAGGCCCTTTAAGCTTTGCCAGTCAAATTCAACCTATCTTCGACGCTAATTGCACACGCTGTCATACGTCTGGCGGCGTTGGTTTCAATGCCACGGGCGGGAGCCAGAATAACGGATTGGACTTAACCTCTGGGAATTCTCATGGAAGATTGGTAAATCAGCGGACTTTTGAGTTGTCGAATGTACAGCCGAGATGGCGCATACTTCCGAATGAACCCGACAGCAGTTACGTTGTACAAAAAATCACCTCTTCTTCACCCAAATTCGGAAACCGTATGCCGTTGGATGGACCGCCCTATCTTTCGCAAAGTCAAATTCAATTGATTAGAGATTGGATTGAACAAGGTGCGCCAAATAACTAGGAGGAGGGAAGCGATGACTAAGAGTTTAGGCAGTATTGTAATAGTTATTGTTTTATTACTTGAGGTTCTTGTTTTTGAAACTTTGCCCGCTCGCGCCGAACCCTATCTGGCGATTCGTACGGGATTTAAATGTAGTCAATGTCACGTAAACCGCACCGGAGGCGGCAAACGGACGGCCTTTGGCGTCATCTACGCTCAGACCAGGCTCTATACCAAAATCATTCAATCTGCTAAACGGTCCAGCTTTTTTGACGGGAAATTGAGTAACTCGGTCTCAATTGGAGCCAATTTTCG
>JBHHXN010000142.1:0-13636 GCA_046757025.1 bacterium
AAACCTTCCAGGTCTTGAAGACCTGGAAGGTTTACTGAGGTTTTCTCTGACATAGACGGAGGAATTCAAATGCAAAAGCTCAAAATCGTTCTTCACTTTTTGATTTTTCTGATTTTATTTTTAGTTGATATATCAATTGCACAAAATAACTTCCCTTACCAGGTAGCCTGGACCACCGCTGCGGGTGACACCTCATTCGGCTTCAGTGGCGAAGAGATCAATACCCGCATCAACAATAAACTGGGATTGCGAGCCGGCTTCGATTTCGATGACGATGGCAATCTGGAATTTCTCACTTCCCTGCAAACTTCCAACGAATTTCCCGTGGATAACAACCTGTATCTGTTCGAAGCGGATGGCGATAACAACTACACCCTGCGCTGGCAGTATAAAGTCACAGAAGTTCAGCATCAGCGCAATGCGCTGGCCGTGGGCGATCTGGATGAAAATGGCCAACCGGAGATCGTCTGGGTGCTGGATCAACCGGAAGATCAGCCGAATGTGCTAATTTTCGAGTACGATCCCAATAGCGGGAGTTTTCCGGACGCACCGACTGCTACCTGGAATTCGCCCCGAAGCGACGCCGGAGCTTTTCGCGCCGAGGTGGATTTAAAAATCCATGATCTGGACAACGACGGCCGGCAGGAGATAATCATGATCAGTTTCGATGGCGTGATCATCGCGTCGCTTTCATCACCGAATCTGGCGCTGCCGCAATTTGTGGAAGAATATACCAATTTCACCGAAATGGTCTGGACCTTTTCCACCGCCATCGCCGACCTCGACAACAGCGGCACCAACGAGCTCATCACCTTCGGCGGCTGGGGCCTGGGCGGATTCACCATTTTAGAGGCCCTGGGCCCGGGTTTCTACACTTTGACCGCCAACCTCGGCTTTGATGAAGTGCCGGATGGCTTCGGCTGCTACAATGCCATGACCTCCGCTGACCTGGATGGCAACGGCTTCCCGGAAATTTATTATGCCGACACCGATGGCAACATTCGTTCGTTTGCCACCAACGGCCCAATCAGTCAAATCACCCAGAACAATTTCAGCTTGCTGGGCTCGGTGGGTTTTGAAGTGCTCACCATGATTCAAAACGAAAAATCATTTTACGTGGGCACCTCCTTCCGCTCGCAAATTTTTCAGATCGATTTTAACGGCGGAGACGTCAAGGATTCTTTGAACTACCAGATCACCGAAATCTATGCGGACACCGATACCACCGCCGGCCGAGCCATCACGATTTTTCGCATCGCCGGCGCCACGGATCTGGACGGTGATGACAAAGACGACATCGTGTTTGCCGCCGCCAATCACGATGCCTCAAAACCAACCTTGTATGTCATTGAGTCTGGATTTGCCACGGCGGTGGAACAGACGGCCCAAACGAACTTGCCGGAAGATTTTATCTTAATGCAGAATTACCCAAATCCCTTTAATCCGACGACCAATGTGAAATTTGTCTTGCCCAATAAAAATACCATTAGCTTAAAAATATTTAATTCCCGCGGCCGGGAGGTCCGCACCCTGATTGCTGGGGAAGTTTATGCCGCCGGCGAACATACGGTGCAGTGGGATGCGCGAGATGACTCCGGGAATAGGGTGGCCAGCGGTGTGTATCTTTATACCTTGACTTATGGAAATGTCACCAAGTCCCGGCTCATGACTTTGGTTAAATAATTATTGTTGATTTCAGGAAGGCGTTTCATGCAGTTCCTGAATAGCAAAGAGTCCCAATAAAATCAGGCCTTAATTTCCATTCTTTCTATTTTGCGATTGGATTCGACTTAACCGAATACGATGACAGATGAATTTCTTCTTTAATCAAAATGAGTCTCACAATCTTTAAACATGGCTATTGAATGTGTAGAATTTGATCATCTCGTTGCTAGAGTGATCGAATTGACTGTTTTTGATATTAAGGATTATGGACAGATGGCTGCAAATACAAATTAACGGAGGGCAAAATGAAAACTCAGTTACTAAAATCTTTTATTTTGATGATGTTGTTACCACTATCACTTTTAGCGCAAACCAACCAGTGGGGTGTGCAGTACGCGACGTTTGATGATGAGAATAACGGTACCGGTGACCGCACCGCTAGCGTGGCTGTACTCGGCCCAAATGCTTTCGTGGCTCTGGTTTCCACCAACAACGACAATGCAAATATTTTCACGGATTTTGATGACAACTATCTAGTGGGGTACATGGAGGCAGACTCTGCGGCTGGCCGGCTACAGGCTCAGGCTTACAGTCCCAGCGGACAATTTGATAACTGGGAATCGCAGTTAGATCAGGTGGCTCTCATCGGAGCGTGGCAGATTGCCGGCGGCAAAAACAATTACGTGTACGTCGCCAACAACGATCCCTTTCACAACATCCTGGTGTTTGAGCTGACACCGCTGGGGGTTATTTCCACAGACTTTCGCATGGAAACCGGCCAGGAGAACATTTTCGCCATTGACGTAGATACCACCGGCCATGTTTACGTCGTGGACTATGAAGGCACCGATGCTAAAAGCAACGAAGTCAAAGTGTATGCGCCCATCGGCACGGCTGGCACCACCTGGGGCGATTTTGGCGGCCACAATGACGCCCCCGTGGCCACCATCGATTTGCCCCCCGGTATTTACCAGGGGGTGGCTGCCAGCGGCAACGGTACCGCGGTGTTCGTCAGCTCCCGAAATGACCGGCGCATTTTGAAATTCGTGGGGGATCCGGCCGGCGGTTACACTCAGGATTCATCATTCGATGCGGCTATTTCCCCCACAGACATTGAGTTCGATGAAGACGGCATCGAAATCGGCTCCACCGCTTTTCTGGGCATGGATTACCTGGATGAGCCGGGCATTTTATTTGCCGCGGTCGATTTGTTTCTCTGTATCGGCACCACTGTGGATCGATGCGGCGGCTATGTAACCGGGCGCATATTTGCCATCGACCCAGCCACGGGAACCAGTGTGGATACCATCGATGTGGCACAGTGGAATTTGGACGTGACCGGCTTTTACAATGCAGGTTCAAACAATGGCCGCGCCGGCGGCTTTACCTCGGTGTACGATGTGGAAGTCAGCAGCGAGCCGGCGGTTTACTCGCAGACATTCTACGGCTGGGCCATCGAAAAGTGGATATTCGACGGCGACCTGGGACTCATTGTCGGCGTTGAGCAGATTGCGGAAACGGTTCCCGAAGCGTTTGCTCTGCACCAAAACTACCCCAATCCGTTCAATCCTGGCACCGCCATTGAGTTTGATTTACAAAGGAGCGGGTATGTTAGGCTATTGGTGTTCAACACCCGTGGGCAAAAAGTCGCTACGCTGGTGGATGAGCCTTTTACTCCGGGCAGCTATAAAATTGGTTTTGACGCCAGCCGTTTGCCCAATGGCATTTACTACTACACACTGGAAGCGGGCTCATTCAGGACGACAAAAAAAATGATCTTGATCAAATAGTACCCAACTTGGGGCTGTCCCAAAATGGGGAGTGGTCAATGCGAGTCCCGCGTTTTGTACAGGACGAAGTAATCTACTAATTCGCACCTAAAGTCCAGAGATTGCTTCGTCGTCCCGATTTTCATTATTGTAAAATTTTAAGAAAAATCGGGACTCCTCGCAAAGACATTTTTTGATTTTTGGGACAGCGCTGGATTTGATTTCAACCCATCACTTTCACACTAACTTCTTAAAGGAGGGCATCATGAACAAACGGTTAATTCTTTTAACATTCTGCATTCTGAGTTTTTTGGCCGCAGACGTTTTTGCGCAGGGAACGCCTTCACCGGGATATTCCATCGCGCAGACGGTTACGCGCTTTGATTATCCGGGGGACATTCCGGATTCCAGCGGCGTAGGCGGAGACGACGTGCTGGCGGGATATGATCTCGACAAGGACGGCAAAGGGGAAATTATTTTGATAACAGATAATTTAGCAGCTTCTCAGGAAGGGCCGGCGATCATCGTCTTTGAAGCCACGGCCGACAATACCTACGAAGCGGTCTGGTGGTTTGAAGTCCGTGAGCACACCAACGATAACGGCAGCTTTCCCACCCTGGCCGTGGGCGATTTGGACGGCGACAATCAACTGGAAATCCTCGCCGGCATCCCTTACGGCGCTCGCGAAATTCCCAACAATCCCGTGCGCTTTTACGTGTTTGAAGTGGACACCACCGTTGACAACGGCTTGCCCCAGGAGCCCACCGCTACCTGGACTTTTGAAGCCAATCCCACGGACAATACCCGCCCGTCTGCCATGGACGTTTACGACGTGGATGGCGACGGCCAGCAGGAGGTTCTGATGATTTTTCGCGCCTGGAACAACGGCGGCAATGCTTTCATGATTTTTTCATTGGTAGGCGATTTTTTTGGCGGATTTACAACCTTCACCAAAGAGTTTTTTGATGACACCAATTTGACAGAATCGGATGGCAATATTTATGATGTCCATGTGCATGACGTCAATGGCGACGGCACCCCGGAAATATCCGCTGTTGAATGGGAGGCCGATGGCATCATAGCGGTTTTTTATCAGGCCACGGGGCCGGATCAATATCAAATGGTCCATAAAGCCGTTTCAGATTTTACTTTTTCCGCTGGCGCTTTGGGGTCGTTTTTGCCCTGGGATATCGACGGCGACGGCATTGAGGAATTCATGATGGCGGGTTCTGATGGACAACTCTATGTGGTTCCGGTTCCAAACGGCGATGTGAAGCAAATCACGGCTAGCAGTTTTAATCCGATCAATCTTTATGATAATCAAATTCGCGGCGCGGCAATTGGCGATTTCGATGACGATGGCAACGTCGATTATTTGATCGCCGGCTCATACAACAAAAAAATCTTTCGGGTTGAATACAAAGGCAGTGGCAGCGTCACCGACGCCAACAGCTACGATTTTACCACGGTTTACGACGATCCCAACGCCGGACGCTACTATTACATTGCCTTTCCACAGGATCGCAAGGCATTGAGAGATGGCCAGACGCTGGTGGATATGGATGGCGACAATAAACGCGAACTGGTATTTACGGATCAGGAAGATACGGCTCTCGGAGACAATTCAATTTACGTCACCATTTTAGAATCTGACATCGCGGTGAAAGTGGAGCTGCCGGATCTGTCCACCCTACCAAGCGGATTTGAGCTGCACCAGAATTTTCCCAATCCCTTCAATCCGGAAACCGTCATTCAGTACGATATTCCAAGAGCCGGACAAGTGAAAATTACGGTGCATAATCTACTCGGAGAGACCATCGCCACACTGGTCGATGAGTACAAAGGACTCGGCACTCATCGTGTCACCTGGAATGGCAAGGATTTCAACGGGGTGAACGTGCCGAGCGGTGTTTACATTTATACCATCATTGCCGGCGACTTCAAGCAGTCCAAACAGATGACCCTGCTGAAATAAAAATGGCCGGAATGCGTGCTATTTAGAAGAGTGACGTTTAATTAACATTGCAACAAAAGGTCATTGCGAGTCCCGTGTTTTACGCGGGACGAAGCAATCTCTTAGCTTGCAGAAAATCAGGAGATTGCTTCGTCACTTCGTTCCTCGCAATGACTGCAACGTCCATTGGGAAACACTACCCTAAAAGACAACAAGTCAAAATAAACTCTTTTGAAATTTACATTTTTAGGGCAGGGTAAATATTTGAAAAGAAAGGAGTCTCTGCATAGGGCTCCTTTCGCCGTTTTCAGCCACAAAACTAAGAGAGGAATGATCATGAAACGCATTTACCACTTTTTGGTCATTGTCGTGCTGGTTGTTTTCATCGCGAGCACCCCGGCAACCACACATGCAAAAGTATATGCCTCACAATTAAAAATCACCAACCCGGACGGCAGCGCTTTTGATGGCAATTTTTCAGATGGCACCGGCGCATTGCTGTCGTTTATTTTGAATGACACCGCCAGCACGGTGACCGTCGATATCAAAGACGCCAGCACCGGTCAGGGCGTGGCGCAAATACTCGCCGGTGCCCGCAGTCGTGGTTTAAATTCAGTCACCTGGGACGGCAGCGGCAGCGAAGCTGGTAAACGCTATCTTTTCACCGTCACCGCTGAACAGCCCAATGCCTCGAGCACCGACTGGACGGTTTTCTTTGATTCCGGCGACATCGATATTTTTACCCGGGGCTGCGACGTGGTAACGGATATGAACAGCTCCTTGTTTGGCCTGTTTTTCGCGCCCAACACCGGCGGCCCCCTGCAAAAAGGCATCACCATTTACAATTCAGACGGCTCCTTTCACGATCCGTTCTTGGTCGCGGCAGATATTGGCAGCGGAGGCACCATCGACTGGGGAGGCGGCACGCAATCGATGTATTCAGGCGTGCTGGATGACGAAGGTCGCTTTTATGTGTCGGCGGTCGATTTTGGTGAGATTCGAAGATTGAATCGCGACCATTCTCTGACTACGGTTATCACCGGACTTACCAAACCCAAAGGGTTGTATCTGGTGGGCACCGGCGCCGAGCGCGTGCTTTACATTTGCGATGACAGCACGGTAGTGCGGGCGGCTATTGGCAACGAAGACGTGTTTAGCGGAACCGTGGAGCTGGTGGGGCAATTTTCCAAAGGCTTGCCGCGAAACATCGCTCTGGACGACGATGGCGCCATGTATGTGACTTTTCGTTCCAGCAACGATTTTGACAGCGAACCCGTCGGTTTCAATAAATACGATATTTCCGGCAATTTGCCCGTGACAGACGATGATGCCGTCTGGTTTTTAATGCCGGAAGTTACGTTTCGAATCACCGACCTGGAATTCGATCATGGCAGCGACCGCACGACTTCTACGGACGACATACTCTACTATGCCACCCGGGCCGGCGACGGAGTGTTCGATGACGGTCTGTGGCGGATTGAAGATATCAATTTTCCCTTCCCGCAGGTGCTGAATTTGGTGGACGAGCAGGATCTGTATGGTTTTGATGACAGCGCCAACATCAACGATCGCGCAGCCATTGCGCTGGATGCCGCAGGTAATATGATTTTGCTGGAAAATTCAAATGAGCACGTATTTTTTCTGTCCCCGCCCGGTGAGGGTCCAACAAACAGCTTCACCACGACCAGCCCGGGTACGGTGTCGGTGGAAGTGCCGGTGAGCGTGGAACCAAGCCCTGAATCGAATACCGTTGGCTCCTACAGGCTAGAGGCGAATTTTCCCAATCCGTTTAATCCAACCACCACCATTCGTTATGAGCTGGGGAGCGGCGGCTTCACTACCTTGCGCGTTTTCAACTTAAAGAGCGAGCTCATCAGCGAGCTGGTGAATCGACATCAGCCGGCTGGCGAGTATTCAGTTACCTGGAATGGCCGAGATGACGCCGGCCAGGCTGTGGCCAGCGGCGTGTACATTCTGGTGTTAAACTCAGGGAAGTTCACTAAATCCGTGCGCATGACGCTGATGAAGTAATCCGCGCAACATGGGATTTGGGCTGCCCTATTCCTTTTTCTGAAGTTCGAGGCTGTAAATTCTCCCGCGCTTCTGTTCATCGAAAAGGACAGACGGCCTGCCTGGAGCCCAGTCGGGATTCATTTCGAGGCGATTCGGGCTTTGGGTGAGATTGGTTTTAGCTCGGCCGTCCACCCTGATCAGGTAGATGTCGGAAGAAAGAATTTGGTGGCCGTCGTCCATAGGCAGCATGTACGCAATCCATTGGCTGTCGGCTGACCAGGCGGGCCGTTCGCCCTTTCCCAGATCCACCAGGTCCGAACCGTCGATGTTGACCACGTACAGGTTGCCGCCGGCGATTTCAAACGCAATTTTTTCTGCGCTGGGAGATAATCGCGCGTTCAAAATTTGCCCGGGCACCGGCTGAAGTTGGCTGAACACATTGCCCCGGGTATCGGACAGCACAAAGCCTTTTTCCGTGGTATAAAAGATCGGTTGAAAATAACCCCCGGCGCTCGTCTCTTCGGAAATGTCATTGCTGGTGGGTATCAGATCCAGTCCTTGTTTTGTGTAGAGATAAACAAAGCGGCGGTCCAGGGTCCAGCGGGGCAGACCCACATATCCAGCGCCGTATTTTTTCAGGATACGAATTTGCTTTAATTCCAGATTCAGGATCTTAATTTGCGTGGTCTTGCGGCGTTTAACGTAGGCGTGTGTTCGATAAACGATTTCTTTCGAGTCTGCAGACCAGCGGAATTGTAAGCCGGCGCCAGGTTCGTTTGTGAGGGATTGCAGCTGGCTGCCATCCGCCTTCATGACCCAGATGCCGCGGTAATTTTCGCCGGCCAGCGCGATTTTTGTACCGTCCGGCGACCACACGGGTTGCTGAAAATATTGCTCAGCCGGGGTCAGCGGCACCGCTTCCCCGGCAGCCTGCCAGCTTTCCTGTGCGTGTCCTGCGGCAAACAAATTTAGGCTGATAATGAGTAATAGTTTTGAATTGAGCATTATTTTATTCCTCTAACCTAAAGAATTCAAGTAACGTGCGCAACGGTTAAATTTAAACCAAGTGTTGCATGGCCTACGATAAATATTGGGGATTGTCCAAAAAGTCACGAAGAGAATACACTTTATGCTAGGTGTAGTCGAATTGTGGCTGTTTTTAAACAACATACGATACCCTTCGAAGCAGTTTATCCTGGGCTCGTCGAAGGACTCAGGGTAAAGCATCATGACTTTTTGGACAGCCCTGATGACCATTCAGGGGATTTTTCCAACGTTTTCGACAGCCCCTGCTGAACAGCTATAAAATCAGCATCTTATGATCTCATACCGATATATTCATGAATTATTCCGGACCACTCACTTGATAAAGATCATCTTTTTTCTGGCTTGCAGTTGGCCAATGGTAAGCTGATAAAAATAAACACCGCTGCTGACAATCTCACCCGCGTCATCGCTTCCGTTCCAAACGACGCTGTGCCGGCCTGGCGGCAGAGCAAAATCTACCAGCGTGCGCACAATTTGTCCCTGCAAATTGAAAACCCGCAGCACCACTTTCTGATTCGCCTCAACCGAAACTGGCACCTGGTAATTGATCACCGTTTCTGGATTGAAGGGATTGGGGTAATTTTGTGCCAGGTTAAAATCCACTGGCCGCAAAAAATCCCTTTTTAATCTTTCCACTCCGACGGTGTTTGGGCGACCGCTGGTGAGGATGTCTTCCACATACAATCGGCCCGAATTTTGACGGTTTCCTGTGAGCTGGATGCCGATGAGCTGAATTTGTTCGGCATCGAGCTGGCCGTTCCCGTTCTCGCCGGGCTGCAGAGCCGATTGCGACAAATCGAATCGCAGCATTTGCCAGCCAGACCATTCGATTACCTGCCAGGGGAGTGCTTCGACTCCGTCCAAATCCCGCAAAATCAAACGGATTTGATTGCCGCTGTTGTCTCCATACAGGTAGAATCCCAGCTCATCAACTTTGGTGAGATCGATGTCCGGCGTGGTAATGGCATTCACTTGCAGGCGGCCGTCGGGTCCCGAAAACTGGTAACTCAGCTCCCCGCTTTGAAGGCCGGAAATGGGTTTTTGCTGAGCGCTCTGGAACCAGGTATTTTCCGGCACGGTATTTTGTGTAAACGGCGAATCGTCCGGATCGCTCCAGGAGAAAGCGCTTTCAAAATCGTCTATGAAATCGATCTGCACGCTCGCCCGGGAGGTGGTGAATTGCCGCTGGAGATTCATTTGCATTTCTTCACCGTCCCGCAGACCCAGCCCACGCAGGAATGTGAGAAAGTAGCGCTGTCCCGATTCCAGCGGTTGTTGGGGAACAAACGTCAGTCGGCGGCTGCCGTCGTCCACGTAATCCAGACTTAACGCCACCGCGGCCCCACCGGTGCGGGTAATTTTTATGTTGTCTGCGGAGATCGTATTGAGATCCAGCTCTTTATTAAATTCTGCCCAAAAGACGTCCCGGATGAAAACCGAGGTGTCACGCTGTACGGGGAAGAAGTCCATCACCGCAGGCCGGTTGGTGTCCAGCTCAGCCGTCGTAAACGAAAAGCTAAAATCGTCGCCGCCCACGCCGTCTGCGTTGCCGTCCAGAGGGCGTCCGGAAGCATCGGTGGCGGAGCCGAGGAGTCGTGCCTGGTATTCGGTACTGAATTCAAACCGTGTGTCCGGCTCAAACAACATAATATCGTCGTTGGCTCCCCAGATGAAATGGCCGGTGGCAGCGGGAACGGTGCGGAACGCTACTTCCACGCTCCGGCGCGCCATCTTTCTGTTGAAGCGAAAGCCGATTTGGTTGTACACGCCGAAGTTTTGAGTTTGGGCAGAAGGGAGCGTGGCGGTGACAATGGGTGGAACGGCCAGGGTCAGAGAAAAATCGGCAAATGCGAAATCGTGGGCGCGCACCTGCACCATCTTGGTCAGGGTGTCGAATTCGGCGGCGCTCACCGTGAGCTGGTATGTGCCCGGTTCCAGGTCGTGAAATACGAACAATCCGTTGTCGTGGTTGTCGGTGGTGTATTTTGCGTTGCCAGGATTCAGGGTAATTTGCGCGCCGTTGATGGGCGCCTCTGTTTCGGCGTCGCTGACGATACCAGACAATGCACCGGTGGGCATTTTGCCGGCGTCGTAAAAATCCAGAATGGCCATGTACAGCGCCCGGGCTTCCAATTTCAGGAAATCTGGATTGCGCAGTTTTCTCTCTTCCACCGCATGGTCGTGAAAAGTGCCTTCCGAAAGCTCGCCAGGCATTTGCAAGTTGTTCAGCACGCCGAGGCTGAAGCCGCCATTGCAGCCGCCGTAAAACGTCCAATCGAGACTCACCCGGGTGGAAGAGGTACGCAGCGCTTTGAAAATGGCGTTAGCCATGAATTGGCTCATGACGTCCGATTGTCCAGGCCATTCCGGTTGACCGGTGCCTCTTCGCCTGCCATCGGGACAGGGATTGGTTGAAGTTCGTTCTTCTTCCAGCAAGACAAGGGTAAACCGGCTGCGGCCATTAAAAGCGTTGTGATGCACTGAATGAAACCAATCCGTGCCAAAATTGTTGGCGATGGCTTCTCGTTGGCTCAAGGAGGGATTGGTGGAATCGTCCACCCGCGTGAGCAGAACCGTGTCGATGTTGGCGCTTTTGAGAAACTGTTTCAAAAACAGTGAAATCGTCATGTTGATATCGGCTTCTCGCAAGCCGGTGGGGCCTTGATTTCGATTGCCGCTGCCATGTCCGGGATCGATGCATAAGCTCAGGCCGGAGAGAGCCTGCGCAAAGGACGAGGATGGTACAGCGGAGGTCGCGAGCAGTACCTGAATGAGCAGAATAATGCGGAATGTCTGTTTCATATTCTATCCAATACGGCTTTCTTAGCATAAATTGATTTGATGACACCTGGTGAATATATTAAAACTCGCCCTAATTTGTCAACTTTAACATTTGTAATTGTGAAAAATAGTTGTAATTTATTATTAAATTTGTAATTTAGTATGACTCAATCCCAATTGTTCGCTTAAACTCGATTCTCCAAATTCATTTGTTTTAAAACATAAGTACATGCGTGTCCGAATTAAAAATACAGTACTAGACATAAGCTCCTGGAAATAATGCAATAGAGATATGGTTTTGCAACTGAAGACTTGAATTAATATTTCTGCGAAAACACCCCCCTATTTCCCCCCTTGAGGGGGGATTAAGGGGGGTGTCCTGCACAAAATCTCATAAAAATGAGTTAAACCGGACACTCATGACCAAAGTAATTAAACAATTTTTTATCGAATACGAACATGTATTATCTTGGTATCGATGGCGGCGGTTCAAAGACTTCAGGCATTCTTTGCGACGCCAAAGGAAAAATGCTCAAAACGCTGACAAAAGGCGCCGGCAACATCGCGGTGCTGGCAGAGAAGCAGGTCGTGCAGCTTTTAAATGAAATGGTATTTGAATTGCTCGAGGAAATCCAGGTCGAGCAAATTAAATGGGCGACGTGTGGATTTGCGGGCGCGGGCCGGGAAAAAGAAAAGAATCTTGTCGGGCAAATCATTCGTGAAATCGGTATTCGTAATTTTACCCTGATGACCGATGCCGAGCTTTTGTACTATGCCATCCACGGCGAAAAACAGGGCTTGCTCATAGCCTCCGGAACGGGCTCGGTTTGTTTGATAAAAAATAAAAATCATGAGTTTGAACAGCTTGGCGGTTGGGGGTACCTGCTCGGTGACGAAGGAAGCGGTTACGACATCGGACGCAACGCCGTCCGAAACGCGTTGCGAGAGCAGGAGATGGGCCGGCCGTTATCGAAATTAACCCATGCGCTGCTCACTCATTGCGACGTGGACACCCCCCGGGCTCTGATGTCCATGATCTATGCCGCCGACAATCCGCAAAATCTGCTGGCCTCGTTTGCGCAAATCGTCGGTGACCAGGCGCTGCAGGAAGAGCCCAACGCGCTGCGAATCGTGGATGCAGCAGCTAAAAATCTCGTGGAACTTGCTTTGACCAGTTTGGAGCGCATGGAATCAGAGCCGCCACACCGCATAGCCCTTTCCGGTGGCGTTTTAAACGAGCCTTCTGTGTTCAGCAGTAAATTCAAACGAAAAGCTCAGCAGCTTAATCTGGATTTTCATTATTTTACACAGGAAATGCCGCCTGCTGCTGCAGGTATTTTGTATTCACTGCATAAAGCGGGAGAAATGATTTCGGAATCGCTGTTCAAAAAATTGCGCAGCCTTAAATAGTGTCCATCCGTAAAGAACCTTTTTTTGTCATTCCAGCAATCTTTAAGCGGGAATCCATTGGTCCGTTAGGCATGAGATTCCCGATGAGCTTGTCCCTGCATGTTTTAAGCAGGGAGCACTCGGGAATGACGATGACGGATGGACACTAAATAATCTGTTTATAAGACGAAACGGCTGCGTGATATTTGAGCAACTGCTGAGTGCAAGGTTAAAAGCCTGTGTGAAAAGTTTGGTTGAGACGTTTTTAACTTAAAACCAGGTAGATCTCAGCCTCCAAAAACGACTAAGAGTAAGCTGGAAGAATCTTTTTAATAAACAGCGCTTTACGTACAATAAAAAGTAAATGTTCAGTGAAGTAGCCAACTTTTACAAGTCATGGCGAGTCCCGCGTTTTGTGCGGGACGAAGCAATCTCCTGTAAAATTGGGTATAAGTCGTGGATACGTAAAAGATTGCTTCGTCGCTCCACTCCTCGCAATGACTTTATTGGGTAGATCACTGAACAATTACAATCAAAAAAGATCCTCCTGTAAGGAGGAGAATTTCAAAGACCCTTGAGTTTGACTTTTTACACAATCTGAAAATTCACGTCTTTTGTTTTTATTAGGCAGGTAAAAACTTGACCAACCACTTTTATAAATAGCAAGGGAGAATTTCATGAAAAAAGTCGTGTTGACTCTGCTGCCGCTATTGATCCTGAATTGTGCTGGTACGCGTCCATCTCAAAGTACAAATTGGGTAGCTCTACAGCTCGCTTCTATGAGCGTAGAAGAGAAAGTCGGGCAGATGATGGTGCCGTCCTATGTTCCGCATTTTTACAACTCGGAAGACGAGCAATTTAAACGATTGCTGGATCTGGTTAAAAACTACCACGTGGGCGGGGTGATGTTTTTTCGCGGCATGCCGTATGAAGTGGCTCGCTCCATTCAGCGGCTGCAGGCTGAAGCCGAGCTGCCGCTGCTTGTGATGGCGGACGTGGAGTGGGGCTTGCCCATGCG
>JBHHXN010000143.1:0-13460 GCA_046757025.1 bacterium
AAGCCGAGCTGCCGCTGCTTGTGATGGCGGACGTGGAGTGGGGCTTGCCCATGCGCGTGGACGAGAGTACGCGATTTTTACAAAACATGGCCATCGGCGCCACGGCTAACGAAACGTACGCGTATGAAATGGGGGCGATTACGGCCAAAGAAGCTCGGGCCATCGGCGTGCACATCGGCTTTGCGCCGGTGCTGGATGTGAACAACAATCCGGACAACATTATCATCAACACGCGCTCGTTTGGAGAAGAGCCGTCCCTGGTGGCGAAGCTTGGCAGTGCCTTCATCAAAGGTCTGCAGGACCACGGCGTGTATGCCACGGCCAAACATTTTCCCGGGCACGGCGATACCAACATCGATTCGCATCTGTCCTTACCCACCATTTCCGCTTCGCGCGAGCGCATTCGAACGGTGGAGCTGCCGCCGTTTCGAGCCGCGGTGGAGGCCGGCGTAAAATGCTTCATGGTAGCGCACATCACGTACAGCGATTTTCCCGAAATGCAGGGCCGGCCGGCCACCCTCGATAAATATTTTATCCAAGAGGTGTTGCGAAAAGAGATGGGCTTCGACGGGCTGGTTTTCACCGACGCCATGGGCATGGGCGGCATTACAGAGAACTACTGGTCCGGTGAAGCCGCGGTCCTGGCTATCAATGCCGGCATAGACATGGTGTTGTTATCGCCAAATTTTGAAGCCACGTTCGACTTTGTTGTGCAAGCCGTCAAAAGCGGTCGCATTGCCATGCAGCGCATCGACGAATCTGTGAAGAGAATATTGCAGGCCAAGCTGGCTTTCGGGCTGGATCGCAAGCCCGAAATCCGATTTGAACAGATGGAATCCATCATTGCCTCTCCCCAGCATCAGGCAAAAGCCGAGGAGATGGCGGATGCAGCCATGACCCTGCTACGGGACGACAAAAACCTCTTTCCCCTGCAAGCCGAAAAACTCAACAGCGTGCTGGCGCTGACGGTTTCCGATGATCCGGCCTACGTTTTTCGCGGCGACGCCATGAACCGGGAAATCGCCTGGCGGGTGCCGGGCATGCAAACCGCCTTTGTGGACCCCAGAACAACCGAAGAGGAGATGCAGGAGATTGTGGCCAAAGTCGATTCGGTAGATGCCGTAATTGCAGGCGTGTTCGTGAAATGGGGCAGCTACAAAGGCTCCATCGCGCTGCCCGACACCACCGCGAAGCTGCTTTCAGACTTCTTCAAAATGGATAAACCCATGGCGGTGGTCGCTTTTGGCTCGCCGTATGTCATCCGGCAAATTCCGGACGTACCTTCCTATTTGTGCGCTTACGAGACCGTGCCTTTGGCCGTGCGTTCAGCCATGCGGGCGGTCTTTGGCGAAATCCCTCTCAATGCAAAGCTGCCGGTCTCCATTCCAGGCTTCTTCGAGATCGGCGATGGACTCGAACGACCCCGCCGCATGATGGAGCTGGTGAAAGCCATTGACGACGATATTTTGGAAGACGCGTATGCGGTGTTGAAGAAGGCCATTGCCGATTCGATTTTCCCCGGCGCCCAAGTGGCGGTGATACGCGACGGTAAAATAATTGCCAGCCGCGGGTTTGGCCGGCAGAAATACGAGCCGTCTTCACCGGCTGTGACCAGGGAAACGATTTATGATCTGGCTTCGGTCACCAAAGTAGCGGCCACCACCGTCACCGCCATGCGCTTGTGGGAACAGCGAAAAATTGTCCTGGATATCCCGGTGAAAAGCTATTTGCCCGATTTTCAGGGCGGTGAAAAAGACGCGGTGACCCTGCGTCATCTGCTGACCCATTCCTCCGGCGCCCACTGGTGGGTGGACCTCTGGAACAAAGCCCAAAACAAACAGGAAGCGCTGGAATACATTTATCAGCTTCCGCTTGATTTTGCGCCTGGCGATTCCATGATTTACTCTGATTTGGGTTTGATCATGGCGGGAAAAATTCTGGAAACGGTGACCGGCAAACCGCTGGACCAACTGGCGGCGGAAACCATCCACAAACCATTGGGGATGAAAAATACCATGTACAATCCTCCGAAAGCCTTGCTCAGCAGAATCGCGCCCACAGAAATCGGCGGCAGCATGAACCGCGGTTTGATCCACGGCGACGTGCACGATGAAAACGCGTTCTTCTTGAACGGGGTGTCTTCGCACGCCGGGCTGTTTTCCACCGCCGAGGATCTGGCCATCCTGGCACAAATGCTTATCAACGGCGGCATTTACGGACATCGTCGTTATTTTTCACCAACTACAATCAAATATTGGACCCGCCGGCAGCATCTGCCGGAGTGGAGTGACCGTGCCATCGGCTGGGATACGCCTTCTGATGAGCGCTCGTTAGCCGGGGACTATTTTTCCGAAGGCAGCTTTGGGCACACGGGGTTTACCGGCACGTCCATCTGGGTGGATCCTAACCGCAAAATCGCCATCATCCTTTTGACCAATCGCGTTTATCCCACACGCGAGCGCGGCGGTATGTCTCAGGTGCGGCGGGATTTTCACAACGCCGCCATGAAAGCGATCTTGCAAGAAATGGGCGAGGAGATTTCTGACGAGAAAGAAAAATCGTCTGAAAAGTTCTAATCTGTTATTCAGACTTCTAATTCGTTTGAAATATTTTCAAAAGCAATTTCTGAAAATATTTTTGGTTCAAATCATTTTGAACCACATAGGACGAAGCTGTTATATTGACATTCATTACACGGCATTTGAACTTTAGTTGCAATTCTCGATTAGCCAAACATCTATTTAAATACTAAATAACTCAGTCAATAATCCCTTACTGTTTCGCATGATTAACACAAGGAGCGCCAATGGGTTTTTCTACAATTGATATAATTATTGTTGTTGTGTATATGGCAGTTTCCGCAGGCTTTGGCGCCTGGATTGGCCGCAAGCAAAAGGACACCACGGACTATTTCCTCGGCGGCCGGCGCATTCCCTGGTTCGCGGTGACCTTCAGCATCGTCGCCACCGAAACCAGCGTCCTCACTTTCATCAGCATTCCTGCGGTTTCCTACCAGGGCAACATGACCTTCCTGCAAATCGTGTTCGGATACGTGGTGGGAAGAATCCTCGTGGCGCTGATCCTGATTCCCGCCTACTACCGCGGCAGCATGGACACCGCCTACCATTTTCTCGGCGCCCGCTTTGGTCAGAAAATGCGCAACACCGCCAGCGTGACTTTTATGTTGACGCGCTTGTTAGCCGACGGCGTGCGGCTGTTTGCCACCGCCATTCCGCTGGCCATCATCATCAAAGGCAGCGGCGCGTTTAGCGGTTTTTCCGATTCGCAGTTTTACGCCCTGTCGATTTTGTTCATCGGCTTGCTGACCATGGTTTACACCTACATTGGCGGCATCCGCTCCGTCATCTGGATGGACGTGATTCAGATGGCCATTTACATGGGGGGAGCCATTCTGGCCGTTATCCTGATTTTGAATCGCCTGCCGGAGGGACTGGCTACAGTCACCAATTGGGCCGCTGACGATGATAAATTCCAGTGGCTGTATTGGGGATCAGAACTGCCGTTTGCCGAATTTATCCAAAAACCGTACACTTTTTTTACAGCATTGTTCGCCGGCGCGATTTTCAGCCTGGCGTCGCACGGCACCGATCAGTTGATCGTGCAGCGCGTGTTAACCTGTAAAGATAAAAAGGCCGGCCAAAAAGCCATTGCGTTTAGCGGATTTGCCGTACTCATCCAATTTATTATTTTTCTGTTTTTAGGAACTTTACTTTTTGCCTATTATAAAGGTCTCAGCCCCGACGAGTTGGGATTAACCCGGGCTGATGGCATATTCCCGAAATTTATTGTAGAAGAAATGCCCAGTGGCATCAGCGGTTTGATTGTCGCAGCCCTTTTTGCTGCCGCCATGAGTACGCTGTCGAGCAGCCTTTCCAGTCTGTCGAGTGCAGCGGTATTGGATATTTATATTCCGCTGGCAGGCAAAAGCAAGTCCGATGCTGAGCTGTTGAAAATATCCCGTCTGGTCACCCTGGTCTGGGGCGTCGTGTTGATGCTGGCGGCGGTGGTTTTTATCGGTTTAAAAGGCACGGTGGTGGAGGTGGCTCTGGGCATTGCCTCCTACACTTACGGCGGGTTGCTGGGTACGTTTTTGTTAGGGTTGATCTATAAACCGGCGGTGCAGCGGGACGCTATCATCGGATTCATTTTTGCCCTTTTGGGTATGGCGGTGGTCATTCAAACCATTCAGATCGCCTGGCCGCTTTACACGGTGGTGGGAAGTCTGACGACCGTCGTCGTCGGTATTTTATCCCATAAAGTTTTTTCGCGTGCCTGAGTCGGGGTGATTTTTTAAAATTAAAGAAAGACTATTGCATAAATTAACTGAATCAACTAAATCAATCTGAAATCATCATTGCGGTTTTGTTTTCTCATTTGGGCTTAACCATAAAAAATATCAGGGTCATTGGGAATCTCCTGCCTGAATCACATTTGGATTCCCGCTCAACACCACGCGGGAATGACACTTGAGGAGCAGATATGAAAAAAATAAAATGGTTCAGGTTCTCTGTTTTCGATGTGGAAGCGTAGCAATTTGAAATACAAATGGACGTTATCATTCAAAAATTACGGAGGGGTCAGAAATGCAGGTCAGTTTTCTCGATTGGACATTTGTCGTCGTATATTTTGTTTTAGCGCTGGGAATTGGATTATATTTTTCCAAAAGAGCCGGCGGCAATATTACAGAGTATTTTACATCCGGGAGAAGTTTGCCCTGGTGGTTGGCGGGTACCAGCATGGTCGCCACGACCTTTGCTGCAGATACCCCCCTGGCCGTAACCGAACTTGTGGCCAATCATGGCATCGCTGGCAATTGGCTCTGGTGGAACATGGTGATGAGCGGATTGCTAACGGTTTTTTTGTTCGCCCGACTGTGGCGGCGAACCGAAGTCCTGACAGACGTGGAATTTACCGAACTCAGATATTCCGGCAAACCGGCGGCCATTTTGCGCGGTTTCAGAGCGCTCTACCTGGCCATTCCCATCAACCTGATCATTTTGGGCTGGGTGACACTGGCATTAGTCAAAATAATTGAATTGACCATCGGCGTGGATAAATGGATTGCTGTGGGAATATGCGTGGTCGTGACGTTACTTTACAGCGGTTTAAGCGGACTCTGGGGCGTAGTAATGACCGATTTCCTGCAGTTCATCATCGCCATGGTTGGCTCCATCGCACTGGCCATTTTCGCCACCGACGCGGTCGGCGGAATTGGCGGCTTAAAAACCGAGTTGATTCGAATTTACGGCCCGGAACACGACGTGCTCAACTTTGCGCCGGCGGTCGGCTCGGTCTGGATGCCGGTGACCGCTTTTTTGGTCTATCTTGCGGTTAACTGGTGGGCGGCCTGGTATCCCGGCGCCGAACCCGGGGGCGGTGGTTACATTGCCCAGAGAATGTTTTCCACAAAAGATGAGCGCCATTCGTTTTTAGCCACGCTCTGGTTCAACATTGCGCATTATGCCCTGCGGCCCTGGCCCTGGATCATGGTGGCTTTGGCCAGTCTGGTGCTGTTCCCGGATATTGAAGATAAACAAACCGGCTACATTTTAGTTATGCTCAATCACTTGCCCGTGGGCTTTAAAGGACTGTTGCTCGCGTCTTTTGCAGCAGCGTTCATGTCCACGGTCAGTACCCAGCTCAACTGGGGCAGCTCCTACCTGGTGAACGATTTTTACAAAAGATTTGTGAAGAAAGATGGATCGCCGGAACATTACGTTTTGGTTGCCCGCCTGGCAACCGTCGGCCTGGTGTTAGCCGGCGCCGTGGTGACTTCGCAGATGGAAACCATCGCCGGCGCCTGGAAATTCTTGCTGGCGCTGGGAGCGGGAACCGGCGCGGTTTATATCCTGCGCTGGTTCTGGTGGCGAATCAATGCCTGGTCCGAGATTTCCGCCATGATCACGTCCTTTGTGGTGGCGATATTCCTGCAATCCGTGCTGGGCATGGACACCGCCGACGCCAACGTGTTCGCGAAAGTTATGTTGATCACGGTAGCGGTGAGTACTTTAGTCTGGCTGACGGTGACGTTTCTAACCCGTCCTGAAAAGGAAGAGACCTTACTGAAATTCTACCGAAAAGCCCGACCCGGCGGCAACCTCTGGAAACCCATTTCAGCCCGGGCTCCGGAGGTGGCGACCGACAAAGGATTAGGCTGGGATTTTTTGGACTGGGCTGTGGGGCTGGCGCTGATTTATTCGGCACTCTTTGGCGTGGGAAAAATCATTCTGGGCTCCACTCTGATTGGCTTTTCGTTGTTAGCATTGGCGGCGGCTTGTTTTGTTTTTATTCGCTGGGATTTGAATCGCCGAGGGTGGAAGACATTCGGTGAGGAAAATTAACTGGCATTTATTGAACACTTTTGGACAATACCTGAAAAGTGGATTTCGTTTAAACCGCTTTTCTTTAAATCTTAATGTAAAAAACTGGAAGCTTAATAGATTGTGCAATTTAGATTTGCCTGATAATGGTAAATTTTGTAAATTGATAAATTATTAAAGAGGCTAAAATTTTACAGAATTGAATGGCTTAAATTATGAAAACCACTCACAAATGTATCATCGGCGACTCCAGAAAGATGAAAGAGGTAGAAGACTCTTCGGTGCATCTCATCGTCACCTCGCCCCCTTATTGGCAATTAAAAGATTATGGAACTACAAATCAGATTGGATTCAACGATTCTTATGAGGTGTACATAAATAACCTCAATCTTGTTTGGAATGAATGTAATCGAGTTCTGCACCCGGGATGTCGAATGCTGATAAATATTGGCGATCAATTTGCCAGAGCAGTTTATTACGGAAGATATAAGGTTATTCCAATCCGTACTGAAATCATTAAGTTTTGCGAGGCAATTGGTTTCGATTATATGGGAGCGATCATCTGGCAAAAGAAAACAACCATGAACACAACCGGGGGCGCAACCGTGATGGGTTCTTTCCCATTTCCTCGCAACGGAATCATTGAAATTGATTATGAATTCATATTGATTTTTAAAAAACCTGGCCAAAGTCCTAAAGTAAGCACGGCAGTCAAAGAACAATCTCGAATTCCAAAAGAAAAATGGAAAGAATATTTTTCTGGTCACTGGTATTTTAACGGAGCTAAACAAGACCATCATATAGCAATGTTTCCCATTGAATTGCCAAAACGAGCTATTGAGATGTTTACCTTTGTTGGTGAAACCGTTCTTGATCCATTTCTTGGTAGTGGGACAACTTCTCTGGCTGCAATGATAAAAAATAGAAACTCTATCGGTTATGAAATCAATAAAGATTTTTTGCCTGTCATCAAAAAGAAGTTGAACGCTGAAACAACTTCCTTATTTAGCGAAAATGAATTCATCTTAGAAGAGCAGGCCCCTGTGGATATCGATTTGAATACTGAAATTGAAAAAATGCCTTATCTTTTTTCAGATCCAGTGAAATTTGATAAGAAAGTTGACCCAAACAAACTCAAGTTTGGCTCGAAGATAAGTGTTGTTGATGGAATAAATGGAGCCAAGCGGGAACAATATTATACGGTTAAACAATTAATTTCACCTAACCTGATTAAGCTAAACAACGATTTAATTGTTCGATTAATTGGCGTGAAGCCCAGCTCTACAAATCAAAACGCTGCCATGACATTTTTAACCAATAAAATACTAAGCAGACAAATATTTCTCAAATTTGATGAAACGAAATATGACAAAAATAACTATCTAATGGCCTATGTTTATATGAAAAATAAAACTTTTGTCAACGCGCATCTTCTGAAGCACGGTTTTGCTGAAATCGACACTGAATTTTCTTTCAAGTACAACCAGAAATTTGAGAAACTACTACAGAAAAAATTCCATTATGAAAACGAAACTAAAACTTAGTAATGACGAAATCAAAGTATTATTAGGATGTAAGTCTTATGATTTCCCCAAGTATTCCACGCAAATAATAAATCTTGCAAATCAAAACTCACAGGGTACCCGTCCCGCTGTGGTTGGTCAAATGAGTGAATTGATTCAGCAGTTCTCAGGTCAATCCATTGAAGAATGGGAAAAATGGTATTTAGAGAAACACCCTGAAGCCATTCAAAAAGCCACTGAAAAAATTAGAAAAATGATAAAAAACCTTCAGTCTGCCATGGAGCAGATTGACGAACAGATGATTGAAAACTGGGTAAAAGATTTGGTACTCATAAAGACCTACATCGGTCTGCAATTTCAAGAGGCCATTTTGATCAAACTATCCCAACTTCATCAAACATCTTACCGATTGGCCTCGCGCGAGGAAGAATCCCAAGGTATCGATGGCTTTGTGGGAAAGATGCCGGTAAGCATCAAGCCCGAATCTTACAAATCTAAAAAAGGCTTGCAAGAATAAATCGCAGCAAAATTCGTTTACTACAAGAAAGTCAAGGGTGGGGTCGTAATCGATCTGTCTGAGCTTTAAATAACAAGCGAATTCCTCGTTCTTTTTTACGATTAGTTTCTGGGAGTCAGAATCGCCAAAATTCCTCTATTTTCATCGCTGACACAAAAAGAGCAATCCGGTGCAAAGATAACCAGCAGTCGTTGAGTAGCCTTTAAAGGTTGGTTTAGTTTTAAATATGCAAACCTGAAACTCGGTAAAAGGAGAAATTATCATGCAGTTCAAAAAATGTCGTGAAGTTTTTCCAAACACCTTGTTTGTCGTTCTGCTCTGGGGGTTGGCCGGGCTTTTTTTTCAAGAAAGCTGTGCGACTTCAAGCCGTCGGCAGGCTAAACAATTTAGTTCCGAGAGACAACAAGCCATTCAAGATTCACTGCAAAAAGCCCGGGAATTTGAAATCCAGAAGTACCTGAGTTTTGGACGCGAAAATTGGAAAAACAAGATGTTCACCGACGCACTGCCGCATCTGTGGAAAGTGGTAGATTTGGACACAGAAAAAAAGTACCCGATGGCGTTTCAATATCTCGGTGAATGCTATCTCAAGCTTGCGAAGCCGGACAGCGCTGAATTTGTTTACCGACAAGCCATCGAAAAATATCCGGCCAATTCTTACTTTCATCGCATGCTGGGCTGGCTGCTCAATAGCCTGAGAAAATATGAGCAGGCGGTTTTCGAGTATCGGGAAGCGATTCGGCTGGATTCCGTGGCACGGGCGGATGACTATCGCGCGCTTGGGATTTTGCTGGTGCAATTGGACCGCCGACAGGAAGCGCTGCCGGTCTATGAAAAGCTCGTTGAGCTTGAGCCAGATGACATCGAGGCTTTGATTGTGCTGGCAAATCTTTATATGTTTGTTGGAGAAGAAGAAGCATCTTTAACTGTGCAGGAGCGGGCGTTAGTACTCGACCCCCAAAATACCAAACTCCTGTACAGTCTGGGCGAAGCTTACTACAAACGCCATGAATTTGAAAAAGCTATTGCAAAATTCAAACAACTACTTACTATCACCCCCGAAGATATTTTGGCGCTGGAAATTTTAGGGTATGCCTTTCAGAATGCCGGCGATCCTAAAAACGCCATCGCAGCTTATGAAAAAGTTTTGTCCTTGAAACCTGACCACAAAAAAGTGTTGTGTGAAATGGCCACCAGTTTGAAAGAACTCAAACAATATCGAGCAGCACGAAGTACGGTGCGCAAAGCCTTGAAAATGGATCCCCATTATGGTTATGCCAATATCGTACTGGGCGAAATTTACGAAAGCGCAGCCAACAATTGTCTTGAACGCCGCGAAGACAAAACCATTCGTTTTGACGATAAACTGGTTTTTGAATTGGCATTTCAACAGTTTCAGAAAGCCGCAGGTGATCCGGCATTTGCGGGCATGGCAAAAACAAAGTTGGATTACGTGAAGAACGACATTCCCACCCGTGGAGACCGACACATGCACCCTGATCAGAAATATCCTCGGTTGGATTGCTATAAATGGATCGTTGAGGATTGAATATGGAGGGCGTGTGTCGCCATGAAATTTTTCGAAATTTTCAGGAGGATTGAATCTCATGTCATTTGAACTCTGGTCGCTGTATAAGGCAATGCTGCGCAGCCGTTTGTTTGAAGAAGCGGTAATCGAAATTTGGAACGACGGTAAAATCTCAGGTGAAATGCATCTCGGCCTCGGAGAAGAAGCGATTGTGGCAGGTGTGGTGGCGCAGCTCATCGACGGCGACGCCCTGGCGCTGGATCACCGCGGCACCCCGCCTGTGCTCATGCGCGGCGTGGATCCGCTGCTATTGCTGCGCGAGTTTTTAGGCCAACCCGACGGACTGTGTGCCGGCCGAGGCGGACACATGCACCTGTTTTCGCGTGAACACCTTATCGCGTCGTCGGGCATTGTGGGCGCTTCCGGGCCCGCAGCCGTGGGATTTGCCCTGGCGGCCCGGCATCTTCGTCCCAAAAATCTGGCAGTGGCCTTTTTCGGAGAAGGCGCCATGAACCAGGGCATGCTCATGGAATCCTTGAATTTAGCGGTGGCCTGGAATCTGCCGGTGATCTTCGTTTGTAAGGACAGCCAGTGGGCCATCACCACTCGTTCCGAGTCGGTTACCGGCGGCAGTTTGCTCGAACGCGCCCGCAGCTTTGGCATGCCGGCGGCAGAGGTCGATGGCAGCGACGTGGAAACGGTCTGGAAGGCCGCCGAAGTAAGCAGCGTCCGTGCCCGACGCGGCAAAGGACCCTCTTTTCTTTACGGTCAATGTTTTCATCCGGAAGGCCATTTTTTAGGGGATCCGCTTTTGCGCGTGGCCCGGCATCCCTTGCGGGAAATGAAAGAAATCGGCGGACCTCTGCTAAAATCCGTTATGAAGGGGGATGGCGCTTCCGTAACTAAGAGGAGCGGCCGTCTGGGAACCGTAACGGCGTTGATCGGAAAAACCGCGAAAGAGCAGTGGGTCAAGCAAAAGGATCCCCTGATCGAGACTCGCTCAAAATTGCAGAAAACCGATAAAAAACGCCTGCAAAAATTAGAAACCGAAATCGCCAAAGAAATTAAAACGACCGTCGAAGCGGCATTGGCTTTTTCTGTAGAGGAGAGGGAACGCTCATGAAAAACAGGACTTTCGCACAGGCCATTGAAGACGCGCTGGCTCAGGCCATGGCCGAGGATTCCCGAGTGGTTATTTTTGGTGAAGATATCCATCTGCTGCGCGTGAACTTATTTGCGCGCTTTGGCAAGGAGCGAGTGCGCGCCGCACCCATCAGCGAAAGCGCGTTTGTGGGGGCGGCCGTGACCGCGGCCATGGCGGGATTGCGGCCGGTGGTGGAGGTGATGCTGGTGGACTTCATCGGCGTGGCCGTGGATGCCCTGCTGAATCACGCCGCAAAGTTAGAGAGCTTTTCCAGCGGCAAATGGCAGTCGCCTCTGGTAGTACGGGCAGCTTGTGGCGGCGGTTACGGTGACGGCGGCCAACACGAGCAAACTCTGTGGGGCTGGTTAGCGCACATTCCGGGTTTGACGGTTGTGGTACCTTCAAACCCGGCCGACGCCGGCGGTTTGATGCTTTCTGCCATCGAACATTCGGGGCCGGTGATCTATTTGGAGCATAAATTGCTGTCGGATTACTGGCGGGATTACCTGGGGGCCGGCGGCAGAAAAACCGTACACTATGACGTGCCGCAAGCAGGAAGAGAGGGCACGGTGACCGATACTTGGCAGCCTCTTCCCCTGGGGCAGGCCACAGTCCTGCAGGAGGGCCGCGACCTCACTCTGGTGAGTGTGGGCGTGGGAGTACACCGCGCGCTGGAAGCCGCAGCGGAGCTGAAAAAACAAGAGCTGGCTTGCGAAGTCATCGATCTGCGCACAGTCTGTCCGCTGGATAAGGAAACCATGTCTAATTCCGTTGCCAAAACCGGCCGGCTGCTGGTGGTGGATGAAGATTATGAGCGTTTCGGGCTTTCAGGAGAAATAGCGGCGCAGCTGTTAGAATCTGGTTTGAGCTTTAAATATGCCAGAGTTTGTACCCGGGAAACCATCCCGTACGCGCGTGAGCTGGAAAATCAAACTCTTCCCAACACACAACGGATCGTTGAAGTCGCTACCCGTTTAGCGGATGGTTAGCGCCGAGGCCGGGCGTTGGCAGCATAGAAAATCTTGTTTAAATGAATCCATCCAAAATGACGGCATTGAACCCGCTGCATTACCAGTGAAAGCCCTTCTCTCGTTTACACGGAATCCAAAATAGCGGGATAAGCTTTGCGAAACCATTTAGGTTAGAATAGAGGCTAGAGAATGGTTCGGGGCCGTGACAAGGGACGTAGCGATTGGGCGGGCAATGATAACACTTTTTATAAGCCCATCGCAATGTTGAAATACCATTGACTTGTAGGATGGTTCGGACCGCTGCACGTCAATCTCGACAAAAAAGTTTCGATTGAAAATATCATTTTTGATTTGTATAATGGTCAGGATTCTTTTTGAGCAAACGATCAAAATATTTGCTTTATGAGGTTTAACTGAAAAAGGTGTTCACGAAATAACGCACAATTTAAGGAGGGATTCCCATGTTGGTTATCGTTAAAGATGATTATGAAAGTATGAGTGTGGAAGCGGCGCGTCGGGTAGTAGATTTGATCAAAAAGAAACCCGATTGTGTTTTGGGTCTGGCAACGGGCAGCTCGCCCCTGGGACTTTATAAAGAACTGATCAGAATGCACAAAGAAGAAGGGCTGGATTTTGCACGGGTTACCACGTTCAATCTCGATGAGTATGTAGGGCTTCCAGAGGAGCACGACCAGAGCTACCACTATTTCATGAACGAAAATTTGTTCAATCATATAAACGTCGACCGGCGATTTGTTCACGTTCCAAACGGCATGGCTGAAGATATCGAAAAAGAGTGTGAGGAATACGAGCAAAAAATTTTGGATGCAGGGGGTATCGACTTGCAAATTTTAGGCATCGGCGCCAACGGTCACATTGCTTTTAATGAACCGTACTCATCATTGGGTTCGCGTACCCGTATCAAAACTTTGACCGAGAAAACCCGCCAGGACAATGCGCGTTTTTTCAAATCCATGCAGGAAGTGCCCAAATACGCTATTACTATGGGGGTAGGCACCATCATGGACGCGCACACGCTCATCCTGGTGGCAAACGGAGAAGGAAAAGCCGAAGCCATCGCTAAAACCGTGGAGGGTCCCATAACCGCTATGGTGCCCGCCACCATCGTGCAAATGCATCGGGACGCTATCATCATCGTCGACCGGGCCGCGGCTTCGAAATTAAAATTGCAAACCTGAATCACTGGCGTTGGCTTTGCAATGGCTTGGTTACGGAGCCGGCACGCTCAGGGGAGCGACAATTTTGAAGAATAATCTCAATATTGGTTTTTTGAGGGGGTACAACCTTTGGCGCCTTTGTTCGAAATTAATTGCAACTGTGAGCAGCAACGGAATTTTCGTGATCTATTTTTTGTTATAAAACTCAAGTTTCGCAGTTGTGTAATCAATGGTTTTTAAGGTATTTTTCTTAACCTG
>JBHHXN010000144.1:0-13391 GCA_046757025.1 bacterium
AAAAAATGCGTGGAAGTAAAAAAGTGGGTGTTTTTCTTGATCGGTTTCAGCGCTTCCAGCGAGATGGATTTGTTAATGCTCTGGTCCAACCAGATTGGCTGAGCCGACACGTCCAGAAAAGAAAAAAAGATACCAACGAATAGGACTACTAAATGTATGATAAAAAGTGTAGCTTTAGGCATGGTTCCCTCCTTTTATGTAAAATGATTAGATTTCTGTAAAATGAGGTGTTCAACCTTCAGAGACTGTGTGAAAAGTCAACTTCCGGGCTTTTGTCATTCCCCGCTTTGCGGGACAGGCAGGAGGAATCTTTTTAGTTTTGAAGTAAAGTGCTGTTTATTAAAAAGAATCTTACAGAATAACTTCAACCGCGTGTTTAGTTTAGAGTTGATTTGTCGATTTTTCACACAGTCGCTTCAGGTTGCTGCAGGCTGAAGCCGAACACCCCTTGGTAATTTCATTTTGCAGAAACCTCTTAATAGGATTTTAATACAGATTTATGAATGTCACAATCGCGCAGTTGCTTAAGCCTGCTTCAAAATCGTTTTCAAGCTGATCATATCTGTGGAAAAAGACACCACGATTTCAATGAATCCCCGTGCAGGCTCAGTTCTGATTCAGCAGCGGGAGAGCAGGATTCAGCGGCTCTAAGCCTCGCTCAGGATGAAATTTGAAGCGCTGATATTTCTTTTTTCGGTTTCGCACCAGCAACAGCATCTCTGTGGCGGGCGCCTGCAGGTCCACCGCAATGAGCTGGCCGTCATAACTCTCCCGAATGGATTTCACGGGTGTGTGCGCCACCACATGCAGCTCACTTTTAAAATGCTTGAGCACACGACGCAAATCGTTCTGCAATGTATCGCTTTTTACATAGCCTCGGTGCCAGAAAACGCTGTTGCTGCTGAAGAAGAAGGCCTGACGATTGGCGATGAGCGCCGAATCGGCCGCACTGAAGGTTAACGTGTCGTTGAATAAATATTGAAAGATATCTTCGTTTAAATAAGAATTCAAAATATCATTAAATGAATGGACCGAAAATGCCGTGTAAACCGGCGTCACCCCGCCGTGTGCCAACAGAATTTTGTCCATTTTTAAAATTCCGGGTTTGGAAGCCAGCCATCTGCCGAGGAGTGAATGATGCACATCAAACATATTTTGATAGTGCGTGTTGTGGGTCGTGGCAATCAACTTCTCCTTGCCCGAGAGATAGCGCAGATCCCCCACGAAGGTCATGATTTCGTGGTTGCCGAGCAAAACGTGCACTTTCCCACCCGCGCGTTCGGCCTGTCTTTCTAATTTGTAAAGCAGCCAGAGCGTGCGGGTCACATCAAATCCGCGGTCGAACAGATCGCCCAGCGCCACCAGATGTTTACGATGCCCCCGCCAATTCAGCTCCGCGTCGATCAAATTCGCGACGGTCAGCAATTTCACCAGATTCTCGAAATAACCGTGAATATCGCCCAGCACATAGATGGAATCCACCTTGCTGAAAACCGCTTTTGTTCGCTTATTCTTTAAATAAATGCTGGTAACATGGCGGTCGTCAGGATTGCTTTGCCCACCATAGCGTAACACAACTGAATTGAATTTGGGCCGTTTAAAAGTGACTGCATGCGCCTGCGACAACGGCGTGGTGAAATCGTACAACTTATGACCGTCCTTTAAAACGCTTAAAAAGCCGGAGTCGGCCGGCGTGGTAATCCAGTGTACGGTAATTTCGCCATCCATGATTTGCACCCACAGGCCGTATTCGCCGTTAAAGTTAAACCTGGAGGAGGATTTCGCCTGGTAGGAAACGCTGCGAACGGCCTTTTTGAGTGGAATGGGGGGTTCGCTGGAGAAGGTGGTTGCGGAATGACTCAACGTGCACACCAGCGCCAGACACAAAACGCCGCCGAAACGCATCCGTTCAGGTATGCGATTCAAATTTATTGATATCATCGAGAAAGTTTTCTATGAATTGTCGACAAACTTTAATCCCCTGAGTGAAAATTGCCTCTCGGTTAGAAGGTTTTAATTTTACCTTTGTGCACTCGTTTTAACAAATCTTGCAATCGTCTGTGCACACCTTTGATCTCAAATTCCGTCAATCCGAATTGCACAACGTTATTAGAAATTCGAACGCCTTTTTTAGGATCGAGATTTTCAGTGTGTTGGACTTCCACCAGGTTGTCGCCTTTAAAAGTGAACTGAGCGACGACCCCCAGGGTTTTTTGCAGGTCTTGCAGTGTGATTTTTCGAAGTTTTTCCACCGTCGCCGCGGGGAGTTTTTTTACTCGCATGTCCTGCCATTCATAACCGCGATCACTCTTGATGTTGTTGAATGCCATGCCGTTGTCAACAGCAAATACTCTCAAATTGGCGGGGTCAGTGGAGATCAAAAAATTACCCACGTTTGAGTCGCTGTGTTTGATTAAATAAGAAAGTATGTTCATATTCCCCAAATGCATAGCATAATATTCGTTGGTTTTGAATAATTTCTTGTCGTAGATATTTTTGTTGGTGACGTTTTCCAACCAGTATTGCAAAACAAATAGCACACAGGGAATTTTCTTAAAGGTCGGTTTCACATTGGGTTCGATTTCACGGTATTTCTCGATGGAAAAAAAACGCGCAACCGTCGGAGGAACCACATAATATTCAGGCTGCAGAAACAGCTTCTGCAGCTGGTAAGCGGCTATTTCATAGCGCGGCTGATTGTTCACGGCCTGGCCTTTAGAGGGACCGCGCTTCCACTTCACGCGCATGTAAACCCCATCCTGCCACTTGATAATCATTTGTTTGGTGATATCCCCTTTAAATCGCGAGTCTCTTTTGCGAAAAATATCAAAGGGCTCGTACTTCAAGCGCTGCTCAATATCGGCAATGGGAAATTGAATGTTGTTATCCTGCGCAATAACCGGGGCGAAATTGCTGAGGATAAACTTGCTGATTATAAGGATAATAAACGTTCTCATCGGACTTTTTATTTTGAAATACCGCGATTCAAAAAAAAGGTTGGAATATTGGACCATTTGACGCTTTTCCGCAGACCCAAACTGAGCGGTCGAATCATCCGAATCCATCACTTCCCGAAAAGCCTCATTTTTAAGAAATCCTCCGGTGGAAAATGGTTTACGTTCATCGCTTATCATTTCATCCCAAATCTAACCAAATTTTGCCAATTTGAAAAATGCTTCGAAAAACACACTAAACAGGCTGCCAACTTGAGCAACCCAAATCTGCTGGAAGTCGAGAAGGAAGGTATGTAAAAGAAAATTATCGAGATGTCAGCAATTTAGATTATCGCTTGATAATATAATTAACGCGACAGGACTTGTCAAGGGAAATCCGACCAAAAGGTCATTGTAATGTAAGGAATTCTGAATACTTTGCAAAATGGTGGTCTGGCGTAAAATCAAACACCGCAGCGAGCGAGTTAAAATAGAACGGTGAATAAAATTAGAGAAACTAACCCAAAGGCGGGTGCCAGGGAGGGCTGATCGCAAACTTCGTTCGTGAAACTTAACAAGCGGCATCACTGAATTCCAGGGGGAGAAATCCACACAGGCTCAACAATCTAACCTATGTCATTTTAATCGGCTTAAGAACACATTTTCAGTGTTGACGGATTCTACCCTATTTCAGAATCAGCATACGGCGAGTGGCTTGAAAGTCTTGCACTTTTATTTGATAAAGATAAATTCCAGACGGCGCCGGCAATCCGCGGGAATCACGCCCATCCCATTCAACCTCATATTGGCCCGGGACCATGGATTCATTGAGCAATTCTCGCACCAACTGTCCCAGAATATTATGAATTCTCAATTCTACCTTTGCCTTGTTTTGCAAAACAGACGGAATCACAAATCGAATTTTGGTAGAGGGGTTGAACGGATTTGGATAATTTTGTTCAAGCGTGAAAACATCTGGCAAAGTCAATTGGGTTTGTTTATAAACAGGCAACAAAAAGCGGCTCCCGTTCATCAATCTCTCTGGCGCCAAAAAAGCGATTCCCACAATTTTATCCTCCTTGCCCGTTAAGCGCGAAAGACTTTTACCGATTCCCGAATTAGGGTCGATTTTGATCAATTGCTTTTTCCCGGCCCCTGCAAATCCAAACAACTTTCCATCGGGAGCAAAGGCAAGAGATTCAACGTGATCAAAGCCGATCTTGTGAGGCCGGTACGCCGATGTGTTGGTTCGACTCGAAGTATTGATGACAACCAACCTCCCGGATTTGGTATCGACTCCATAAAGCACGGGCTTCCGATTGATTGAAAAAGCCAAACCACGAATATCTTTAAATCCCAGCCTTTTTATTCTTTTCACCCGGCCGGAGGCGCGGTCGATCTTCACCAGTTCTTGCTCGTCATCATCAACACCATACAGTTCCCCCGTCACCGGATTCACCGCCAGACTTTTGATGTCTTCTATTTCAATCCTTGTGAGATAGGTTGCCGTGACGCCTGTAGAAGAAGCCTTTCTAATATTCGCACTTTTTATTTTATAAATGGTGCCGTCGCTTTTGCGGGAAAGAAGGAGCACACAATTGGTTATAGGATCCCAGGTCATCGCCACGATTTTCTTTATTTTTTTCTTTTTCTTATCTTTGAAAAAAATCGGACCAACTCGGGAGACGACAGGATTACTCGTGTGGAAGTCGATCTTTACCAGTTCGGTTTTATCTTCGGTGATGGCGTACAGAACGTTCGCTTGTGACGATTGTTGTGGAAACCTTTTAAAGATCATGGTGTCGCTGCATGTCGAAACCGTACCCCAACTATCGGTAAATTTGGCTTCCAAATGAATCGTATTGGCGCCCATAGTCAATGGGATGATCGCCATCAGCGTATCCTTGACGGCAACGGCGCTGGTGCCATTGAATTTCCCCTGGGCTTGAATAGGCGGTACGCCGCCGCTGACTTTGAACACTCCCATGACTTTAATGCGAGCGTCCCGGATGATGGTGCCCGGTTCCGGCGGTAGAAATTCAACCTCACAAATCAGGGGCTTAGGTTTACGAAAAACGATTACCGAATCTGTGCAAACGGTCTGAGTGCCGCATTCGTCCAGAATGGAACAAGTAACGGTAAATCGGTTTTCTCCGAATTCCAAAGGCGCCAAAACCGAAAAGGCGTTTTGCGAAAGAGCCACAGATTTGCCATTTATTTGACACGAGACCGAAAAGGGCGGCTGCCCCCCTGACACTTCGATCCGTCCGCCGATGCGGATGCTTTCGTTGCTGATGGTGGTGTCGCCCTGTGGCGTTGAGATGGTCACAGCGCAAGCAAGAGGCTGAGGTCGATTTAGGATAATAGATTGGTTAGAGGTCTTACTGACGCCGCGGGTATCCCCCACCGTGCTGTTCACGACCACTTGATTTTCTCCCGGAACGAGCGCGATGGTCGCGCTGAACAGGTTTCCCACTACTGTGGCGGGGACGCCATTCACTTCACAGGCGATAGAGTATGGTGGAATACCGCCATGGATGACAATTTCACCTGTTACGGTGCTATTTTCAGCACAGATGAGCTCGCCATTTTGAGGCGACGTTATCGTGGTTTGCATCGTCAGCTCCTCAAACGCGAAGCCTGTTAACTCGACGGTCACGATCTGCTCATCAGGGTCGTTGCTGGTTATTTCAAGCTCGGCTTTTTTAACGCCCGGTGCGTCTGGCTGGAATCGGATTTCGAAACTGGAGCTGGCGCCCGGCGGCAAAATGAACAAAGCATTCGCGGAGAGCAGCTCAAACTGGCTGGCATCGCTGCCGGACAGGTTCAAGACATTCACTTGAAGCGCTGCCACGCCGTCGTTGCTGACCACAAAGGTTTTTGTTTCCACGCTTCCAATCAGCACCTTCCCGAAATCGTGATTTGCCGGATCCACCGTGATATCTGGTTGTAGCGGCGAAATGCCCTCTCCGGACAAGGTGACATTCAAGATGGCCTGATCGGGATCGTTGCTGAAAATCTGTAAATTGGCTTTTTTCGAACCTAAATCAGTCGGTTGAAAAATGACGATGAGATTATGGCTTTCGCCTGGTATCAAAGTGATCATGCCGGAATTCGTTACGATTTTGAACTGATCGGAATAGGCACCAGAAAGGCTGATGGAATTCACCGTTAAATCGGCTAAACCGCTGTTGGTAATGATAAAATTCTTGGTCGCCAGTGTACCAACCACCACAAGCCCATAATCATGACTGCTTGGACTAACCACCATTTTGGGCTGCGGTAACGGCAGGCCCGTACCGGTCAATCCAATCTCTGCCAATGGGGTATCGGGATCGTTGCTGGCGACTTGCAAACTGGCTGTTTTTACGCCTTCCGATGCCGGCCGGAAGCGAATATCGAGCTTTTCGCTTTCCCCCGGCATCAGCGTGAACGACGTTCGACCGGACAGGAGCGCGAACTGGTCTAAATTTGCACCGGCTAAGCTCACGTTATTTACCAACAAATCGGCGCTGCCGTTGTTGGAAATGACAAACGATTTTGACGCAACGGATCCCTGCCTCACCTCGCCAAAGTCGTAATCAGCGGGCTGCACCGCGATGTTCGGCGCCGGCGCCGGCACGCCATTGCCCGTGAGCATGATACCAAACGTGGCCTGATCCGGATCGTTGCTGAATATCTGCAAACTAGCGGATTTATTGCCAATAGAAAGCGGCTTGAAACTGATGGTAAAACTCTGGCTGTCTCCGGATGCCAGGGTGATCAACGTGCCAACGCTTTCAATTGTGAATTGATCTTTATCGACGCCGACAATCTTAGCGGCATTTAATACCAGGTCCGCGGTGCCATCATTGGATATGATAAATGTTTTAAAAACAATGGCGCCAACCATGACGTCGCCAAAGTCATAGGCTGCCGGCTGAACCAGGATATTGGGTTGCGGTTTTGGCTTACCGGCACCGTCCAGGTTTACATTAACCGTTGCTTGATCCGGATCGTTGCTGGTAATTTGAAGCACGGCGCTTTTTAAGCCGTCGGAGTCGGGATGGAATCGGACAGAAATATTTTGACTTTGCCCGGGAGCAAGAGTAAACGGAGATACGGTGGCTGCAAAGCCGAATTGATCGGAATCCATACCCACGATGCGGACGTCGCTCACTTGCAGATCTGCGGTACCGCTATTTGAAATAACAAACGACTGCATGGCGCTGGAACCGACTTCCACCTCGCCAAAATCGTGCGAGATCGGCGTCACATCGATGGCTGGAACTCTGGCCGGCAGCACGGTAAAATGGCCGTTGGTTATTTCTGCCGGAGGGTCGCCCGTATTAAAAATAAATCCGATAAATTTTAAAATGGTGGAAGCACCGGGTTGTCCGACCACATCAAAGATAATATTTATCAAGGTTCCGCTGCCGCTGAGTTCCGAATGACCGAATACCGACACGATCAGCTCCCCGTCCAACGTATTATCGACGATGGGCGGATCAAACGGTTCAGCCAGCGTGCCGGCTGTGGAGGCGCCGACGCCGCGCAAAACCGTTTTATCGAACACGATGACCATCTGGAATGACAAAACTTTGCCACCCGCAAGCTCCCCAACCGTAATGGGGACGCGGACGGTGGTGCCAGCCTCGCCCGCTGCCGAACCTGGCAGAGAGACTTTCACTGGCGGACTGGACTGCAAAACTTGTGCAAAAGCATCACCACAAAATAAGAGTGAAACCAGGGCCAAAAAGAAGAAAATTCTGCAAGAATTCATGGAATCACCTCCAAAGAAACAAAAATGTTTGATATTCAAAAACGTCAACTATAAAAATACACAAACATTTTTGGATGACGGAATTTTTACGACCTTGCTGTTTTATTTACCTTTCATAAAATATGACGTCTTTCGAATCTTAATTGGTATTTTTAGCTAAATAGTGTTTGAACAGAGACTCGAGAAATGCGCGATTTAAGAGCCTCTTCGCGAAGGTGTCCCTTCGACAAAGCTCAGGACAAGCCCCCCACCGAGCCAGGCAGGAATTCACCATCGGCCAGGAGACCTTCGGGAAGATCGGACCATTATCGTTCAGGCACTAAATAGCTACTATCAGTTGTCTGTTGGTCTTTGGTCTTTAGACTTCAGGTCACAGATTAGATTATCATCTCATATTATTCGATTTTTTCGTTGATACAAAGCGAATGGGCAATAAACAAAAACCCAGACGCAATTTATCTATCAGCATTTATGCGAAGCATATTCCGGTATATTTTTGTCCAGCTCTTTTCGCACCGCGGCAGCCAGAGCGTTGAGTGAAATGGGTTTAGCCACAAATTCACCCGCGCCGATTCTCAAAGCGTTTTTCACTCGTTTGGATTTGGCATAACCAGACAAAACTATGGCCCTTTGCTTGGGTTGAATTTTTAAAATTCGTTTGTAGGTTTCGGCGCCGTCGATGCCATCCATGACCATATCCAGAATTAACAGGTCCTGTGGATTCTCTTTCACAAATTCCACAGCCTGTTCACCACTTTGCACCGTGTGAATTCTGTAACCCAACCGTTTAAGTAGTTGTGTCGTGACGCGGCGTTGAATCGGATCGTCATCCACAACCAATATCGACTCGTTTCCACCCGAGATATTTTCCACAGTTTTGGCAACATCCTCCTGAATCTCTCTCGAAACCGGGAAATAGAGACAAAAGGTTGTGCCGCTGCCCACCTCGCTTTCAACCGTGATGTAGCCTTTGTGATCTTCGATGATACCGTGCACGACACTCAGTCCCAAGCCCGAACCGCGCATACGATCCATGGTTTTGGTGGTAAAAAACGGATCGAATATTTTATCGAGCAGCTCGGGTTTGATTCCGTGCCCCGTGTCGGAAATGGCGAGCTTTACATATTCTCCGCGCTTTACGGTCTGATAGCCATGTAATGGCCAATCGAGATATTCATTGGAGGTTTGAATGGCGATGGTGCCGTGGTTGTGAATGGCTTCTATGGCGTTTATCAATAAATTGGTGATGGCTCGGGTTAACTGAGCAGCGCCGCCTTTGATGGTAAACAACTCTTTTTCCAGTGATTTGTGTAGGGCTATTTTTTTTGACCAATCCATAGTGCAAACCACGTTTTGCACCAACTCATTCAGGTCGATGGCATCCATAGTGTAATGACCGCGACGACCTAAGGCCAACAGTTGCTGGTTGATATCTGCGATCTTTCTAGCGGCAATTTCCATTTCATCCACCATTTCTACCACCGGATGTTCTTCAGGTAAATCCTCGCGGATTAACGTCGGATACGCAGCCAGAGGTCCCAGCAGATTGTTAAAGTCGTGGGCGATCTGGCCGGCAATGCGACCGGCGGCTTCCAATCGTTGTGCCCGCTCTAACTCTTCCTGAAGCCGCTTGCGCTCTGTAATGTCCCGGCAAATCACGCGGATAGTTTGTAACTTACCGCTTTCAGATTTTAACAGTGAAAATTCCTTGCTCACCCATACGGTTCGACCGCTTTTGTGAATCAGGCGTGATTCAATGTTTTTAGGCGGTTGTCCGGTTGTTTGAATTTGGTAAAAATATTTTTCAGTTTGCGGTCGGTCGCGATGATACATCAATTGTTGAATGGGCTTGCCGATGACTTCTGCGGTGGTATAACCCAGCTCCTTTAAACCACGTTGATTAAAATCGACAATCGTGCCTTCGGGATCTAAAATGATGTACATGTCAGGGGCGTTATCAAACAGGTCTCGAAACCGCTCCTCGCTATGACGCAGCGCTTTCTCCACTTTTTTGCGCACATCCAGCTCCTGTTGCAGTTTTTCAGCCTGGCATTCCAGCTTGTGGTGAGCGAGTTGCAAAGCGGTATCTCTTTCCTGGATGTGACTCAGCATTTCGTTAAATCGTTCAGTCAAATAGCCTAATTCGTCTTCGTTGAACTTTTTGGCGCGAATGGAGAAGTCTTTTTTCAAGGAAACTTTTTTTGCCATTTTCGCGAGATGCAAAATGGGTTCGGAAATAATTCGCTGAAGATTGGCTGCCATAATGAATGCCGTTAACGCAGAAAGACCCAGCACCAGGGCAATTATGGCTGCGTAGCGTTTAAGCCGCATATAAAACTCTTCCAGGTCCGATTGGATGTAAAGCGTGCCGATTTGTTCTCCATCCAGGATGATTTCATGAAATAAATTTAATCGACGATTTTCAAAAAAAGAGCGCGGATTTTGTACAGGTGGCAGCGTCACTTTTTCGCCGATATCCTTTCGAGCATAAGAAGCGAAATGCACGCCATCCCGCGAGTAAATACACGCAGTAGTGATATTCTCCTTCGCTACCAGGGCTGCCAGCATTTCAGTTGCTTCATCCGCACGGTCAAAGCTGATGGCGGCCGTACTGTTCGTTCCAATGATTTCAGCCAGAATGTGCAGGTCGTGAACCATGGCATCCTTAAAGGAAATGAGATCAAAAATTATGAATCCCAAACAGGCCAAAAACACCGCTACCCCGCTGATAAGCAGGATAATCAGCGTCAGTTTTTTCTGAATGGAAAAATCATGCATAAATCTCATGGTCAATTTTTCCCTTTATGGTTCGAGTTTTCTACAATTCGCGCTAAATTCAACAATCTGGAGCTAATTTTTAAATGCGATCTTTCCGCGGCCTCAATATTGATGGCAAATCGCACTTTGTTATTTTGATTGAACAAGCGAATAACGCCGCCATTAACTGCAAAGTCGGGAGTTTCCCCAACAGTGAGAACATTGAATTCGCGAAGAATGGCCAGATTTTTTTTCATCCTCCTTCTTTCAGATGAGCTAATAAAAAGAAGATGACAGAATTCCCAGTCCTCGATTTTATCAAAACGTTTGATGACGATCTTTTTTCCTTTCACGGTTTTACCGGCGATCATTTCATCCAGGTCTGACCCAAAGGGGTCTCGACCCAGAATGCCAATAATTAACGGTTGAGTGGTATCCTCAACCACCTCCTTTGGCCAGTCCACAAATTTGGCAAAATTGTACAAAAACGCGGCTTTAATTTGATATTCCGTAACTCGTGCCCTGCGCAGATTCTGAGCGTGAGTGGCCGAACTGAATACAAAAAACAACAAAATAATTCTAAATACTTTATCCATTCACATTGCCTGAAAAACGAGGCGAACTTAATTCTCTGCTCAAATCGGTGAAATTTTCCAAATTCGCAAGTTTTCAATTATCTTTACAGTCTAAAACTGCCAGGTTATTTTACTAAACACACTGCGTTGGACTTCACTGGCTTCGGTCCCGCTTACTGCCACCCGATTCGCTATATTGAGAATCTGGCTGTTTTCCGCATGGTGTTTTTGCAGCAAATTTTGTCCAACAACGGAAAAGATCAAACTTTCATTTAGTTTCCAATTAAAGCTTAAATCGGCCGTTAAATAGCTGTCAACCTCCTGCATGGGAAGCTCATCCACAAAGCGCAGGATGATATCAAAATTTATTCTTCGGCCAACATCAAACATCGAACGAACAAAAAATTGATGTCGCGGGCTCTGGCCTTCCATGCTTTCTCGGAAGCTGTCTATGCTGTTGTTTGGCCGATGAAGCTGCATATTCAGGTAGGAATAAGCTGCCATGAGCCGCCAATGATCGCGAACCTGCCAATTCAGCGCCATTTCAAAACCGTTGGTTTCGCCTTTGAGGTTATTTTTAATGATAACAGGCAGAACGCGGCCGATATGGTCCCGGAACACCACACCGGGTTCGTCCGAGCGCAAATTAAAATAGCGATTGTGAAAAGCCGTCAGATCCAGTGCGATATCGTCGCCGGGCTGCACACGATACCCCAGCTCAAATGCCAGCATGTTTTCCGATTGATAATTCCGGTTACCGATCAACTTAGTGAAAATCGTCAGGCTCTCAGGAATGGTGGCTTCCAGCAACAGCTCGACATCGTGTTCACCACGAGAAGGCGAGCGCACCGCATGCGACACCGCACCCCAGAGGGAATGGCGTTCTTCCGGCTTCCAGTGCAGGCGCAGACTGGGCTGCAGCTCAAGGCCCGTGAAAGCATTGTGCTCGATTTTGGTTCCGAGGAAAAGACGCAAACGATCTCTAACCAGCGAGATTTCATCCTGGATAAACGCGCTGTACAGATTGAATTGGCGGCTGTCTGGACGCAGGTGAAAGGTAAAGTTGGAATCAAATTTATCGGCAATAAAACGCCAGCCGGCGCCCCAGATAATTTCCTGACGCTCACCCCAAAAAAATCGGTGCTGGAAGTCCACATCAAAAGTCTGGATGGTGCCGTTCACCACCGGCTCTCTCCGCTTCACCAGGTCGTAGTAAACTTGCAAGGCTAGCTCTGAAAAATTGCTGAAACTGCGTTTCCAGCGCCCCAGCACATTGCCGCCGCTAATGCCCGAGTCAAAATCGAATTTATTCTGGTAGGGCGGCACATTTGAATCGACAATGTTAAATCGTTGACCGATTTTGCCAGAATAGATATCTCCCTGAACCGTTAAATTTTCATTGTTCGCCACATCCCAATCGATCCGAAATCCACTCCGAAAAATATGCCAGTCATCCGAAGTTTTGATGCCAGCCTCATCGACTAAGCTATCTACTTTTTGGAATTTAGCATAAACGCGATAATAAGCGTTATTGCCAATTCCGGCTCCATAACGGAAATGCCCAAACCCCAGGCGTTCGGTGCCCAAGCCAAAGCTGAACAACCCACCCTGAGTATCCATACAACTCTTGGAAAGTATGTTGATGATGCCATTGACTGCATTGGCGCCCCAAAGGGTTGCGCCCGGTCCGCGGATGATTTCGATGCTATGGATATCATCCAATAATTGTTCCAGCGTTTCCCAGGAGACGCCTGAAAATAATGGGGTGTAAACACTCCGGCCATCCATAAGCACCAGCAGTTTATTGGCAAACTGCCCGCTAATGCCGCGTGACACACCGCTAAAACCGCGGGAGGTGATGGCCCAGCTGCCAGCATCGTGCTGAGCCACTTGCATTCCAGGCACCATTCGCAATGCTCCGGGTACGTCCAGGTTGCCGCTGCGCTTCATATCCTCGTTGGTGATGATGTATGCCGCCGCCGGTGAATCAAATAACGTTTCAGGCCTTTTAAAAAGAGACGTGAATTCGATTTCCATGAGTTGCTCAGGGGATAATTCGATCAAACTGACAATCTTATCGTTGTCGTTATGCAGACTCCCAGTCCAACAACCGAATAACATTGTGGTAATGAGAAACAGTGCCATAAAATGCCCTGATTTTTGTAAATAAGAAATCTTGATTTTTATTTTACAAAAAAAATTATTTACAATTAACTGGATGACTAAATCAGAAAAAGCAAGCACTACCTGAACGACTTTTTGACCCAAAGGCTCTGTCATCAAATTTCTCCACATTTACCCCCCCGGCCTTATTGCCTTAGATATATAGTGAGAAAATTTTGGCTTATTTCTACTTCAGATTAA
>JBHHXN010000145.1:0-13285 GCA_046757025.1 bacterium
TAGTTCCTTAGCATACTACATGTAGTACACTTTACCAGACTTGGGAGAAGAACCAGTAGTTATTTGATAATCCTGTGTTCTGGTGCAAAGCGCCTTTTTTATCGTAAAACAAATAGTCGATTTTAAAATGACTTTTTAAATAAATGGCGGCATTCTCATATTTTGGATTTTTTGCAACGAAAGTTATTATAAAGAATTATGTGAATTCAGCTTGAGAAAAATACCTTAAAAACAATTGATTACACAACTGCGAAACTTGAGTTTTTTATTTTACATTGATGAGTATCTCGTAAAAAGTGCCGTTTCGTGCCATCGTGAGGAATCCCGCTAAAGTGGGATGACGAAACGCTCTAAAAATATCAATAACTTAGCATGGATGCGTTCGCTTCGTTCCGCACACGCTGCTGGACTCGCCATGGCCGCCTGGAATCCTTTTTACGAGATACTCATTCATAATTTAAAGGATGAGTCATGCCCAAATTCCCACAATTTTCCAATCGGGTGACAAAGATTACCGGCTCGGTTTTTGAAAAATATCGCGATAAAATGATCGCGCAGGGGGAAAACCTGGTGAAACTGCATATCGGAGACACCTATTTACACCCGCCTTATGAATTGCCTGTGCACGAGTCTTTTTGCAATGCGAACAAGATTTTCAATCAATACTGCGACACGTTCGGTATCGCGCCGTTGAGAGCGGCGCTGGCGGAAAAGCTGCAAACCGACAATCAGGTGCCTGCCGCAAAAGCGAACATTTTGGTTACCAGTGGTGCCACCAACGCCCTGAGCGTCAGTGTGATGACGCTGATTGAGCCCGGCGAAGAGGTGCTGATTTTGACGCCGGCCTGGCCGTTTTTCTTTGGCATGGTCAAGATGGCCGGCGGACAGATTATCGAAGCGCCCTTTTACACAAAGCTGTTTGATCACTTGGAGCTGGATATTGGAGATTATTTACAATCCTTTGTGTCTTCAAAAACAGCGGCCATTTATTTAAATACACCAAACAATCCCAGTAGTAAAGTGCTCAACTATGAGCAAGTTCGGCAGGTAGCTGAGTTTGCCCAAAAGCACGATTTGTGGGTGATTTCGGACGAGGCGTACGACGGGCTCACTTTCGACGGTCTGCCGCATCATTCCATTGCCAGCCTACCTAACATGTTCGAGCGTACGCTGTCCATTTTTACCTTTTCAAAAACTTTTATGTTTGCAGGGCTGAGGTTGGGTTTCCTCGCGGCCAGCGCGTCCGCCATCACCAATCTCAACAAAAGTCTGGTGCACCAAATTTACAGTCCCTCCACCGTGGCACAGCAGATGATGGTGGAGCCGGTCAAAAACCTAAAACAATGGCTGCCACGGGTTCAGGAGCGCTTTCAGGCGCTGCGGGATGTGGTGATGGATAATTTAGCCGTGGATTTCCCGAAACCCGAAGGCACGTATTTCGTTTTTTTTCCTGCAACCAAATATCTGCGAGGTCGCGATTACTGGCAGCTCATTGAGGCGTGCCTCAACGCCGGCGTCTCGGTTGCGCCGGGTGACAGCTTCGGCCGGGATTTCTCCGAATATATTCGCCTTTGTTTTACCGGGGAGCCGCCGGAAAGGTTAGAAATGGGCCTGGAAAGGTTGAACCAGATTTTGCTTTTTAAATAGAAACGTATTCTGATTAAGAACTTTTAATTTGAGAAACATGCAAGAAACACGAGGAGAAAAATGCTAAAGGTTGGATATCTGCAATTTCGACCCCTGTTTGGAGCGGTTGAGAAAAATTTGAACAAAATCGTCAAATCTTTGAACCCGGTCTCGGCGGATTTGATCGTTGTGCCGGAGCTGGCATTAACGGGTTACTATTTCAAAGACCGAGAGGAAGCAACAGCGCTGGCTGAAAATCCAGAGGAGTCAGCCGCTGTTGTGAACCTGATTGCGCTGTGCAAAGCCCGCGACTTTTATCTGGTCGTCGGTTTCGCAGAAAAAGCCGGCGCTAAGATATTTAACAGCGCCCTGCTGCTGGGCCCCGAAGGTCTGGTTCATATTTATCGTAAATTGCATCTGTTTAATGAAGAAAAAAACTGGTTCGATCCTGGAGAGACAATGATTCAGGTGCAGGAAATCCGCGGAGCAAAAGTAGGAATCATGATTTGCTTCGATTGGATTTTCCCGGAAGTCACCCGTGTGTTAGCGCTCCAGGGCGCGGACGTCATCTGCCACCCCTCCAACCTGGTACTGGACTATTGTCAGCAGGCCATGCGGTCGCGCTGCCTGGAAAACAACGTGTTTGCCATTACAGCTAATCGTTTTGGCGCGGATAAAAGACCGCACGGGGAATTGCGATTTACCGGCAAGAGTCAAATTGTGGCGCCAAAAGGCGAGCTGCTGCACCGCGCCGTCTCGCAGCGGGAAGAAGTATTCGTCACGGAAATCGACCCGATTATGGCGCGGGATAAAAACATTACACCTCTGAACGAGATTTTTTTGGATCGCCGTCCAGAGTTTTATGCTCCCCTGACTCGTAAATGAAGCAGCAGTGGACGCGCTGGTTTTGGGCGACTGCCAACAATTGCGCGAGCTGCTCAAACAAAATGAAAGGCTGACGAAAGCGAGATCGTCTTTCGGTCATCGTGCCACGCTGCTGCATTATTGGGCGGCAAACGGTGTGGAAATTCGCAGACAAAAGATCCCTCTGAACGCCGTTGAGATGGCAAAGATGTTGATCGCGGCGGGTGCGGATGTGAACGCGCGGGCAAATTGTTACGCAGCGAATTCGATACGCTGGCGCTGCTGGTCACCAGCGCGCACCCGGCCAAAGCGGATGTAAAGGATGCGCTCGTGCGGACGTTGCGTGACGCCGGGACAACAGCGGCTTAATCACGAATAAGTGATCTGAGTTAATGATTTTTTGTTGCCTGAATAAGCAAGGTCCAAAGTATGCTCTGGAAACGTGGTAATCGTTTTAAAAACGTACCTATATTTCTTTTTTACCTACTCAAATTATTTATCTTTCACAAAAACATTTAAAATATCCAGAGTATGGTGAAAATGCTTGCATTTTAACAAAAATATTTTAAAATGGTAATTATCAATTCATAATATCCTACCAAATTAAAAATTCTTTTCATCTCTAAAAGGAAAATTCTTATGGAAGATCCCAGAAATAAAACTAAGCCGAGTGAGGGCACGAAAGGTATTTCTCGGCGCCGCTTTTTAAAGGGTCTTAGTTTGACTTCCGTGGGCGTGGCCGCGGTGCCGGGCGAATCCATTTTAGCCCGTCTGCGCAACACCGGGCTGCTGTCTCTCGATGGCAAAGTGTTAGGTCCCGATGCCGTGAGCCTTGTTTTACATGTCAACCATAAAAAAAGGCCGGTGCGAGTGGAGCCGCGAATGACTCTGGCGGAAGTGCTGCGCGACCGATTGCAATTAACCGGCACCAAAGTGGGTTGTGATCGCGGTGCCTGCGGGGCGTGCACCGTCATCCTGGACGGCAAAGCCGTGAACTCGTGCATGACGCTGGCGGTGGATGCCGTGGGGTTGTCCATTGAAACCATCGAAGGGTTGAGCGCCGAGGAGGCGCCCAACAGCAAATTGCACGTGATTCAACAATCGTTTGTGGAGCACGACGCTTACCAGTGCGGGTTTTGCACTTCCGGGATGATCATGAGCTGCAAGAATCTCCTGGACGATAATCCCCACGTGGGCATGGAAGAGATCAAAATGGCCACCAGTGGCAATCTCTGTCGCTGCGGGACTTATCCAAAAGTGTTCGAAGCGATTGCGGCGGTAAGCGATGGTTAGCGATTCTTCGTTTGTGGAAAAGCCGCTTCACGGCCAGAGGCATGTCGATCGGATCGATAACCGCTTTTGGTATTTTGATTAAAATAAAAAATGAAAGTCAGAAAAAAATCGTAGCCACTTTTAATAGGAGAGACCGATGTCAAAAGAAGTGAAGCTCCAAGTGGGGGTGCAGGATAATTTGCATGAAGTGTCTGTGGAAATTCCTGACGACACGCCCAAACCCTGGGACGGCTCAGATAAATTAAAATACATCGGCAAGAGAGTTGCCCGGATAGATGGCCGGGATAAAACTACCGGCCGGGCCAAATACACCTTTGACATGCAGCTTCCCGGCATGCTTCATGCCCGATTTTATCGCTCGCCTTATCCCGCTGCCTTGGTTAAAAGTGTCGACACTTCGCAGGCGGAAAAATATCCGGGGGTAAAAGCGGTGTTGTTGGTGCCAGATAAATTGCCTATGGAAGTTAGATTTGCCGGCCAGGAGATTTTGGCCATTGCGGCTGAAACTCCGCATCAGGCGGAAGAGGCCATGAAGCTCATAAAAATCGACTACGAAATCCGTGATTTTGTGGTCGATGTAGATGCTGCCAAAAAGCCGGAGGCGCCGCTGGTTTTTGATAAGCGGGTGAAACAACAAACCACCGAAGGCGATGTTCCGGACGCAGCCTCGAAGGTGTCGCAATCCGGCAACATTCGCGGTCCGAATATCCGACCCCGAGACGCCACGCCGGAGAAAGTGGATGCGGCCATCGCGCAATCCGATGTGGTGGTGGAAGCGACTTACAGAACCCAGGTGCAAACGCACAGCGCTCTGGAGACCCATGGCGTAGTGGCGCAGTGGCAAGACGAAGAACATTTAGAGGTCTGGGCGTCGACTCAGGGTACCTTCTCTGTTCGAAATGAATTGGCCGAGGTGTTTGAGCTGCCCAAAACCCATGTCCGGGTTGTGACGAAATACATGGGTGGCGGATTTGGGGCAAAGTTTGGCGCCGGCATTTATGGCGTCATGGCCGCGAAATTGGCACGCAAAGCCAAAGCGCCGGTGCGGCTGATGCTCGACCGTAAAGAAGAGCATCTCGCTGTTGGCAATCGACCCAACTCGGTGCAAACGCTTACATTGGGAGCCAGCAAAGACGGTAAATTAAATGCCATCAAATTGATTTCTTACGGTACCGCCGGCGTCGGTACCGGCGCCGGCACTTCGGGGCCGGCCAGAAACATTTACGAGTGTGAAAATATCTACACCGAAGAATCCGATGTGTTCATCAACGCCGGGCCGGGCGCCGCTTTTCGTGCGCCAGGACATCCTCAGGGAGCCTTTGCCCTCGAACAGTGCATCGATGAATTGGCCTACAAATTGAAAATGGATCCCATCGAGTTTCGCAGAAAAAACACCCTGAATAATGAGATTCGGCAAGTTGAGTACGAGCTTGGCATGAAGAAAGTGGGCTGGGCGCGGCGCAATCCCAAACCCGCGGCCAGCAAAGGTCCCATTAAGCGCGGGCTGGGAGTGGCCAATTCCGTCTGGTACTATTTTTACGGTACTGGCTACCAGGTGACCATTCAGGTGAATAGCGACGGCTCGCTGGAGCTCACCAACGGCGTGCAGGATATCGGCGGCGGCATCGGCACCATCATGGCCATGGTAGTGGCGGAAGAGCTGGGATTGCAACCCACCGATGTCAGCGTCAACATCGGTGATACCAATTTTGGACTGGGACCCGCCAGCGGCGGCAGTGTCACCACCGGCGCAATTACTCCGGCCACGCGCAACGCGGCTTATTTAGCAAAAATGAAAATGTTCGAGATTGCGGCGCCCATTTTAAAAGTGACGCCGGCAGAATTGAGCGCACAAGACGGTAAGATTTTTGTCACCAGCGATGCCTCCAGGAGTCTTACCTGGAAACAGGTCGCCTCCAAAATTACCGGCGAAACGTTTTCGGTCACAGGTGAACGTGTGAAGGATTACCGGGAAGTTAGTCCGCGTACCATCGCCGGTGTGCAGTTCGCTGAGGTTGAAGTGGACACCGAAACCGGCGTGGTGATGGTGCAGCGGGTAGTAGCGGTGCACGACTGCGGGCGCCCCATGGATCGTTTAACTCTGGAAAGCCAGATCAACGGCGGCATCATTCAGGGCATCAGTTACGCTTTGTTTGAAGATCGCATTTTGGACCGCAACACCGGTATCATGGTGAATCCCAATCTGGATCAGTACAAGATCGCCGGCTCCCTGGACATCCCCCGGATCGAATCGATTATTTTGGATGTGAACCACGGTCAAAACAGCGCGGGCGCTATCGGCATTGGTGAGCCTGCCACGGTGCCAACTTCTGCTGCCGTCGCCAACGCGGTATTTCACGCCATCGGTGTGCGAATCCGCGAATTACCGATGACGCCAAGCAAAATCCTGGCGGCCCTGGAATCCAGTCAAGGAGGTACCTCATGAATAAATTTGAATATGCTTTGCCCGATAAATTAAGCGATGTGTTTGGCTATTTAAAGCACCCAAATGCCTCCATCAAAGCCGGCGGCATTGATCAGCTCGATTTGATGAAGGAAGGCATTGCGACGCCCGCGCGGCTGGTCAATATTCGCAATCTGAAAGAACTGCATTTTATCAAATCTGATTCAAAACGGGGTCTGATCATCGGTCCCAATGTAACCCTTGGAGAGTTAGCCGAAGATAATAATCTGAAAGGCGCCTATCGTGCGCTCGCCCAGGCCGCGCACGGCACGGCCACACCTCAAATTCGCAATTCTGCCACGCTTGGCGGAAATATTTGTCAGCGCCCCCGCTGCTGGTATTTTCGCAGCAGCGATTTCAATTGCAGCCGTAAAGGCGGTGAAACCTGTTTTGCAATTGAGGGTGAAAATCAGTACCATGCCATTTTCGGTAACCAGGACGGCTGTGTCATCGTGCACCCTTCTGCCACCGCGGTGGCGCTGATGGCGCTGGATGCGAAGCTCAAAATCGTCTCTGAAAAGTCCGAACATGAAATCGCCATCGATAAATTTTTCGTGGCTCCGGCAGAGGACATCACGCGCGAAAATGTTTTGAAAGCCGGCGAAATGATTTCTGAAATCGTTCTGCCGCCGGCGCCGGAAGGGTTCATCAGCTTCTATTTTAAACAAAAAGAAAAACAGGCTTTTGACTGGCCATTGGCCGAAGTCGCAGTTGCCCTGACCATGAAAGACGGCAAATGCCGCAATGCACGCATCGTGTTGGGAGCGGCTGCGCCGATCCCCTGGCGTGTGCCGGCTGCTGAAAAATTGTTAGTCGGGCAAGCCATTTCTGTAGAGCTTGCCAGGAAGGCCGGAAATGAAGCCGTAAAGACCGCCAATCCTTTGTCACTCAACACCTACAAAATTGCCGTTTTCAAAGCCGTTGTTTATCGTGCAATTTGTTGGGCAACCGGAATAGACCCATTTGCATAAAAGGAAATCTTATGAAACATCCAAAACCCTCACAATGCCGACATCTTCGTACGAAGATGACATACGTTCCTGACCAGGAGAACGCAGAAAACTGGCGCATGGTCGATTCCACCACCCGGCAATATTGGTGCCTCTGTACCATGTCAACGGCGGGCCCTGACAACGACCTGGTGACGCCGGAGCAATGCCAATCCCAGCGTAGTTGTTACAAAGAAGTGGATTTGATTGTTTGAGATCTTTACCCATTGATCTTAACGCACAAGATTTTGATGTGGAAAAATTGGGTATTCACGCTTTAGCGTGTCATCTTTCCTCACCGCAGCACGCTGAAGAGACTGTGTGAAAAAGTGATATCGCAACTAAAAACCCGATGTACTATTATTGTCATCCCGTAACCGCGGGATCTTTTTAAGAAACAGCACTTTACTTCAAGACTAAAAAGATTCCTCCTGCATGTCCCGCAAGGCGGGGAATGACAAAAGCCCGGAAGTTGACTTTTCACACAGGCTCTGAAGCCTGTACACCTGAAAATCCATTCGGAGTAATATTTGCTGAAAAAGTCAGATTGTTTTGGAGAGAAAATTATTAAGTGGAATCTAACTTTATTATAAGGAGGTAATATGGCTCGCCTACTGAAAGTTGTTTTGTTGCTCATCATTTGTTTGCAGTGGACTCCCCTGGCGCATGCCCAGATATTCAATGTTGGTGATTTGGTTCGCAGCGGCGTTGACGATGCCAATCTTTTGATAAACGAATATTTGCGACCGCTGGGTAATGGTTTTGGTGCCGATCTTAACAATGGCTGGTTTAATACCGCGCGCACGCACAAATTTTTAGGATTTGATATTACGGTTTCGGCCAATACGGCCATCGCACCCACCAGCGACGAAACCTTTGATATCTCATCTCTGGGCTTAAAAAATATGCGGCCCCTCGATGCTGGAAACACAATAACGCCAACAATTGTTGGAAGTGAAGATGATGGTCCGGAGGTGGAAATATTTATCGAAGCATTGGGACAGCAAATGGTGGTGGATACGCTCAAACTGCCGCCGGGTATCGGTTTCCGTTATGTCCCTTCGCCCATGATTCAGGCTTCGGTTGGATTGTTTGCCAATACCGACGTCATCCTTCGGTTTTTCCCGGAAGTAGAATTCGAAAAAGACATCGGCAGTCTACGCATGTTCGGTGTTGGCGTGAAACACGACCTCACGCAGTGGTTGCCGGGCGGCGGACTGCTGCCTTTTGATCTATCAGTGGCGGCTGGAGTCACAACCTTTCAGGCACAGGCCAATCTGGATGTGCCGCCCGATCCCAATTTGCCGCAAACTGGTGATGGAAAGTACGATAACCAGGAAGTCGAGGTTGAAGCTAAATCGTTTAACCTGAATGTTTTAATTTCAAAAAAATTCGCTATCCTGACGCTGTTTGGCGGCGTGGGCATCGAATCCTCAACCGTGGATTTAAAATTAAAAGGGGACTATCCCATTCCCATATTGGAAACCGATATCAACAGCCCAAATTTTAGCAAACCCGTCACGACTCCTCTACGTAATCCGGTGAATCTGTCGTTTGACGGTGCTAATGAAACGCGTGTCAACGTCGGTGCGCGGCTCAACCTGGCCATTCTGGCGATTTCCGCCAGTTATACTTTTTCAAAATATCCGGTGTTTACTTTGGGGGCCGGTTTGAGTATTCGATAGCACCTAAACAATTATATAAAATCACCACCGATTTACACGGATTCTGCACGGGATTTTATTAATATTTTCTTCTTTTAAATCTGTGTTGCATCTGGGTAAATCCGTGGCTTAATCAATATCAAGATCACGCAAATTACCTGCCGTTTTATTAAATTCGCATTGAAATTGTAAAATGCAAAAAATCAATCTCGTAGAGAAATTCAATTTATTCGACGATTACTGGCGACCGAAAATCGTCGGTGAAGTCAACGATTTTCATGTCAAATTAGCCAAACTGAAAGGCGAGTTTGTCTGGCATCATCACGAATCCGAAGACGAATTGTTTTTGGTGGTCAAAGGCAAACTGCTGATCCAAATGCGGCAGGGCGAAGTGGAGCTGCACCCGGGTGAATTTTTCATCGTGCCAAAAGGTGTGGAACATAGACCGGTGGCTGAGGAGGAAGCGCAAGTGCTGTTATTCGAACCCAAATCGACCTTGAACACCGGCCATGCTGAAAGTGAATTTACAGTTAAAGATTTAGATAAAATTTAAAGGTGTGGAGTTAAAAATAGTCGAGGCGATCATATTTTTCGGAATCGCGCCAATTTTATGGGCGATGGGATTTTGGCTTTTTTTACAATCCAACCTGTCTCGAAAAAGAAAAATCGTCTGGACGGGGGTGCTTGTGTTTGTGGGTTCTGCCATCGGAAGCTTGTTGTCGATGGATAAGATTCGCCATAAATTTTTCTTCATTTTGATGATAGTCCCGTTGCTGGCACTGATAGATTTGTGGTTAGCAAAATCCACGCGTCGTTTCAGCTATTGGTTTCGTGCCTGTACATTTGAATTAGGTACTGTGTTCGGTGTGGCTGTCATAGTCAGAAGCGTCCTCGATAAATTTCGTATTTCCTCCTGGATTTAGAAGGCAGGTAACTGTTCAGCCTTCGTTGTCATGCCGGCTGAAGCGATAGCGGAATGCCGGAATCTGTTTGCTGAAGCCCCTCATTTGAAGGTCGAATCAGGGGATTCCTGCATTCGCCGGAGTGACACGCCTGAATAGTTACGAAATAAGTTTACATTTCAGTTTGCAATTTTATTACACACCCAGAACGCTCAAAATAATTATTTTGTTAATTGTGGAGGAGGCGTAATGATTTTGATTAGAAGCAAGCCAATTCAATTTATTTTGATCTACTTTTTTTTGCACTCAAATGCCTTCGCGCAATCGTACGCCATCAAAGCCGGTCGATTGCTCGATGGCAAAAGCGATAAAGTTTTGCAGAATGTGACTATCCTGATTGAAGGCAACAAAATCACTGAGATCGGCAAGAAGGTCGCCATTCCGGAGTCGGCCACGGTTTTGGATTTGAGCGGACAAACCGTGCTGCCGGGATTTATCGATGCGCACACACACATTTTGCTGCAGGGCGATATCACGGCTGCCGAATACGAAGAGCAAATTTACAAAGAGTCGATTCCTTTTCGCACGATTCGTGCGGTGGCCGCGGTGCGCACCGCGCTGTGGCACGGTTTCACTTCCATGCGGGACGTGGAAACCGAGGGCGCCATGTACGCGGATGTGGACATCAAAAAGGCCATCGATCGCGGCATCGTTCCAGGACCGCGGCTGTGGGTGTCAACCCGGGCGCTGAGCATCACCGGGCGCTACGGCCCCTCGGGCTATGCCTGGGAGCTGAATTTGCCCAAAGGCGTGCAAATCGTCGATGGCGCTGACGCCTGCCGTAAGGCCGTGCGCGAGCAGGTGGCGCACGGTGCCGACTGGATCAAGTTTTATGCAGATTCGCGCTACTTCATCGATGACGACGGCGGTCTCTCCAGCATGCCGAATTTTACCAAAGACGAGATCACCGCCATCGTGGACGAAGCCCATCGCCTGGGGGTGAAAGTGGCGGCACATGCCATCGGGCGCAATGGCATTCAGGCCGCTCTGGATGCCGGCGTGCAAAGCATCGAGCATGGCATCGGTTTTGACGATAAACTCATTGCGCAGGCCAAAGCTCAGGGCGTTTTCTGGTGTCCCACCATGCGGGTGCTGGAATACGTGGCCCCCGGTCGGGCGGCGGCGGGCAGCGGTATCTGGCCTGAGATGCTGCCCATGCTCTACAAAGCGGTAAATCAGGCTTACAAAGCCGGTTTGAAAATCGCGTTCGGCACCGATGCCGGCGGTTTTCCCTGGAATATCAATCAGGCGGAGGAGTTCGAGCTGTTTGTGACAAAGGCCGGTTTCAGCAACCTGGACGCCATCCGCGCCGGCACCTCGGTGGCGGCGGAGCTGCTGGGCCAAGCCGACCAGATCGGCCATCTGGCGCCCGGCAAGTTAGCCGACATCGTAGCGGTGCCCGGCGACCCGCTAACAGATATCCGCGTGCTGCAAAAAGTTCGGTTCGTGATGAAAGACGGAAAAGTGATTAAATTTGAAAATTAACCCCTGTATAAATTCACTTGATTAAGCACCGTCCCGCGTCCTCATCTAAGTTAATCCTGGAGTAATGCAGGCGCTAATTCAATTATAATTGAATTGCAAGATTTTAGTGTGTGGGAGCTCACACTTCAAAGAGGGTTAAAAAAATCTCAAGTCCTGATTTCCCTTATTTTTATTTAAATATGGAATCGGGATCTTCGCCTGCGTCCCTGAAGCATTAAGCGAGGACGATTGAGGGAGTGGTTTATCGGACTTTTCACACCGGCCGCTCAAAATCCGAATTGGAATTTTCTGGTTAGCCTCTGTTGGATAACATCCCTGTTTGAATGTTTAGCAGAAGGTTCGGATAGCATATAAAAGGAAAATACTATTATACAAGATACCATAACTTTACAGCGTTTCTTTGTCATTCTGAGGAGCGAAGCGAAGAAGAATCTCTGCGAATGCACTACATGCCAGGGCCTAAAAAAGAGATTCTTCGTCGCTTCAGTTGCTCAGAATGACGTGGTAAACGAAAGTGTCGTTGTAGTACTAATTTAATTGTTTTTTGATAGTACATTAAATATATTGGTGTTATACAAATAAAAATTCCGCCCGGTGTCTGCGGCTGAACGGAATGCAGAAGTGATGTTAGCCAGTTTCTGCAGATCCTTACAGATTGTTTGTTTTCCAGAAACTGTACAATCACTGGTTAGGCCGCTCTACATTGAATCGAAATAACAGGAGGCACGAATGAACACTGCAAAGGAATCCATTTTCATCGCGATCTTGACTGCGATCACACCCATCGTTTCAGGATCGAAGTTGATGAATCGATCAATGATATCGATCGCTATCGGCGTTCTGCTCGCGATGCCGTTGGCATTAATCGCACAAGAGGACTCGGCGGGGACAACGTTCTCCAGGTATGCCCGATATGGCGCCGATGTATGGGCAAGAAACCCCTCGGCCCTGATAGCTGGCGAAGGTAAGGCCTGTATCAGTTGCCACACATCCTTACCGTATGCGTTGGTCGAGCCGCTCCTAGATGGCGATTATCCTGCCTACGATGATATGATCGGGAATATTAACAACCGCATCCTGACCTGGTCCGATAACACACCCTGGTACTCCGACAATAAATTGGAGCAGATGGCTGCGCTCGCGAATCTCCCGCCGGATGCATTCAAGGAACCGCTTATCTCGGAGCAGTCGCGCAGTATCGAAGCGGTTTTCAACGCCCTGATTCGTGCAACGCACGACGCCTATTCCGGCTTGCCCCCCCCAGCAAGAAACACGCGCGGCATTCAGGAATATGTGGGAGAGACAAATAAAGCGCGGTCCGACCGCCGGTAGATGGCTTTGGTCCAAGTCGTACCTGGTTCCCTGGGATGTGGCTGACGCAGATATCTGGGGTACATCTTTGGCTGGTGTGGCGGCAACTATCTTTCCAGGCCTGGCGCCGGAGAAAAACCTGCGGGCACTATACGCGACTTTGAGAGATGCTATTGCCCGTGACGACATCAGCCTGCACGCTAAGTCTGCGATCTTGTGGTGCGATGCAGAAACGGGCGGACAGATTCTTGAAAGTGATGCTGCAAAGCGACACGCGGCAAAACTACTGGCCTTGCAGCGTGCCAACGGCGGCTGGGCTTTGCGCGACCTCGGGCCCTGGCCAGACTGGGAAGGTAGTCGTTCCGACTGTTGCCAGAAGCGAGAAGTGCGCTCAGATGCCTACGCGACCGGTTTTGTGACTCTTGTGCTGGCGCGCGCCGACAGATACTTGTCCGATGAGAATCGAGCCCAACTGGAAAAGGCGATTGCGTGGATAGATCGGGAGCTGGCGAATCCGTACCCGGACGGGCCACGGTACAACAGGCACGACAGTATGGATGCCGAATTTCCGGAGTTCAGGAACAACCTCTATACGAATGCCGGACACATGTGGGCGTTTCTGGCGAA
>JBHHXN010000146.1:0-13249 GCA_046757025.1 bacterium
ATCTCCTAACTTGCTGAATATCAGGAGATTGCTTCGTCGTTACATTCCTCGCAATGACTGCAACGATAATAAGGAATCGCACTACTAGCTGGTTTGGGAGGCCCGGCACAAGATGAATGAACCTATGTGAAAAGTCAAGCACAGGGGCCTTGTCGCTCTGAAAGAATCTTGTTTGTTTGGACGTAATGTGCTGTTTATTTAAAAGAGGTTCTTCCAGCCTGTCCCGCAAGGCGGGGAATGACATCTCTTTGTTATTATGTCAAGAAACATCACAACCGAATTGTTCACTCACTCTGATGCTTGAGCATAGCTGCCGAAAGCTCCAGCACGCATCGGTCAGTTTTGTGGTGACAAGATAGATTATTTATTGAGGAGATTGAGCCATGACAAAAATAACCCGTCGTGAATTTTTGAAAATGAGCGCTAGCTCTGTGGTGGCTTTCGGAGCACCTGGTTTAATTGCGAATTGCAAAAATGAAGGCACCGGTTTAGACCCTTCGGAGGTCAACGCCCGGGTAGCCATCGTTGGCGGGGAAAACCTGCAGTCCATGACCCTCGACGCTCTGGAGGCCATCGGCGGTATGACGGAAATTGTCCACGAAGGCGAAACTGTCTTCATCAAGCCGAATTTCGTGACGTTTCCCTGGGCGCGCACCAACAACTGTTTCAGAACCGGTGAATGCACCAAACCGGAGATCATCATTACCGTGGCGGAAGAGTGCCTGAAAGCGGGAGCGTCAGAAGTGTGCATCGGTGATGGTTCGCATTTGTTTACCTTTGATTGGAAGTACGCCACCACCTTTGACGGCGATACCAATCTCGTGCGGGAAGCGGCCCGTCTAAACTCAGCCTATCCGGGTAAAGTGACCCTGGCTTGCCTGGAAGCGGACTCGCCTGCGTGGGATGAGGTACCATCTCGCACCGATCTTGAAAACATAGCCGTCTCCAGTCTGGTCACTCGAGCCGATAGAGTTATTTCCATTCCGGTAGCCAAGACCCACTCGTGGGCGCAGTTGACGCTGGCGCTCAAAAATTTCGTGGGAGTCACTTCGCTGGAACGGTATGCTGGCTGGGTCAATGACAGCTACTGGGATCGCGGCAAAATGTTTGACCACAGCAGTCCACAAGCCATCGGGCAGATTTATCTGGATATCGTACAGGCGGTGAAACCCGATCTCGCCATCATAGATTTTTCCATCGGTCTTGAAGGGGATGGTCCCACAACCGGCCATGGCGGTCACACCGTGGACATGAAAAGCCGCCTCGGTTCCTGGCTCGTGCTCGCCAGCACCGATATCATGGCAACCGACGCCACCGCTGCACGCATCATGAGCCACAGCGTTGCCGACATGCACCAGTTGCAGATGGGTTATGACATGGGATTGGGTGAAATTCGTGAGAATGCCATCGAGATCATCGGCGAAAAAATTGCGGATGTGCGGGTGGATTGGCAATCGGCCAAATTGAAAAACCGGCGGCCGTATCATTAAAACAGTTCAAACTGCTGCATAAGTCAATTTGGGGCTGTTTTCCAGTTTAATTCCAATTGCTCAAACTGGTACGCCAGCCGCCAACGGAAATCCAACATTTTTCACAGCGGATCGGGGCGTTCATAAAATGGCTGAGTGCCGAGAGCCCGGCTGCGTTCCAGCGTATCTGGCCGGCCGGCCATTTTGAATACAGCGAAGCCAGCGGCCGTGAACTGCCGCAGCTGCTCGCCAGGTGGCAAAGCCAACAAAATCAGTAACCGCTTGCAGTCATTTGTTTTGATTTTTATCAGGACCTCATTCCAATAGATCGAAATCGAATAGCCATTTGGCAACCCTGTTCAATCTTCCATTGCATTTTGATTAATTTCGCCTTACTTTATCAACTAAATTAAAATTTTCAGGATGCCTGAACCAGAAAGGGTCCACTGCAATAAAAGGCAAACCAGAATCGGTTTGAATGAGCAAGACGGCCAGGCATCTTTGCTTGATTTTTCAGGAAAGGCGAAATGCAAGCATTACCCTCCCTCAATTCGGATTATGAGCTTACGCCGGAACAGATCCTGCAGTACCAGCGCGATGGACACCTACTCCTGCGTCAGGTTTGTTCTGCCGAAGAAATGGCCGAATACAGAGACGCCATTCGGACGGTGGTGGCCGATTTTGCCCGCACGCAAAACGACCTGACTGAACGCGACACCTACGGCCGGGCGTTTCTGCAATTGGTGAATGTCTGGACCCAGAACGCGCTGCTAAAAAAGTTTGTTTTTGCACAGCGATTTGCCCGACTGGCCGCACAACTTTCTTGCGCTCAGGTCGTGCGTTTGTATCACGACCAGGCGCTGTTCAAGGAAAGCGGCGGCGGCCTCACGCCCTGGCACCAGGATCAGCACTACTGGCCGCTGGATACGCGTCAGGCCATCACCATGTGGATGCCGCTGGTGGATGTGTCGCAAGAGATGGGCAGCATGGATTTTGCCAGCGGTTCGCATGCAAACGGTTATTTAGCCAAGCTGGCGATTTCCGACCAGTCGCAAACCCATTTTCAGGCGCTGGTTGAAAAGCAGGGTTTCCCAATTTTTCAATCCGGAGATATGCGCGCCGGTGACGCCACCTTTCACAACGGCTGGACTTTACACCGCGCCGGGCCCAACCTCTCTCAGCGCGTGCGGGAAGTCATGACCGTCATCTACTATCCGGACGGCACGCGTTTGCTACAGCCGGATCATGCCAATCGGCGGGAGGATTTTGAGGCTTTTTATCCAGGCAAAAAACCCGGCGAGCTGGCAGCCAGTGAGCTGACGCCGGTTTTGCTCCGTGAGACGTGAACGTGAAACGCTTTTAGAAGAAGTGAACACGAAACCCGGTTTCATTAAACAAATATCGTTTATTAAATTAACTCATTGCAATTACGCACCGTTGAGTCTAAATAGTGTCCATCCGTAAAGAACCTTTTGTTGTCAATCCCGCGTTCTTTCAGCGGGAATCCATTGGTCAATTAGGCACGAGATTCCCGATGAGCTTGTCCCTGCATGTTGTAGGCAGGGAGCATTCGGGAATGACGAATTCGGATGGACACGAAATAAGATTGAACCGCAACCAAAGGTGTTAAAATTTCGCAACTATAGTAAAATAAGAAATCACAAATCTCAAGTATCAAATAAATATCAAATCCCAAATTTACATTTCCAAAAGTCGGTGTCTGGGGTTTGTAATTTCGAAATTGGTCATTGGGATTTATTTATGATTTTGTTTTAAAATTTGGAATTTTTTAAATTTTTGTTCTTGGTGCAAAAACTATAGTCTGAAAGAAATATCATGGAAAAACTCATTCGTGAGTGGGATGGCGAGTACGTCATCAGCCGTTTCGATCAGCCGACTCAAACCTGGATGTTCATCGCCATCCACTCGACCGCGCTGGGCGTGGCCACCGGCGGCACGCGGCTCAAGTCCTACGACACTCCGAAGACTGCCCTGCGCGACGCCCTGCGGCTGGCTCAAGGCATGACCCGCAAATTCGCGGTGATCGACTTTCCCCGCGGCGGCGCTAAAGCGGTGCTGGCCGTGCCGGGCGCCTTGAGCCCATCCCAGCGGGAAGGGCTGATGTCGCGCTATGGCAAATGGTTGGCCGACCTCAACGGCGTCTTCGAAACCGGTGCCGACCTGGGTACCGCTTCTGGCGACATGGACGTCATTGCGCGCCATTATCCGGGGGTGTTTGGCAAATCTCCGGAAAACAGCGGCGCCGGCGATCCCGGTCCGGAAACCGCTCTGGGCGTATTCCACGGCATTCAGGCCAGTTGCGCTCATTATTTTAAGTCGGAAGATTTGTACGGCTTGCGCATTCTGGTGCAGGGGGCTGGTAGCGTGGGGCAAGCTCTCATGCGGCGGTTAATTAATGCGGGATGTGAGGTAAAATTCAGCGATGTGGATTCCCATCGCGTGGAGAAAATTCAGCAAGAGCTGAAGCTACCTTTTGTGCAACCGCAAGCGGTTCTTAGCGAGCCGTGCGAGGTATTTTCGCCCTGTGCCGTAGGTGGAATATTAAATGAAAATACTATTCCTCAATTGTCCTGCCGGGTAGTGGCCGGCTCCGCTAACAACCAGTTAGAGCGGGAGGAGGATGGGGAGCGGCTGCATCAGTGCGGTATTCTTTACGCGCCGGATTACGTCATCAACGCCGGTGGCGCCATTTTTTTGCCTGCCGTGGAAGGCTGGGGCTGGTCGGTTGAGCGCGCACGCAAACGCATCATTCAAATCGGCGAAACACTCAAGCAGATTTACCATCGGGCTGACGCGCAAACAATAAGTTCGGCGCGAGCCGCCGAGCAACTGGCCCTGGAACGGCTGCAAAAAGGACGGTCAGAGAAAGATTGATTTTTCAATCCATCACGGATTATAGGCTCTTGCAAAATAGAGTGTTCAACCTTTAGGTTGCAGCAGGCTGAAGCCTGAACACCCCTAAGTAATCTCATTTTGCATAATTCTAATCACGGATTAGATAGAGGAGAAATTTGAGCACATGCCGTATTTATTGGTTCGACACAAAGTGGCTGATTTTGCTAAATGGAAGAAAATTTTCGACGCGCATTCGGAAGCTCAGAGGCAGGCCGGCTTAAAAGTGGAAAAAGTGCTCCGCAGCCAGGACGATCCCAATAACGTGTTTTTGTTTTTTCAAGTTACGGACCAGGAAAAAGCCCGGGCTTTTTTGAGCTCGTCCGACGTGCCAGAAGCTCAGCGACAGTCCGGTGTGCTGGATACGCCGGATATCTATTTTCTGGAGTAGGAATTTCATTAGAACTTGAAAATTCAGAATGCATCTATTAGTGACTGAGACTAAAAATCATGCAGGCGAAGCATTTGGTAAACGTGCTTTACCTATTAATTATTTAACTTGATTTTATACAAAAATTGCAATCCACCCAGGATTTAAAAATTGAAAATCCTCAAAGGCCTTTCCTCAAGATCGCCTGGATTTGCCTGGCCATTTTCTCGCTGGCTGCGGTTGTCGGTTTTGTGACTAATTTGACTGGCGCCATGGCGATGGCCATCGCTGTTCCCGTGCTGGTAGGATTGCTGTTCATGATTTTTGTTTTTTACTTAACCGGTAAAAAACAGATCAAAAGGATTCAACAAATGCTGGCTGGCGGCTGCCTGGCGCACTGGAGCTGTTCGCCTGAGGAGTGGAATCGCTTTGCGGAAAACCAGAGCGGACGAAATCGACGAACGGTTGTTATTTTTCCATTTGGAATGGCGATTTTTTTGCTGCTGGTGAGTTTGTCTGTGCACTTTCTCACAGAAACCCATCTGGTCTGGTGGCATTTTTTCTTTTTAACTTTTTTAGGCTGGGCAACCGGCTTCCTGATCATTTTACCTGTGTACCTTCGCGACAAGTTTCGCTACCGTAAACGGTCAAAAGGCCCGGTGGAGATTTTCATCGGTCAGCACGGCGTTTATCAAGGTGGCCAGTTTTATGAGATAAAGGAAAAACTCTCGGATTTAGAGGACGTCACACTGATTCCCGGCGATCCGGAGATTTTGGAATTGAATGTGGCTTACGCTACCATTCCGCGCGGCGGCGATGTCATCCGAATTCCCGTACCGGAGGGGTGCCGGCAGGAAGCGCTGGAGCTTGTGAGAAAAATGCAGCCGAAATAAATGACATGCCTTTTGGATTAATGCTACAACACGGTATTTTTTTAACAAAGTTTCTTAGCGGACAATGATCGCCAAACATTTGCGAAGCGTCAAAACCATTAACGCAAAGGCGCGGAGGACGCAGAGTTTGCAGAGATTTTTTATTTCAATAACTAACAAGCTGAGGATAATACAAAATGAATAAACGTATGTTTAATACGTTGATTATTTTTCTCTGAGCACTCTGTGGTCTCCGCGTATCACATTTTTATTGCCGCTTTGCTGGTTGTGCTCAATTCGATTTTGAGACCTGATAAAATGATGTTCAAAACTCAGTTAACAACCACCCCTAAAAGGGGTGGCTTAATAGGGCGACCCTGACCCTAAAAGGGTCTTTCGTTAGTTTATTTCCACAACTTTAGTTGCTCTATGCGTTTATCTTTTTGCAATTGCCAACGTACATACGCCTTGATCTGTTCCTCATTCAGACCTACGGTGCTCACACAATATCCCTTCGCCCAAAAATGCCGACCCCAATACCGGTGCCTCAACTCCCTGTGCAAGTCAAACATCTTTATGGCACTCTTACCTTTCAAATATCCCACCGCTTCAGAAACAGAATACTTCGGCGGAATCGACAATACTAAATGGATATGGTCTCCTTGCACATTGCCCGCTAATATCTTAAAACCTCTCCAATCACATAACTGCCGAATTATTTCCCGTACTGATTTACCCACTTCTCCTCGCAATATTTTAAAACGATACTTCGGACACCAGACGAAATGGTACTTGCATTCCCATACACAATGTGCTAACTTACTAAAGCGACTCATTGAATACCTCCTTTTGATGTTTAGGGTCGCCCTAAAGTATCTTAAGGAGGTATTATTTCTTGTCAAGAAATTTATTTCTCGCACTTACCCGCAAAGCAAAACAAGGACCATCAGCAAAGCTGATGGTTTAAACAGATTAATTAAAAAGTGCGTTGGTTTGAAAAAAAAAGATGTTTGATATAAACTGGAGAGTGATATGAAAAAAACATTTTTACTCCTGATTGTATTTGGGGTGATGCTAAGCACCGTTTACGCTCAACAGACAGAGAATGTTTTCATCGCGGTCATCGATGGCGCTCGATATACAGAAACTTTCGGGGATAGCGCACACCAGTATATCCCCAAAATCTGGAACGAGCTGCGGCCCCTGGGCACCATCTACACGTCGTTTTATATCGATGGCCAGACAAAAACCAATCCAGGTCATGCCAGCGTTTTAACCGGCACCTGGCAAAATATCGATAACATCGGCTTGCAGCGCCCCAATAAACCCACCCTGTTCGAATATTTCCGCAAGCAGAAAAATACCTCGCCAACGGAAAACTTTGTGGTATTGGGCAAAACCAAGCTCAACATTATATCAAACAGCAACCATCCCGAATACGGCAGCGCCTACCGCGCGTCGGTAAAAACCTCATCTTTACAGTATGATGACAACCAAACTTTGGAGAACATTAAGAGCGTGATAAATGATTATCATCCACGTCTGGTCATCACCAACCTGGCCGAAACCGATAATAAAGGTCACGCGGGAACCTGGGGTGGTTACGTGAACGCCATCAAGAAAGTCGATAACCTGATTTTTGAGCTGTGGAATATCATTCAAACCGATTCCCTTTACCGGAACAAAACCACCCTGTTTGTCACAAATGATCACGGTCGGCATTCTTTCGACTTCACCAGTCACGGCGATCAATGCGAAGGCTGCCGGCACATCATGTTATTGGTGGTGGGGCCCGACACGCCGGCCGGGGTAGTAGATGCAAACGAACGGAAGCAGATCGACATTGCGCCCACCGTGGGTCATCTCCTAAAAATAGCTACGCCATACAGTGCGGGCAATGTACTCGAAACAGCTCTTGTAACGGCCGTCGCAGAACGCGAAATAGAGCAATCGGAGCTGGCCCGAAATTTCGTGCTGTTGCAAAATTATCCCAATCCGTTTAACCCGACTACTACCATTCGGCTCGAATTGCCAAAAGCAGCAACAGTGAGCTTGAAGATCTACAACGTCAAAGGGCAGTTGGTGAAAACGCTATTGAATACGTACTACCAGGCCGGTATTCACCGCAAACAATGGGATGGTACCGATGCCCACGGCAACCTGGTTTCCAGCGGCGTTTATTTCTACCGGCTTTCGGCTGACGATTTTGTCAGCGTGAAAAAAATGATCCTGGTGCGTTGACAGGACAATTGGCTTGCAGGACTGGGAAATTACCCCTTCTTGGGTGGCTGCCCAAAACCGCAGATCATCTGCTCAGATACTTGTCAAATAAACACTGCAAAATTAGAGCATCTAACAATTTATTGGTTATTTATTGTGGGATTGATGATAATTATGTATCCAGCAAATGCGCGTACAAACAAACCTTCTTCACACTAATGAATGCTAAGTTTTAGCGAAATTAAACAATTTGTCATTCCAATTGAACTTATCGTTGTTGTTTAGCAAGGTAAGTCCACCGGATGGAGAAGGACGTTTCCCAACAGATTTTCGAGATTGTTTTGCTCAAGGGTGAGAATTTCGGTGTTTAAGCCAGGGTGAATGGAGTGGAGCACCCAGAAGCGTGCCCCCCACTCTAACAAATCAAGCCAGTTGTGCGAATACACAAACTTAAATCGCATAACTCTGGGATTAAATAATCTTATAAAATGGGAGAAAAGTATCAAGATGACTGAAAAACTGCAATCAAAGGGTACGTGCCGGTTTTGTCGAATTGACCTGAACAAGACCGGCATGACTCGACATTTGAAGTCTTGTAATCAAAGGGCTGCGCAAATCGACCAGGCGAATAACAAGAAAAATAGGCAAGAAAATATTTTTCATCTGCAAATTCAAGATGCTTATCAAGGCGACTATTGGCTGCATTTGGAGATGTCTGGAGCAACCAAACTTACAGAATTAGATAATTATCTCCGAGCAATTTGGCTTGAGTGTTGTGGTCATCTTAGCCAGTTTTCACATAAAAAATGGGGTGAAGAAATCTCGATGACGCTAACGGCGAATCAAGTATTTACGCCAGGGATAGAATTATATCACATTTATGATTTTGGTTCATCCTCCGAAACAAAAATTAAAGTCGCCGCCGAGCGAAATGGGAGTTTTCTTACTTCGAAACCGATCTTTTTGATGGCACGAAATGAGCCGCCTGAATTTTTATGTGAAGAATGTGGTAAGCCAGCAACGTGGTTATGTATAGAATGTATTTATGAATATGAAAGCGAAGGAACCTATTGCGACAAGCATGCTGAATCTCATCCCCATGACGATTATGGAGAACCGGTAGAGATAGTCAATTCTCCAAGATTGGGTGTATGCGGGTACACTGGCCCAGCCGATCCGCCATATTGAAATGCACAAGATTCAAAATTTAGCAAATTCATCAATTTACAAATGCCTACCCCGCCAAGCTGGAACCCAAAAGGCAAAAGCACGCGCAAAGTGAGCCACCAGGAATTGGCCTCCTGCGCTTGGCGCCGTACATCGACAATCTTTTGTCCACATGTTAAAGCATCAATGTTCGAATATCGAAACACATTTAAGGATGGAATTCGAAATGCAGGGTGTTAGTGCCTGAACGGAACGCTTCATTCTTTGGGAGCCCGCTCTGCAAATTTGCGTCAATCTAAGGTTCAATAAACATCCTGCAAATCATTATTTTGGCATGATTACAGGATAAAACAGGATGCAACAAGATGATCCTTTCTTTGTATTTAGTGTCAGAAAAAATCAAGTTTCTAAATGATGGTTGTCGAATGCTCCGTTAAATAAATAAGGCCGATTAATATTTTTTCCCTTGCCCTGATTTTTTAAAATAAAAAAAATTGGTACTTTGATTAACATGAACTTATGAGAAATCCAGGATGATCCTGTCTATCCTGTAAATCCTGTTTATCCAGCTAAATAAGTTTTTGGTTGACGCCAAAACGCTCAGCGGGAGACTGAAAAATCTTTTCACACGGAGTCGATTTGTTCAGAAAACGAACCCTCTGTACGAATTCACCCCTTTTGCATATTCGCAAATTGGGTTTAATTAGATTTTTCGTCGCCGTGTTTATCCTTCAAGAGGCTCAGGTAGTCTCTGAGCACCGACGAAGAACACCTCCGAACGCAAAATGGCGAGTTTTCGTTCAGACACTTATTACATGATAGTTTCGAAATCCGCCATCCCAAATCTGCAATCAGAATATTTCGGATTTCCTTTTGCCTTACTGCATTAACCATCTTTTCGCAACAGCGACTGCGAAAATACGTAGCCTCTCTTAGTATTCTATTACCGCCAAGAACTTTGTATTGTTAGCAAAGTTTTTAAATATATCACACAAAGCCGCCAAGCTTACAAAGAAAAGAACAAATATATTTACAACCATTGCCTCCTTGCGTGAGCCTTTATTTACACCCAAAACCAGCGATTGGCTTTTCGCTTTTGGCCATTGGTAGTTAATTTTTGCTACTTACATTGAGACTCTCATTTTACCCGTTAGGACTGTCTGCGTCTGCCTGTGCCGGAACCGGCCTGCTTCCGCAGGACTGGCAGGTGGTAAACAGGTGTACACACAGGCAGGTGCGTCACAAAAACCATTTTGGCTAATGGTGTTTCATTTGCTAACAGCCAACGGCTAATCGCGAATCACTCAATTTAGGTTAAAATTATTTTGCCCTTAATCATTTTGCCTTTTTGGTTGCGGCTTCGCCGCATTAGGATTTCCTCTGGAGGATTGCCTATAATTGTAAAAAAAAATCTTGAGAATTATCTGAAAAATTTGTAAAATTAATGTTAGATTTTTTCGTAAAAATCTGGTTTCAAAGCTCGGTCACCGGCAAATCGATAGTTCGCACTTTTTTAATGGCCCCTTACAACATACGGATCCGAGTTTGCTGGGGAAAGTAGCTACGTACGCAATCGCAATAGCTGTTTAATAAATAAGTCAAAAAAATAGGTCATCAGAGAAGGAGGTAATGAATTATGCAAGCTGTGATCATTGCCGCCGGCAAAGGAAGCCGCATGAGTCATTTGTACTCGCCCAAGCCCCTGACTCCTATTTTTGGTCTTCGGCTTATTGAGCGGATTATCCTGGTCGGCAAACGTGCAGGTGTTGACGATTTTAAAATAGTTGTTGGTTACGAAGGCACCAAAATTAAAAAAGTCATCGGCAGCGGTAAAAAGTATGGCGTACGCATTCAATATATCGACAATCCCGACTGGCAAAAAGGCAACGGGATGTCGGTGCTAAAAGCCAAAGATTCTGTCCAGGGAAAATTTCTGCTTTTGATGTCCGATCATCTTTGCGATGAGAAAATTCTGTCCAAATTGCTCAAAGCCGACGTTGAAGACGGCCAGTGTGTTTTGGGCGTGGATAAAAATCTGACCGGCGAACATTTTGATCTCAACGACGTCACTCGCGCCTTTTGTCAGGACGGGCATGTGAAATATATCGATAAATCATTGGAAGACTTCAACGCCATCGATACCGGGGTTTTCCTGTGCACGCCCGTGATTTTTGACGCGCTGGAGAAAAGCTGCGGACAGGGACAGTACAGCCTCTCCGCAGGTAACCAGATTCTGGCACGAGAAGGCAGACTGAAGTCGCTGGACGCCACCGGATGTTTCTGGGTGGATGTGGACAATGAGCAGGTCTTGAAAAAAGCCCGAGAAATGCTCATTCAGCAATTGTTCAAACCCACAGACGGGCCCATTTCCAAAAGACTGAACCGCCGGGTTTCGACGAAAATATCAGCTAGGTTGGCGAAATATCATGTCTCTCCCAATTCCATTACCGTGGCCAGTTTTGGTCTGGCTATTCTGTCGGCGTTATTTTTCTTTCTGGGTTCGTACCAATACGTGGTCATCGCCGGCGTAATGGCCCAGCTCTCTTCGATTCTGGACGGCTGCGATGGCGAAATTGCCCGCTTGAAATTCAAATTCAGCGCGTTTGGTGAGTGGCTGGATAGAATCCTCGACCGCTATTCCGACGGCTTGATTGTGCTGGGAATGACCTACGGCGTCTGGTCTGCCGACGCAAGCGATTACGTTTGGATCGCCGGATTTCTGGCGCTGATGGGAACCTACATGAACAGCTACACCGCCATCGTGTACGATGAACTGCTGCGCAACAATCTCCTGCCTGGTCCAACCCTGCGCATGGGACGGGATGTGAGATTGTTCATCATTTTTCTGGGATCGCTGTTCAACCAGTTGATTACAACGCTTTTCATTCTTGGTGTGATAACCAATGTCGAATCCATACGCCGACTTTTCACTCTGCGAAATCGATACAAATTTGAAACGGCGCATTAAAACGCGCATCTTGAACGTCATCAAAACCTCGCCCATTCCAGAAGATGTTGCCCATGCCCACAATGTTCTGGAATGGGTTTGGCGTTTTAAACCCGATGCCGATTTTGCGCTGCAGACCGCCGCCCTGGGCCATGACATTGAGCGCGCCCTTCCTCAGCGAAAAGTCAACCGGTCGGATTTTGCGACGTTCGATGAGTTTAAAATCGCACACGCTCAAAACAGCGCAAAAATCATTCGGGAAATTTTAGCCGAGTACCCGCTGCCGCTGGAGTTTGTGGAAAAACTGAGTTACCTGGTGGCGCACCACGAATTTGGGAACGGCCAGGACCCGGAGCTGAAGGTGTTGAAAGACGCCGACAGCCTGTCTTTTTTTGAAGTCAATTTGCCGCACTATTTCCAGCGTGAAAGCGAAGAGGAAACTTTCTTGCGGATGCAGTGGGGCTATGGTCGGTTGTCGCACAGGGCAAAACAGTATTTGAAAAGCTTGTGTTACCGTGAAAAAATTCTGAACACATTTCTAAATCGGCTTCAACGGGAACGCGAAAATTTGTGAGGCAAAATGGAATTTTGTTAAATCCTGGCACGACGGAACCGCTAAATCTGGGCGGGAAGCTTCCACAAAATTCTGGCGTGCCGATTTTTTTTCGGGCGGCTTGCATAAAAAAAACGTTCCCATTGACTTGTGTTCTAACTTTTCACACCTCCTGGCAGTCGCAGTATGCGCTTCACTGCACCATAAGCGACCTATTACCGCAGACTGCAATTTTACTTGCGTTTGCAGAAGTTATTATTTATAATCATTCATCGTGCCGGCTCGAAATCCGATATCACTTCTTCAAAGCCAATATCCGTCAGTGCCAGCGTCAGTTTAATATTTCGTCTTCTAAAAACCTGAGTCGAACACCAGGATATGGAGAGCGGAAGTTAAATAAAATTACAATTATTTGACATTTATTGGTTTCTAATAATAAACATTTTGGTTGTGCGATTATTAGATAGGTTTCTATTATCAGCCATTTTTGTCTAATAATCGACACAAAATAAGACCGTAGCAAGCTAATAGTAATACGTTATAGCTGTAAAGAAACGAGCCTTAAAGTAAGATAAGATGGTAACCGCAAGAGTGTAAATGCATAGAGGGAAACAATATATCGGGTCGGATAGTGTTGGGGAAACGGCAACGATCGTTCCACCCTACCTACCCAACCGACCCCTAAAGCAAGCACGAAACGAATGCTTAGACTCGCAAGTTCTTTAAAAGAAAAGTCGA
>JBHHXN010000147.1:0-13248 GCA_046757025.1 bacterium
AACAGGTCACAATTTGTCCGCTCCAGGATAACGAAGCCCCTGACCGAGTCGGGCCGGTCTTGCCAAAATGTAATCCCACCGGCAGAACGTCGGCAGCGTTCACGACGCCGTCATTGTTGGTGTCCCCGGGCCAAACGAAACAGCCACAGCGAATGGTGGTTTTAGCGGCTACCGGGGTTAAGTTAATGGCATTGCCAATTGGGTCATTTGCTGAAATATTCGATAGAGACCAGTTTATGTCTGTCGGGTCTGGAGTATTCACCTGAGATACAAATTTTATCCACACGACCGCGCCGCTGCCACTCACCCCTCCCTGACCAGACTTGCGGCTCACACCTACGCTTACCTTTCCGCTGGCGTCATCGGGTGTGGCAATAAATATCAGATCGCCGCCAAGAAAGTTTCCGGGGCCGATTACAGGGTTGGTGGACTGGGCGGAGACATAATCGATGTAGGTGGTCTGGTAGGTTAAATCAAAACTAACGCCGAACAGAACCGTGACCGGGTCTGGATCGCCGACGTCCACCGCGACCCAGAATTCCTTTCCACATCGCGCGGTTGAGGGCGCGTCGGGTTTTATGGAAACCGCCTGGAGAGGAGTAGAGGTAGTGGTATACCAGAAACCGATTAAATGAATGTGGGACGAGCTGCTTGATACCCCGATGACATCCTGCCCCAATGTTCCAACCATGCGGTAACTGTTGTTGCTGATCACGGCACCCCCATTGCCAAGCACACTTTTCGACACAGCATATTGGGCTTCAGCAGGCTTCTGGAGCGTCAGGCCAGCAACAAAAGCCATCAGCGTCAAAGTTAATATTAGCTTTTCCATGGGTATTCTCCTTCCAATCATCGTGGCAACAAGTCCACTATAAACTGATTTGTTCATAAGATCAGATCTCTCAATTCAGGAATTGCAGATTTCAGATTGCGGTACAGATGCTCCCAATCCGCAATCTACATTCCGCAGTCCGCAATTGAATCAATTCCCAATAACGGCATTTCCATTTCGCCATCCCTTCAATGTAACCAGCGTATTGATAATCAATTTCTCAGGATAAAATCCACCGGCGATCCTTATGGTTCGCGGCGGTTCTATAATGGCGTTTATCCCCTCGATGACTGTATTGAAAGGATTGGATTGTGAGCCATATTCAAAACCGTTGTTGGCCTGGTCAACGAAAATCGGCGGCATGCGAACTTTGAAAGTCATCGTTGGACCTGCCGGTGAAATGTCATAGATTTCAATATAACTGGCGGTTGCATTCGTCCAGCCTGTATTTCTTGGAGTAGAAGTGGCCGTGAAATCATAACCCTGGACCTTATCGATTCCGTTCCAGAGAGCCAGGCTGTCATTGTGCCAGGTGGTTGGCCAATGTCCCTCCCGTCGAATGAGACGAATGACTTTACGCAAATTGGTCTCATTTTCATTAACCAGCCAGACGGCCAGTCCCTGATCATCCAACGCCTCCTGGTTGCGATTTTCTAAAATGAAATATTCCTTATAAGGATCATTTTGGAGCGGATCGTAGATAATAATTGCTTCGGGCTGGCTATCCTGCAGCGGAAAAGTTCGCTCGGTCTCTGCATCATAAAGAGTGTAAGTCCCATCGTGGGTGACAATCAGTGGCTTGACGAAACCCAGGTGGATTTTAGCCCACGGATCTAAATGGAGAATGCGCCACTCCGGATACAGCGCCATAAAACTATATGGCCCTGGCGGAGGCGGAAGCCAGTCGGTATTATTATTGACGAGATAACCATCTGCAACGTGCGTGTTAGGAGTCGCCTCGTACAAGTCTCCCAAGCCGAGAATCTGGTGGCCCAGCTCATGGGCCATGGTGCCAACATGCTCATGTTCAGTGGCAGCCGCGATTGCCTGGCTGACATTGAGCTTATTTCCTTCTACCGGCACCGGGCTGGGATTCGTGGCCCGGACGTTGGCGCCACCGCTGGCAGCTGCATTGACCAGAATAACAGCCAGCTCATCTTTGGTAATCACGCTGTCGCCGTTGCCACGCGGCGGCATATCATAAATCGCATAATCGAATAGAGGGTCGGCAATTCTGATCGCTTCCGCACGTTTCTGCTGAATTTCGATCAAATCACAGCAATAATCGCCATAGGTGGCTTGTGTGGTACGCCAGCCAATAATGCCGTCTTTTGTCCCATCTAGGTCGCCGTCCGTTGCCGGCACCAGCAGCAAACGCCCATTGGAGTTTTCTCTGTAAATTTCAGCAACACTTGGCCTGCCATTCGCCCGGTTCTGGCCAAAAAACAGATCATCAAAGTGAGCCACATCGTGCGCCGCTTGATGTTGAACGTCTGTGAATTCCATCAGCACCACCAAAAGCGGGCGCTCGACCACGGTATTCTGATTGGCAAAAAGTTCAGGCGTTGTAATAGCGCCGTTAACACCAGGGTGTGGTTGGTTGGGATGGGCGAACTGGCGCCACAATTGTCCGTAGGCTGTGCGAACCAGTGACGAGTGCATTCCGGCAATCAGGATGATAGCTCCTATGAAAAAACGGTATCTTTGCATGATATATTCTCCGAAAATAACATTAGTTACCGATGCGAACGGTTCCTCCCTTAGCAACCAATCTTATGCGCTTGGAAAGAATTAACGATTCTGCGTAGGTACCTGCCTTGATACTGATTTGAGCCCCGTCCCAGGCCATCGCGTATGCCTCGACGACGGTATCGAACGGTTGATTGGGCTTTCCCCGTTCTGTTCCGCTGTACGCGTAGTTGACGTAAATCTTGTTGGTATAATGCCTGATATAGACGTCATCGCTTATGTCATTATCGAGCAACAGAACATGGAGTTGCCCTGAAATGTTTGGCGCCCGGCCGTCGTCCAGATCCCAGATGGTAAGCCCTTCTGGTTCTTCGCATTGACTGCTGCCAAATGGCGGACTGCAATCAGGGTCATAACCGTACCAGAACGGCTGCGCGCCATCCCTGGTGGATTTGATGATCCTGCGTTTCGTCTGCATGTCGAACACACTGATTCCGTCTTGGTGAGTATCATAATCGCCGAAATACCCATTATTCATATAGAGCAGTTTTCCACTCTCCGAGAATGTTGCGCCCTGACCACCTATCAACAAAGGTGAGCCGGATTCGTCAAGGAGCCGCAATTCGCCAGCATATTGAAGAGACATGGTGCCATTCTGCGCCAAAGCGTGCCAGTCGAGATCATAAATATATACCCATCCAGGCGCATCTTCATGAGGCGCATAAACCAGCCCATTCACATCCACGGCAACCCATGGCGCATTCCCTGGCTGGGACAAATGCTGCGGCAACTTTAGAGTTGCATGAGCGATGTACTGAAGATTGTCGGGATTGAAAGCCGCTACGGCAGGGGGCACGGCTCTGTCCTTATCTTCCAGTGCAAGAAGTAGAAATCCGGTGGACTCGTTGTACTGGTAGTAGTCGATATCACCAACATGATTATAGGCATTTATACTATTCAGATTCCCACAAGCCACTCCGGAAACGCCGCAGGCTATGGGCCCGGCCAGGTCAAGGTTAACGGGTATTTTCCACAAACCCCACTCCTGGGAAATAAACCAGTTGTTTTTGTCGTGCGCCAAACCCTGGACGTTACCAGCGTAGTTTGTTTCCGCCTCATCGGGACGCGTGCTAGTGTAGTTAAAGTAGGATTCATACAAAGCCTGCGCCGCTGCCTCGTGCGGGGTTGCCAGTGGCGCAAGAACGCAAGCCAATACAAATGCCTTTGCTATTTTCATCTTATCACTCCTCATTCTCAGGTGCTGGAGTTGAATCATTACCGCCCACAGCAGATGTATCATGAAATATTTCGAATCCATTTTTGACTCGACTGCCTCTTTGGCTTTGCAACCTAGCGGCGGATCAGCTTGTATTTCCCATACAGGCCCCAGTGGTCTGATGATTGATTGGTCGTCAAGCCATCTTCGCTCAGGGTGCGGCCGATAAACGGCAAGACTTCCACAGTTGTGGGGATGACCTCGACCGAGCCGGCGTGACTGGGGAGGTAGAAGATGTAGTCAAGGCGGCCGCTGACCGCTTCATCGTCGAAATACGTTGCCAGTGGATTGCAGTCGCAGTACGTCGTATGTTGGGCGCCGGTAAAATCGAATCCCGGGCTGTTGCGATCCGAATCCCGGCCGCCGGCCTGAGCGCCCATTCGCGGAATGAGCACGTTGTAGTACTCAGACTGCTCGCCGTACACATTGAAGTCGCCCATGGCAAATACCACGTGATCAGGATGCGAGGCTCGATAGTTGGCGATCGCGTCCCGGAGTTGGGCTATTTGTGCAGAACGCGCCTCGAGGTCGCTGCTGCTATAGTCTGCCTGGGTGTGCGTGTTGAACAAGCCAATGGCGAAGCCATTCTTGTAAATCGTCGCCTGCACCCAGCCTTTGGCCGCGTTTGGTTCAAAGGTACCTGCCTCCTCTTCATACTCCACCTGCGCAAAACCAACCAGGGGGTACTTGCTCATTAATGCAAGTCCCGAGTTGAGAATGTCTCCTTCTATGTCCCCGTGATCACCATGAGGGTATCCCGAGCGTGGACGGATTCCATTGGCGCCATCGCCGCCGAAAAACAGGTCTTCGTCCCAGATCTCTTGAAAACCGACAACATCCGGGCTGGGGTTAGGGCCGCCGAAAAAATCGGCGATGTCGTCCGCACGCTCATAATCTTGCCAGCTCGGCATGAATACCTCATCTCCGGCCAGGTGGGTATTCAGGATAATAATCTCCAGCGTCGTCGCCGCCTGATAGCCGAGCTTCCCGATGACAGCGCTGCCGCCGGCAGCCGTTAAAACAACCGGCGTGTCTGTCGTGAAGGTTTCGTAATACTTGCCGGCCGCGATTTCAACAGTGCGGGCCGGCGAAGTCAAAGTCCGGACAATGCCGGCTTCGACCATTTGATACGGTTTGGCCTGAGAGCCATCCGGATCGGGACTGCCGGCTTTCGTCACATAAATGGCGTTCTGGGCAATAGCACTGGCTGACATCCCCAACAACAAAGGGACCGTCAGCTCTATGATGTTTAAATGATAGCGAAAGCTTTGCATACTAAATTTCTCCAAAATGAACATCAATTCCCGATTATGACCGTCCCTCCCTCGGCGATTAGCCTGATCCGTTTGGAGAGAATCAACGATTCCGGATAGAAGCCGGCCTTAATTTTCATTTGCGCGCCATCCCAGATCGGGTAGTGATTGTAAGCCTTACTTATTGTTTTGAAAGGCTGAGAAGGCGACCCATACTCGTTGCCCGTATGGGCGTCATCAACATGGATGATTCCGCTATAATGCTTGAGGTAAATTTCATCGGCACTCGCGTCATTATCCAGCAAAAGAACATGAAGTTGTCCTGTAATTCCCGGAGCTCTACCGTCGTCCAGGTCCCAGATGGTGCTCCCTTCCGGCTCTTCCGATTCACCAGGCCATGTGCCGGGGTTGAAGTCGTAATTGAAGTAGCCATAGCCGTCGGTGGAATGTGCTACTCTGCGCCCGGTTTGCATGTCAAAAACATTTATGCCATCGTGTGCATAATGGTCATCATAAAAACCAGTCACAATGTAGAGCAGGTTTCCACTTTCTGAGATCACCCCGCCCTGTATATGCGTGAGCGTGAGCGAATTGCCGGATTCATCGAGAAATGCGAATTCACCATTTGGCTGCAATTTCACCTGGTTTGGCACAAGATCCCATCTCAATTTGTATATCTCACATTTATTGACTTGCCAATCGGAGGTATATACGCGACCGTTGGGATCGATTGCACACCATCCCGCGCTTGTACCGCCACTCAACTCGGCATGTCCGACGAAACCGAGATCTCGGGCTCGAAAAACAGCCAAGAGCCCGGCTGGGCCTCTTGTTACCGGTATGACCAGATACACCTCGCCATCATGATTCTCATTTTTATAGTAGCTAAGATCGCCAAAATGATCGTAGCCTTTACTGGCAAGCTCGGGTATGTCATCGAGTGATATCCGTAGAACTCCCGGAGTATGGGGTGAGACGGAGCCAAGATTTTGAGTTACCGGAATTTTCCATAACGACCGTTCTGCAGGATCCTCATCGTCTGCGTCTGATTGCGTGATAAACCAGTTGCTATCATCATGGGTTATCCCCTGAACGTCTTCATGGTATCCAGGATTGACATCGTTTGGATAATTGCCCAAATACAGAAAGTAGCTTTCGTAGCCATCCTGGGCAATGCCAATTCTCCAAAAGAGTGTTAGAAAAAGCGCTGTTATGGCGATTCCGGTTCGCGCTGCTAATTTATGGTTCAATACTCCGAAATCCCGGTCGGTTCGTCGAAGCGATAGCAGCCACCCCCCTTGTCCGCTTGTATTTGTTGCCATTTCTCTCATGGTTCGCTCTCTCTTACTGCAACGTTACCAACACAAGGACAAGCCCTTTACCATGAGTCAGCGGGGTCATCGCCTTGCCGATGATGGCGCCGCTGGCTTGTGAGTGATCTGACACTTTCATCGCGTGGCCGGGCGTTTCAGAAGTGGTTAGCAAATCGCCTACTTCAATGACGCCATTGGAAGCATCGGCATAGCAGTAGACGCGGCCTGTCAAAGCAACCGGGTACTGTCCATCGGCTACTGAGCCGAATTGTCCCATGAGCATGCCCGGTTTAACGCCGCCCGCGCCGCTGATGATGCCCGCCACTTTGCGGTCATAAACCTGGCTGCTGACCACGAGCTTGCCGGGATTTTCCGCATCGATGGAGACCACCATGCCCGGCTGAATTTGTTGCTGAGCAGAATTAGCTCCGCCGACCTGATTCGCCACTACATCAAACTGTTCGGAGAGGTCTGAGCCGCCGGTTATCTCCAGGACTTTGGTGGTGGTCTTACCGTTCTCGTCAACCGTACAAACGTCATTCCCACCAGAATTTTTAACCCTGAAGACGCCATTTTCTCCACCATTATTGTCAAGCCTCACGATGACATCATAGTTGCTTGACAGGATCAAGACGCTGTTCGGAATGGATGGGTCGGTATTGATTCTTCCTATGATGCCGCCAAGACCCAGGTCAGCGTGGTCATTATCACTGGAGAAAAAGCCACCGAAATCGGTGGTCCCTTTTCCCCAAACCCCGTAGCCGCTGCCGGTACTCACGCCAAACACACCGTTGCCGTCGCTGTTGACGCCATATACTGCGGAAAAAAGCGAGCTATTGTTGTGGCCCTCTATGGCGCCACCCCCACCTTCATTAACGCCGAATATCGCAGAGGTCAGGGCTGCGCTAGTTATGCCCCAAACAGCTTTGCCATCGACGCTTCGTCCAAAGACGCCGGTGCCAAAACCATCGGCTGAGCCATGCACGCCGTAGCCTTCATGACTAAAGCCGCGTACACCAGCAGATTCTGTAAAAGGGCCCTCAGCGAACCCCATAAGGCCATGCAGGTTCAGACCTTCAAGAGCCGCTCCTGTCCCAAATTGGTGAACTTCAACCCCCCCGTCTTCACTTCCAACTTGCCCTTTGAAGGGCAAACTCAATCCTGTTGCCGCTGGTTTATCCCACACCACATTCGAACCGTTGTACATAAGAGCTTGACCGGCAGATGCGCCCGTTGTATTAAGCTTTGACGTCGTAACCGCACCATCAGCAATTTTGTTGCTCGTCACAGCATTATCTACTATCGACCGCGCCTGCAAGCCATAAGCCGAGGCGGTAAGTTGTATCCGTGGCGAAAGCTCTGTGCCTGTGCCCACGGTGATGCCAAGCCAATAGGGTTTATCAAAAGGTCTGTTCAACGGATTCGCGCTTCCTAACCTCACATTGAAAATACCATGGCTTATAGCTGCAACCTGCGACTCAGACCAGATGGATGTTCCACCAGATGCCGCTTCGTACAGCTTGAAGGTCAGGGTGTAATTGCCATCTGAGACCACGTTGCCACTAACATCGGTTAACACCCCCTGGTAACTGATGGTTTGAGGAACCTGCCCCCAAAGGAATGGCACAGTTAATACGGAAAACAGTGTGCAGAGAAAAAGTGTCCGATTCATGGCTTTGCCTCCTTGTTTGAGGTTAGTTTATCTGATTTCTATTTAGTGTCCATCCGTAATCGCATTCCCGAATGCTCCCTGCTTAAAACATACAGGGACAAGCTTGTCGGGAATCTCATGCCTAACTGACCAATGGGTTCCCGCTTAAAGATTGCGGGAATGACAAAAAAAGGTTCTTTACGGATGGACACTATTTAGATTACGCTTAAGGGTCCGCAATTACCCAAAAATGTTTTATTTCAACAACAAAAGCTTTTTTTTTAAACAACATCTTTATTTTGCCAAAACTTGACATTATAGTATTACCACGAACTTTTACATTTTTATGCAAAATATCCCCAAAGCCTTATGAAAAATTCAAAATGCAAAGTGAAAAATGCAAATTTCAAAATTCAAAGCTGATAGTTTTTCTTATCCCCCCCCTTTTTATAAATTAATTTTGCATATTGCAATTTCAAATTTTCAATTTGCATTTGCGGCTTCGCCACGTTATGAGTTTTGTTATTTCTCTGGTAAATTGACTTATTTCAAAATTGCAAAATAATTCATACTAATCAATACCATGTACATGGGATATTTTATTAATGTATGGGAACAGTGTGGAGTAACTATTTCTGAGGTAAGGTTAAGAAAAATCAGTTATAAAAATTCAAATCTCACCCCGAAGGGATTTGCTGATAACCTCAGCTTTGCAGTGGACATGCAGTTTTTTGTAGATGTTTTTAATGTGGGTGCGGACGGTTTCTATGGAGATGAACATGCGATCGGCGATCATTTTATAACTCAAACCATCGACCAGTCCAATTACAATCTCTCTTTCTTTGTCGGTCAGGGGAGATTCAGAATTTTTAGACTTTTGTGGTTGGAAATACTCGATGACTTTGCGGGCAATTTGCGGCGTCATTGGAGCACCGCCAGCATATAAAACTTCTATTGCTTGTTTGATTTCCGCAAAAGGCCTGTTTTTTAATAGATACCCTGAAGCACCAGCACAAAGGGATTGGAATATTTTATGGGAATCATCATAGATGGTGAGCATGATAATGTCGATATCTGGAAATTTCTCCTTGATCAATTTGATGCCATCAATTCCAGACATTCCAGGCAAGCCTATATCCATGAGGATAACATCAGGAAAATTATCTTCATTGATTTTGACAATAAATTTTTCTACAGAACCTTCAACCAGTTCACACAAAAATTCTTGTTGGTCATTTAAATATCCCTGAATGGCCTGGCACACCTCGTGGTCATCTTCTATTATCGCGACATTTATCATGGTACAATTATATCACATTTTTTGACAAGTGTAAATCCCATGAATATGGGATAAATTGAGAATTCATCAACTGCTGATGCCATTTATAAACCCAAATTAATGGCTTCCTGCTTTAAAAACTGCGGGAGAGACGACGGGGTGAATTGTTACGAAACTTTTTTACACCGCTTTCATTTTTAGAATCACTTTTGTTTCGTCCTGGTGTGAAATTACTAAATCCGCTCTGAGCCGTTTTGCTCGCATGCGCATATTCTTCAATCCATTACCTACTCGTATTTTGCTTTCATCAAATCCTTTTCCGTCGTCTGAAATCGTCAAATAAAATTCACTACCTTTATTATTTAAATGAATATGAACGTTTTTTGCAGACGAATGCCGGGCGATGTTATTAATGGTTTCTTTGAAAATCAAATATAAATTTTGTCGAATACCTGCGGGCAGGATTTTGGCACAATCCAGTCCATCTGATTGAAAAGTTACTTTGATCTGTTTTGGTGAAAGCGTATTCATTGCAAAATCACGCATTCGATCGAGCAGGTCACCAATCGTATCGTTTCGGGAATCAATGGACCAGACGATATCGCTCATGGTCGTGACAATCTCACGACTCATCTCGCCAATTTTTTTGGCAGAAGATAAGATTTTACTGTTCTCATTCGTTGTCTGTATGATTTCCGAATGTACAGCAATCTTTGTCAGAGTTGACCCGATGTCATCATGCAAATCACTAGCTAAGCGTGTGCGGATTCGCTCCAATTCCAGACGTCGAGATATCCGATAATTATGGAAAAGAATGATAGTACCTGCAATGGCAGCAAATAATAAGATTTGAAACCACCAGGTTTGCCAAAATGGTGGTGTGATTATGATTTTGATCGCAGTCCCGGTTTCATTCCAAACCCCATCATTATTTGAAGCCTTTACACGAAATATGTATTTCCCTGGATCAAGATTGGTGTAGGTAGCAAAACGCCGTGTTTCTGAATAATACCAATCTTCATCGAAACCTTCCATTTTATATGCATACTCATTCTTCTCCGGACTATTATAATCCAACGCTGCAAACTCGAAGGAAAAAACATCATCTTTATAGGAAAGCACAATTTCATCAGTTTCAGAAATATGTTTTATTAAAGGTGTACTGCCGTCGGGAGAAATTTTTATGGTTTTGTTGGCGATTTGGAAATCGGTAATTACTACAGGAGGGATAGTCGGATTATCTTCAATACTATCGGGATAAAAACTATTAAAACCATTAACACCCCCGAAGAACATCTCTCCGTTGCGACTATTAAAAAAGGCACCTCGATTGAATTCATTGCTTTGTAATCCGTCATACACATCATAATTTCGAAATGTTTTTGATTTCGGATTAAATTTTGACACTCCTTTTTTCGTGCTCAGCCAAAGATTTCCGCTCGCATCCTCAAGGATACCGCAAATATTGTCATTGGGCAGTCCATCTTTTTCAGTATATCTATTAAATCTCCTAGTTTTCGGATCGAATCGATTGAGTCCTCCTTCAGTACCAACCCAGATGGTTTCGGAGTTGTCTTCAAAAATACACTGCACAAAATTATTACTCAAACTTGTAGAATCATCGGGATTGTTTATCCAATGTGTAACTGTACCGGTTTCTCGATTGAATAAATTTATCCCACCGCCGCCGGTACCCAACCAGAGCCTTCCGGCTTGATCTTCATAAAAGCAACGAACATCGTTATTATTGAGTCCCTCACGTTTTCCAGCTTCATGGACAAAATGATTAAACATTACTTTTTTTTTGCCATCCCAAATCATTTGATTCAACCCGCCTGCATGCGTCCCTATCCACAAAACACTGCTACTATCGGTTGTATCTTCAAAAAAAGATAGGACATACTTTTGATTTAAACCTTTCCCGAAAACAGTGTGGATGCCGTAGGCGTAAGGCCAGGGGACGAACTTTTTCGTTTTCCGATCAAATTGAAGGAATTTACCGCCATAGGTTCCAAGCCAGAGTATCTTATATGAATCTTCAAAAATGGCGATGATGTTGTTGACTTGTGGATAATATATGTCTATGCCCAACCCCTCAATGTCTCCGCGTTGGCTAATCCAATGTTTAAATTTGCCGGTCTCGCGATCGAATTGATTTAATCCACCGCCGTAAGTTCCGATCCAAATAGCGCCGGATTCGTCTTCATATATAGCTCTGACATCATTATTGCTTAAACTACTGGAGTCACCAGTAACATATAGCCAATGCAAAAATCTATTCTCGGCGCCACGATTACGCCCAACCTTACAAACGCCTCCGCCAGAAGTGCCAATCCAAAGAACACCGGCTCTATCTTCAAAAATGGTAGTGACTTCATTATCACTTAAACTGCTTGGTTTACCAGGTTCCGTCAACCATTGCGTAAAGATTGCTGTTTCTGGATTAAAACAATTGAGGCCGCCTCCATCCGTTGCAATCCAGAGCAGGCCTGAATTATCTACATATAGAGAATTGAGATAATTATTACTCAAACTTAATGGATTGTCTGATTCGTTTAACCAGTGGGTGAAGGTTTCTTTTTGCAAGTCGAATCGATTGAGACCGCCGCCATGTGTTCCCAGCCAGAGTACTTTTCTATATATATTCGCACTGTCCTCAGAAGATCGATTTGCACATATGGCATTTATCCAATCATTGCTCAAACTATTGGGATTTCGAGGATCATGAATCCAATGTTTAAAGGTTTCTGTTTGAGGATCAAACCTGACCAGACCACCCCCTTCCGGTCCTAGCCAGAGCACATCAGATTGGTCTGCATAAATACAAGCTATTGCATTGGATCTTACACTGTCAGGATTTTCGGGACCGTGGCGCCAATGTGTGAATTTTGTGGTTTCTGAATGCTGTTCTATGGTCGTTGAATCGGTACTTAATATGAGTCGGTTCAGCCCGCCGCCCTCCGTTCCGATCCAGAGCACATTTTTGTTGTACGGATCAACCAATAAAGATAATACATAATCGTCACTTAAACTGTAAGGATCGTTTTCTCGATGTCTGAAGGTGTTAAAAGAATCTGTTTCGCGATTAAAGCGTGCCAGACCGCCGCCGTAAGTACCAATCCACAGCGCACCAGATGTATCTTCAACAATTGCTCGAATTTCATTTCTGCTCAGACTCTTCGGATTATTGGAGTCATGTTTATAAGTCGTAAAGCGGTAGCCATCATATTTACTCAGTCCAGCATTTGTACCAAACCACATAAATCCTTTACTATCCTGAAAGATGCAATTAACAATACTTGGAGATAAACCCTGATCATGGGTGAGGCGTTCAAATTTGAGCTTGAGGTTCTGGGCTATTCCCAAGCTGCTAAAAGAAAATAGTAAACAAACAGAAAGAAAGATTATGCTCATTGAACGAATCAATTTTATTTGCATAAGTTTTGAGAATATTGAAAGTTTCCTAATTACTTAATTAAAAGTACCTTAAGTTTCAAGGAAAAAATAAAAAGGGGGAAACAATCATGTTTTTTCTTTTATTGGAATTATGGTTTTGAAAAAAAGTGAGGGTCTTCAATCAAGTACTACAAAATTGCATAATTTATGACCGTCATCTCAGAGATGACGGTCATATAAATAAATTGCCATTTGTCACTATTTCAAAAACATCATTTTGCGTGTTGCCGTAAACTCACCAACATGCACCGTGTAAAAATAAAGTCCGGAGGAAAGCCACTCGCCCTGATTATTTTTTCCATCCCACAGCACTGAATAAACACCCGGAGCTTTGTCCTCATCCATTAAAGTGCGCATAATTTGTCCCTTGATGTTATAAATTTTCAAGCTGACCTTCACTCCACCGATATATTTCCTGGGCACTGTGAAGTTAATTGTTGTGGTTGGATTAAACGGATTGGGATAATTCTGGGACAGCGTAAAGGTTTCTGGTGCTGCG
>JBHHXN010000148.1:0-13063 GCA_046757025.1 bacterium
CATCAGCTTGACCTTATTTGTTTTTGTTTAAATTATCTAAGTGCGAAACTTGAGTCATTTATTATCCATGTCTGTTTTATTCATTTTCATCGACGGTATCGGAATCGGCGAATTCAACCAAACGAAAAATCCTTTTGCACGATTTTTTACGCCGTATCTTTCCATTTTCAGCAATCATACTGAGACTTCCGTGCCCCTGAATGGCATTGTTGTGCAAACGGATCCGGCAATGGGTGTGAAAGGCCTGCCGCAGAGTGCAACCGGTCAAACAGCGCTTTTGACGGGTATCAACGCTTCAAAAATTCTGGGACGGCATGCTTCCGGATTCCCATCTCCTACTTTAAGAAATATTTTGGCCAAAGAAAGCATTTTTCTGAAATTGCAGAAAATGGGCAAAACCGCCACCTTTGCCAACGCCTTTACTCCTGAATATTTCCAGCGCTCTAATCGGCAAATTTCGGCAACCACCTGGTCGGTTAGAGCGTCGCATTTTCCTTTCCGCATGTTGAACGAGGATTTACTGCACGACCGGGCCATATCTCACGATCTCACCAATGAATTTCTCGCCAGACTTGGATATGCGGTGCCCATTCGCAGTGCAGAACAATCCGCAGAAATCCTGGCAAACATCAGTGAAACAATTGATTTTTGTTTATTCGAGTACATTCTCACGGATTTTATCGGCCATCAACAGGATATGGCCTGGGCGAAATCGGAATTGCAAAAACTCACGACCTTTTTAAAAACCGTCCTAAATCGAATCGATTTGAGCGAGCATTTGGTTTTAATAAGCAGCGACCACGGCAATTTCGAGGATTTAAGTGTGGCCACACACACCCACAATTTTGTTCCCACCGTTCTTTGGGGGAAAGGTCGAATGCGGGCAGCTAAACAGATTACGCGCATTGAAGACGTTTCCGGCGCTATTCTGGATTTTTTCGAGAATGAGTCTGAGTAGGTGTTTTGACTGGTCCGATGCAGTTGCCGGAATGAAGCGTTTCCTTTTTTTTCTTGATTTTATGCGGTCTTAGGTCTGTGACACCCTGAACAAATTTTTCTTGACATAAGCGATAATTTTATTAAATTCATTTTGGAACCACTTAATTACTGGGATAAATCATGATGTTAATTCAAAGGGAAGATGTGCGTCTTCCTGCCGTAGCAGATTTGTTTTATCCAGGCGATCCGTCTGTTTTGAGCGATGAGATTGAGCATTTAATGGAGCAGTCCGAAACAGTAGAGGTCCGCGGTGAGATCAAAGCCCTGATTTGTCCGCATGCCGGTTACATCTATTCGGGACGGGTTGCTGCCACCGCATACAAATTGTTAAAAGATAGCACCTGTTCCGTGGTTGCCATTATTTCACCGAGTCACCATGAATATTTCAAAGGCGTTTCGGTGTTTAATGGAAGGTGCTACAAAACTCCGCTGGGAGAAATTCCAATTTCTGAAGAATACGCAGAAAACTTGATCTCCCAGGATGAACGGATCGTTTCATCGTGGGCCGGCCACCGAAATGAACACGCGCTGGAAGTGCAGCTGCCATTCCTGCAGAAAGTCTTACCGCATATTTCCATCATCCCCATCGTCATGGGTGACCAGACTTTTGAGAATTGTCAACTGTTGGGCAAAGCGCTCGCAGAAGTACTTAAAAACGTTCCTTCTATCATCGTGGCCAGTTCCGATTTATCGCATCATCATCCCTATTCGGAGGCGAAAGAGTTGGATGAACGCACCTGTGATCTCCTCAATTCGTACGATGAAATACGCTTTAAACAAGCGCTGGATGATGGCACCATTGAAGCCTGCGGCGGCGGCCCCATCCTCGCGGCCATGATTGCGAGCAAACAATCGGGCGCACGGTCTTCAAAAGTTTTGATCTACAAAAATTCCGGGGATGTTACTGGCGAACATGGCGCAGTGGTAGGATATTTGGCGGCCGTATTTGGAAATCTAAACTAATTGAAATGTCTGGCCATGTCAACAAAGTTACCTCCGGGAGGTGGTAAGCTTTGTTAAAAAAATTTTATTCTCATTATCTTTCAAAAGCTGAACAAAAAACGCTATTAAAATTTGCACGAGAATCCATCGCGGCAAATTTGCGCGGGGAAGATCCTGCTGCTTTTGAAAATCAATCGCCGCGTTTGAGCGAAGAACGCGGGGCCTTTGTGACGCTGCTCAAAAACAATTCGCTCCGCGGCTGTATCGGATTCGTGCAGAGTTACAAACCACTCTATGAAACCATTAAAGAGGTGGCGGTGGCAGCCGCTTTCCGCGATCCCCGGTTTCCTCCCTTGAGCGAGAACGAACTTCCCGAAATCATCATTGAAATTTCAGTCATTTCTCCCATGCAAAAAATCCAGTCGATCAAAAAAATCAAAATCAAACGGCATGGATTATTTATTTCACATGGCAAATCGCAGGGGTTACTTTTGCCACAGGTGGCGGTGAACAATAAGTGGGATCGCCAGACTTTTTTAGAACACGTATGTTTGAAGGCTGGTTTAAAAAAAAATGACTGGAAAAATCCAGAGGCAGAAATCATGATTTTCCAGGCACAAGTCTTTAAGGAAGATTCAAAACGGTGATCGGCTGTGTCATAAGGGACGGCGGTATTTGATCCAAGGAGCTCGGAGATTGGTTGTCGGATTCTTTTTTTTACATTCCTCCAACAACTCAGCAATTGTCATCTATCATCCAAAAATAGAAACGAATTAATTACAAAGCTGAATATATTTCACTTAATTTGTGTCTGAACGAAAACTCGAAAAATGGACGCTTTAATAACCACTTCGCGAAGGCGTCCCTTCGACAAGGCTCAGGACAGGCCCTTCTACAAGGCTCAGGACAGGCCCCGCCAAGCCAGGCAGGAATACCCCCTCGGCCAGGAGGGCTTCGGGAAGACAAGGTCGTTTTCGTTCAGGCATTAATTTAGATTGGATGTTGCTAATTCAAGGTGAGATATTATACACGGGAGATAATTGCAATTGCAGCCGGCACATGAATATGAGATTTACGATCGTACTAAATTAGAAGCCCTGGAAGATCGCGTGCTGTCGCCGTATGCCAGACGAAGCGCGGGCAAGCATGCTACCCGATTGCATGCGGAACCGGAACACGACTACCGAACCGCCTTTCAGCGCGACCGCGACCGCATCATTCATTCGCGTGCCTTCCGGCGTTTGAAACACAAGCGCCAGGTTTTTCTTACCACGGAAAGCGATCACTATCGAACCCGCATTACCCATACCCTGGAAGTAGCCCAACTTTCCCGCACCATCGCCAGAGCCCTGGGATTAAATGAAGACCTGGTTGAAGCCATTGCTCTGGGGCATGATCTCGGGCACACACCTTTCGGTCATCTGGGTGAAGTCACTCTGAATCAAATTCTTTCCGGACAATTGAAGTTTTCGGGACAAAAAACCTCGAGAAATTTTGGCGGATTTAAACACAATTACCAAAGCATTCGAATCGTGGACTGGTTAGAACAGAAATACGATTTTCAGGGGTTGAATTTGACCGCGTCTGTTCGAGAGGGAATTCTTAAACATACACGCCTGAAACGCGGTCATTTTGATTACCCCGATTTCAATTTGACGGGTTTGTGCTTTGAACGCGACGTCGCCTCTTCTCTGGAAGGGCAGGTGGTGGCCATTTGCGATGAAATCGCCCAAAGGACCCACGACCTGGAAGACGGCTTGCGCGCGGGTCTGGTTGAACTTCAAAAAGTCAAGCGCCTGAAAGTCATTCAACTCATTGAAAAAAAAATGAATATATTTACACTGGAGCAGCGTGACCGGCAGGTTTATCAGGGATTGCTTATCCGCGGATTGATCAACTATCTGGTGGATGATGTGATTCGCACAACCCTGGTGAATTTATCGGAATACGCTCAGCAGCATGGAGATATGACCGAGTTTGACCGGGAGCTGGTGCAGTTCAGCCCGGAAACCGACCCCCTGCAAAAAGAGCTCAACAAATTCATTTATAAAGAAATCATCGATTTTTCCCGAGTGAAATGGTCGGATGAATTGGGAAGGAAACTGCTGTTTAGATTATTTGAAGCGTATTTTTTGGAACCAACGCTCTTGCCAGAATATGTGCTGGCAAAATATTTTCAGGATAAGCGAGAGGCCTTTTCAGTTAAAAACCGACTGGTGGAGCAGCAGCTTCAAAGGATGCAAAATGATCGACAGTTTTTTAGATTGATATGCGACCACATCGCCGGAATGACCGATAATTTTGCCATCCGCGAAGCACAAATTCTGGCCAGTTTGAACAAGCTTAACGCCGAAGATCTGCATCTGGAACTGGCGCAGGGCAAAGTGCTGTCCAATGCTTGATGCCATGATTTTCGCTCTCAACTCTGTCACCTCTATGCGGCCCTTTTCGTCTGATGAAATTCAAGATTGAAAATTTGTCGTTCACTTATAAATCGTTTGGCGCTTCCACAAAATGTGCTTTGAAGGAGATAAATGTCCAAATTCAATCGGGAGAATTTGTCTGTTTGATCGGGCCTTCGGGCTCCGGCAAAACAACCCTTATGCAGCACTTCACCGGCCTGTTAAAGCCGGACCACGGCCGAGTTGTGTTTGAAGGAAAAGATATCTGGGGGAAGGAATGCAACCTAACTTCCCTGCGACGCAAAGTTGGGCTGGTATTTCAATTTCCAGAAAAGCAATTATTTGCTGAGACTGTTTATGAGGATATCGCCTTTGGCCCTAAAAATTTAAGTTTAGATGAATCGGAGATCCGAGAAAGGGTTCGGTCTGCCATGGAGAGGGTTCAGCTCGAATTTGAGACCTTTGCGGAGCGTTCACCGTTTTCATTGAGCGAAGGCGAAAAAAGGCGGGCGGCGCTGGCCGGAGTTCTGGTCATGCAGCCCGAAATGCTGATCTTGGATGAGCCCACTGCCGGCCTGGATCACAAAGGTGTGAACGTCATGCTCGACATCCTGCACGATTTTCACAGCCGGGGTAAAACCCTCCTGCTGATTTCCCACAATTTGGACCTGGTCGGCATACTGGCATCGCGCGTGCTGGTACTCAACGAAGGTCAAATGCGGTTCGATGGCTCGATTCGCGATTTGTTCAAGGATAGCGAATTGTTGCAATCTCTCGGCTTGGAGCGGCCGCGGTTGCAAGTGATCGTTCAAAAACTCAAGCAGAATGGCTGGCTCAAAACAGAGGCGATTTATTCCGTCGAACACTTGAAAAAAGAGTTGGTTAAACATCCCCGGTTCAGGAAATCTACACGGCAGAAACTACCCGTAATTGACAAGCTATAAATGGAAACCTGTGTAAATTTAAACCACGTGATCGAAAAGTAACCGATTTTACTGAATGTGAAATGAGAATCAGGGTAAAAAAAATAATGCCGTAATATCTAAATACTCATTTTAACAAAAATTTCAGAATTGTTAATAACTGAATTAATAGACAGTTAAAAAAATTCCTTCCTCAAATTTTATTCCTAAGCGATTCCGCGAAAATTTACGAAATTACCCATTTTGGGCGGTGGCATAGTCTTTGCAAATACCCTGCTCAATTCAACTAACAATTTGGTCAGTTCATTCTGATTGCCGAGTTAGATGCAGGTGAAGTGCTCAATTCGATTCTGGCTCAGTACACGTAAATTACGGTTTATAAAAAATTGAGAGGATAATTTCAAGATGTCAGTTGCTGTGGTCGATAAATACTTAGACAAAGCTCATAACATGCGGTTATTTGAGGAGATTAAGCGGCATTCGATAATGAAAGAAACCGATTACGCAAATATCGAAAAATCTGAATGGGGAAAGAATTACGGCTTTGATTTCCATTATCCTTTGGTCAGTAGCAGTCCAGAGATCAAAGACATTTTAAATCTGGTTAAAAAGGTAGCCAAAAGCAACGCCACTATTTTGATCCACGGCGAGACCGGCACTGGCAAGGAGCTGATTGCCAGTCTTATACAATTTATCAGCCTGCGAGCGGATAAGCCTTTTATCAAGGTCAACTGTGCGGCGCTGCCGGAAAACTTATTGGAAAGCGAGCTCTTTGGACACGAAAAGGGGGCTTTCACCGGGGCGTATCAAACTCGCATTGGTAAATTTGAACAAGCCGATGGCGGCACGCTGTTTTTGGATGAAATCGGCGATATGCATTTGACCACCCAGGCGAAAATCCTGCGGGTTTTGCAGGATCAAACTTTCAATCGGCTGGGCGGCAACCGCACCATCAAAGTCGATGTGCGCGTAATTGCCGCCACCAACAAAGAGCTGATGGAGGAAATCGAGGCCGGGAACTTTCGCGCAGATTTGTACTACCGCCTGAATGTGGTCACCCTGCAGGTACCGCCGCTTCGTCAGAGGCGGGAAGATATTCTGATTATTGCAGATTATTTTCGTAGAAAGTTTTCACAGGAAATCAGAAAAAATGTGCCGGGATTTACCCCTGAAACCACCGCGTTGTTGAAAAACCACTCCTGGCCGGGAAATATTCGCGAGCTGAAAAATTTGATCGAGCGCGCGGTTCTAGTGGCCGAAGATGGCAATATGATCACCCCGGTGGATTTGGCCATGCCGGGCAAGGATTATTTCGCGGCGGGTGGACGCGACCGACGCCGGCACAGCGATGGCGAACTCATCAGCTTCGATACCTTGAATCTGGCTGAAATTGAAAAGGAAACCATTTTGCGGGCGCTGCAGGTGAGCAATTGGATTCAAAAAGACGCTGCCATCTTGTTAGGAGTTTCGCCTCGCGCCCTCAATTACAAAATCAATCAGTACGACATCACCCATCCCTCCTGGAAAAAGAATACATAGTGTCTGAACGAAAACTCGAAAAATGCACGATTTCTAAACCTCTTCGCGAAGGCGTCCCTTCGACAAGGTTCAGGACAGGCCCTTCGACAAGGCTCAGGACAGGCCCCGCCGAGCTGAGCAGGAATTCACCCTCGGCCAGGAGGCCTTCAGGAGGAGGGGGTAGTTTTCGTTCAGACACTACATAATTTTCCAATTATTGGTAAATAGATGCTCCATCGTTCACCAGAGGAATCAGTTGTTTGATTCCTCTTTTTTTTGCAATTCCTTCCATCTCCAGTCATAATTTCCTCATATTTGTTGATCGAACCCCTAAAAATGGAGATCACAGATCTGTTCAAAAAAGTCTCGAAATTCAATTTTCTGCAGGCTGAGTCCTGCGAAGGAGTTCAGAGCCTGCTCTGAACCTGGCGATGGGATAAACACTGCGGCTGAAGAATCTCTGACTTACATCGTTTTTTTATTTTATCGCACTTTGTAGCACGGGATTTTTCGTTTCTTCCGCTGCGAGGAATCGTTCAGAATGCGCATTTTGGAAGATAGCTGAGCGAAATGGATACTTTACAATTTTGCAAAGAAAAAGATTTGACAGCAGAGAATTAATTGAGAGAGAATTCAATTTTGAAGCCACATCCCATCAGGGAACCGGTTTCCCAATTTCATTTTTCAGATATTACATTATCGTATTACCGGGCTGTAATTATATTAAGTAATTTTAAAATAAACCCGAAACCAGACTCAGTATAAATTCAAATATTACAATGAAATAGGATGGATATTAAATACGTGGCATATCCTTTGCCAGTAGCTAACCACAATGTTGAATACGAATTGAAAGGAGCTGTTAGGATGATGATTACTACAAAGGACAGACTAACCATTTTCGGAATCATTCTGTTTATTTCGGTAATGGCTTCTTCCATGGCCTTCGCAGGCAGCGCCACCGTAACCTGGGATGCTAACACGGAAAGCGATTTAGCCGGCTACAAAATTTATTACGGAACCGTCAGCCAAAATTACAGCCAGATCATCGATGTGGGTAATTTAACTTCACACCAAATTTCAAATCTGCAAGGTGGACAGACCTATTACTTCGCGGTAAAGGCTTACGATGTCGCCGGCAATGAGAGCGCCTTTTCGAACGAAGTCAGCGCCTTCATTAATTCTGCTAATACCGACACCAACGCACCGGAGCTGGTGGCTGTGGTGCCGAGAGGCGAAACGCAAATCGACGTCATGTTTTCTGAATCCGTGAGCAAGGCTTCCGCAGAAAACGCTTCAAATTATTCCATCAGCAACGGCGTGCAAGTTTTGGGCGCCATTTTGGATGCCGATGAAAAAACGGTGCATTTGATAACAAGCGCCTACAACCGGGGCCAGGAATATACGCTCTCCATCAGCCATGTTGAGGACCTCAGTGGAAACGTGATTGCCGCCGGCACAGCCCAGAATTTTAGTTTACCGAATCCCAACAGCGACAGCACCCCGCCAAGTATCATTTACGCCGTCGCCGTGGATGAAAGTCATGTAGATGTGGTATTTAACGAAGCCCTGGATCCCAATTCGGCAAACCGTGCCAGCAATTACTCCATCAACAATTCTGTGCGGGTTACCGGAGCGCAACTAAAGGACAATCAATCTATCGTGCAATTGACCACCTCGGCTCACAGTGCGAATACATCGCATACGTTGACCGTCAGCGGCGTGAAGGATGTCGCTGGCAACGCCATTCAAAACAACAACACCTACACCTACAAATGGGAATCGGGCAACAACAACAGTGATACCACACCGCCACAATTGATTTCGGTTTCCAAAAAAGGCCTCACTCAGATCGATATCAATTTTAGCGAACCGGTGGAAAAATCATCCTCTGAAAACATCAACAACTATTCCATCACAAACAACATCGAGATCATCGGGGCGGTGCGAGACGCAAATTTAACCACCGTACATTTGCTTACTTCCACCCACCAAAACGGCGTAGATTACACAGTCACCGTAATCAATGTGGAGGATTTTTCCGGTAATAAAATCACCTCGAACAATCAGCTGAGCTACAAATTCACAACGAATGATCCACCGCCCGGTGACGGTCCCCTGCCAGAATCGTTCTCGTTGTTTCAAAATTACCCGAATCCGTTCAATCCGGAAACAGAAATTCGCTTTTTCCTGGATGAAAAGCGCAAAGTCGAGTTGAATATCTACAATCCTCTGGGGCAGTTGGTGCGCTCGCTGGTAAATGACGAGCTGAATAGAGGGCTGCATTCATTTATCTGGGACGGCACCAATAAACATGGCAAGCAAGTGCCCACCGGGGTGTATATTTACAGCTTAGAAGTGAGTCAGAACATCGTGAACGGCAACATTTTGGTCAACCTTTCGCGTGAACGCCGGGTGCGTAAGATGACTCTCATTCGATAGAATTTTTCTTCCTCCCTCGTAGATAGGCCGGGTAGTCCTGATGAAACTACCTGGCCTTATTTATTTAAATTCTGAAATTAATGTTGACTGTGATGATTATATTTAGTATATTTTTTCTTGCTAAAGGATTATATGTATTAAACTTGGATTATAATGAACAGGAAGTTTTTCGGTTCAATTCTGATATTATTCATCTTCATTTTCTCCCAATCGAGCCCATCCCAAATTCACCTTAATTCTGTGTCAGATACCTCTAAGGTACAACCGCAATCCAATCTCGATTATCGAACTATTTTCAACCGCACAATCACCGCTCCGCAATCGGAGCAGGTTCAAAACAAACCGCTTTCGATTTTTGGAGTGGAGCTGTTCAAAAAAGACCTGAGCAATCTGGCCGGTGAAGGCTCCGAAATCTTTATCCTGCCGCCTGAATACAAATTGGGACCCGGGGACAAAATAGGGGTATTTCTTCTGGGGAAAGTGCAGGAAAATCTCGAAGTCACGGTGAATGTGGAAGGCAAGATATTCATTCCGCCGGTTGGCGTCATCTATGTCTGGGGCTTAACCATGGACGAATTGAATGCGCTGCTGTTGAGAAAGCTCTCTAAATACTACGACAATTTCAAACTCGATCTGATGCTGCTGCAGCCGAAAAACGTCATGGTGGCGGTGGTGGGCGAAGTTCTGCGACCTGGCAAGTACGTATTGAATGCGGTGAACACTGTGCTGGACGCCATCATCACCGCCGGTGGACCGACGCTAAATGGCTCCATTCGCGACATTCGGCTGATTCGCGATTCCAGGGAGTTCGTTTCCGTGGATTTGTATCGGTTTTTGATGAGCGGTGACAACAAATACGACGAATTTCTTCAAGCCGGCGATCGCATCTTTGTTCCGCTGGTGCAGAATCAGGTTTCCATCGAAGGCGAAATCAAACGGCCATCCATCTTTGAGCTGAAATCGGGACTGCAGGAGCGTTTAACGGATCTAATCGATTTAGGCGGCGGTTTTACCGAATACGCCTTTCTCGATAAAATTGAAATCAGCCGGCTGCAGCCGGACGGCTCTCGAACACTGCACTATGTCGATTTCAGAAAAATTATGGCTGGCGACAGCACGGACAACCTTTTACTTAAAAACGACGACAAAGTGCAAGTGTATTCAAAATTGGATCAAATACACGAACGCAAGGTGGCCATTTTTGGTGAAATCCGCAAGCCCGGTTTGTATGATCTGGAGGACAACATGCATTTGAGCGATCTCATTTTAAAGGCCGGCAATCTGACGCGCAAGGCGTACACCCTGCAAGCCGAGGTCGCGAAAATCGATCCGGGCAAGGCAACCAAATATCTTAAAGTCAACCTGCAGGATTTGAACAATCCTACCAACGGACACACCGACATCATTTTAGAAGAAGACGATCAGGTGTTTATTCGGCAGATTCCGGAATGGGAGTTCGGGCAGACCGTGGAAGTCAGAGGCGAGGTTCGGTTTCCCGGCCGCTATTCCATCATTGAAGACCGTACTTATTTGAGTGAAATATTAAAAAAGGCCGGCGGTTTTACGGACGAAGCTTTTTTGCAGGATGCCACGGTTGTCCGGCGATTCAATCGCAGCAATTTAGACAAGGAGTTTGAGCGTCTCAAAGAGATGCGTCGCGAAGAAATGAGCGACCTGGAGTATCAATATCTGGTCATGCGGCAAAACACCAACGAGGTCAACCGACTGGTAGTGGATTTCGAGAAACTCATGCTGCAAAACGACCAGACGCAGGATGTCATTTTACAGAACGGCGATGTCGTCGTGATTCCGAAGGCGCCCACGGTGGTCATGGTCACCGGCCGCGTGGCTCACGAAGGCGGGGTGACGTATTCGCCGGGAGCGCCTTTGAAATATTATCTGGCCAGAGCCGGCGGCGCCTCCTGGGATGCCGACCTCAAAAAAACCAAAGTCATCAAAGTGTCGGGCGAAGTGCTGGACGACGAAGATATAAACGAATTTCATCCAGGGGACGTCATCTGGGTACCGCGTAAATCCGACAAAAAATTCTGGCCAGTCCTTCTGCAAAGTATTACCGTGATGGCGCAATTAGCTTCCATTTACTTAATCATCGATACCGCGAGTAAGCGCTGAAAATTTATGAACCCACCACAGCAAAACCTGAACCATTCAGTGGATGAAATCAATTTGCTGGATTACGTGAATATCCTTGTAGAGCACCGCCGCATGATCTTGCGCAACACCCTGTTGGTCGCGCTGTTTGTGAGCGTGTTCAGTTTTTTTCTGCCAAAATATTACAGCGCTACCACCACGCTGCTGCCACCAGACGAGGCCGAACCTTCCGGACTGAAAGGCTTGCTTTCAAATGCCCCGATTTCGGTGCTCAATTTGCCCGGCGTGCCGGCTTCCTCATCGGAAATTTTCGTGGAAATCTTAAAAAGCCGTTCGGTAGGGGAAGGAGTGCTGAAACGAAAATATGCCTTCGAAGGGGAAAAAAAAGATTTGTACCAGATCTGGGATATAGACAGCAAAGCCAGAGCGCTTAAGAAATTGTCAGAAAATACTCGAATTTCCTCCAACGAGCAGAGCATCATTGAAATTGCCGTGGAAATGAAAAATCCGCAATTGGCCGCCGAAGTGGCCAATGCGTTCACCGCTGAGCTGGATCGTGTGAATAAAGAAAAAAGCTTTTCCAAGGCTAAGAATTCCCGAATCTACATCGAGGAGCAGTTGCAGAAAACCGAATTGCAATTAAAACAGGCCTCGCAAACGCTGGCGGAATTTCAGTCAAAATACAAAGCGGTGGATTTAGAAGAGCAAACCCGCATCGCCATCGAAAAAGCCGGCGAAATTAAAGGCACCATCATGGCCAAAGAAGTGGAGCTGCAAGTGACCCTGCAAACCATGAAACGAGATAATCCCATCATTGAGCGGCTGCAAAAAGAGCTGGATGAGTTGAAAAAACAGTTTGAGCATTTGCAGTTCGGCAATTCGGTGCTGTCCGAAGATCAGAAAGATTACTTCATTCCATTCGCCGACGTCCCGGCGGTCGGGCTGAGGTTGGCGGAATTGATTCGCGAGGTGAAGGTGCAGGAAACCGTCTGGCAGCTTTTAAACCAACAATATTACAGCGCCAAAATTCAGGAGGCGCGCGACACGCCCACGGTTCAGGTTCTCGATGAGGCGGTACCGCCGGAAAAACGCTCTAAACCAAAACGGAAAATGCTGGTGATGGTGAGCAGCCTGCTAGCCATGATGTTTAGCGTTTTTTGGGCATTTGTGCTGGAATTTGGCGAGAAAGTCAAACAAAATCCGGAGGATTTCCAGAAACTCAAACACATCGTCCAGGAAATTCGACAGGACTTTGAAACGATGAAGAAATTCTTCTCCCGGCTCTTCCAAAAAGTTAAGAAAAATTAATTGAGATAATTCAGTTGATTATTGTTAAATTCAGGGATGCTTTGATTGGTTTATCTTCATGGTGAGCGGAGTCGAACCATGAATCCTGCTGATTCGCAGCAGGGGAAGATGCTATTTGGAAAAGACACGTCATTGGCAGATTTACATATTTGATGAATCGCATCCGAGCATTCGATGAGCCCATTGAACATCGTCGATGTTTCATACACAACTTGCACAAAAAAACGAGGGTAGTCCTTAAGATTCAAAATCAGGCAAAGGGCTTGGCTTCATAAGTGAAAGCAGTTAGGTACAATCCAGCAACCGCCCTCACGGTTCTCTTCCTGAATCATTCTGATCAATTTTACACTTGATGACCATTTTACTTTGTCATGTAAATATTTGTTAACATTTAATCTGATTGCCGGTCGTTGGAAT
>JBHHXN010000149.1:0-12850 GCA_046757025.1 bacterium
TATCAATCGAAAAGAGCTTTTATAAGTTCAAGCTGAGTTAACTGGATAGCCGTATGACGTGATTCATAAACCAACTGTTAATTAAGAGGTTACTGATTGTTCTACTTTCACCCTGAGCCCTTCGACAAGCTCAGGATAAACAGTGTCGAAGGGGGACTAGTTCTGGCTGTAATTCATGCTTCGACTCCGCTCAGCATGAAGACGCTCGTTTTCGGTCAATCACTAACTATAAGCGATTACAGGATATTTTTTTTCGGACTCAGATGAACGCAGATGTTCACGGATTTTTTCGTTATCTTCACTGAGAATGCCTTGAGGTCAAAGATGGCATCATTATTCCTAATGCAGCGAAAAGCCGCAAACCGAAAAGCGAAATTCGCAAAAAGGAATTCCAGAGTTGGCTTGTCTATTTCAAAATCTATAGACGACGAATTTCGGTTTCCGGTTTTCGATTTTTATTTTTCTTGGCAAAAAAATGCAATAGTTCAGTGTTAATACTATAAAAATCAGCGGAATTCAGCGTGAATCTGTGTCCAATAAATGAGAACCTAAATCGCGGAGTAAATCAACATGCGATCGGTTACAATTAACTGCAATCTGACATGATTTATTTTCATAGAAGCCTTTTGTCTCTGAAATTATTCATTAAATTACCGGGAGATTTACCATGGTTGGCATAGTTGGTTACGGTGCGTACGTGCCGTGTTATCGCATCAAAGCGGAGGAAATTGCGGTGCAATGGGGAAACGATCCGGCGGCGGTGAAAAAAGGTTTGCTGCTTGAAGAGAAAACCGTGCCGGGTCTGGATGAGGACACCATCACCATTTCTGTGGCCGCGGCAAAAAACGCTCTGCGGCGGGCGGAAATCGATCCTCGCGACATTGGCGCTATCTACATCGGGTCGGAGTCGCATCCTTACGCGGTGAAGCCCAGCGGCACCGTGCTCACCGATGCGCTGGGCATCGGTCCCGATGTGCACGTGGCGGATTATGAATTTGCCTGCAAAGCCGGCACCGAGTCCATGTTTGTGGCGTACAGTCACGTGAAGTCGGGTTTGATGAAGTACGCCCTGGGCATCGGTACCGACACTTCGCAGGGGGCGCCCAATGATGCGCTCGAATATACCGCTTCGGCCGGCGGCGCCGCCTTCATATTCGGACAGGAAAAGGTCGTGGCAGAGGTGGTCGATACCTATTCCTACACCTCGGATACAGCGGATTTCTGGCGGCGGGAAGGAGAGTTTTATCCCCAGCACACCGGCCGTTTCACCGGCGCGCCGGCGTATTTTAAACACGTTTTAGGCGCTGGCAGGGCCATTCTTGAAAAAACCGGCTTCTCACCCAAAGATTTTGCTTACGCCATTTTCCACATGCCAAATGGCAAATTTCCCATGAAAGCGGGCCAGACCCTGGGATTTACCAAAGAACAAATTGAGCAGGGCTGGTTAGTGCCGATAATGGGCAACACCTATTCCGGCTCCTCGCCCACCGGCTTGACGGCCGTGCTGGATGTGGCCAAAGCTGACGATTTGATTCTGCTGGTTTCTTTCGGCTCCGGCGCCGGCAGCGATGCTTTTGTTTTTCGTGCAACGGATCAACTAAAAGAGGTTCAGAATAAAGCGCCCAAAACGCGCGACATGCTCAAAGGGCATAAAATCCATCTCAATTATGCGCAATATGCCAAGTACCGAGAAAAAATCATCATGAACAATTGATTTGTGAAAAATGGAAAATTTTGATAAAATACAACAAGTTTTCAGGAGAAATTAAAATGCGAGAAGTTGCAATCATCGGAGCCGGTCTCACCCGGTTTGGTGAACTCTGGGAACAATCCTTTCGGGATCTGTTCGCCGAGGCCGGCCTGAAAGCCATTGAAGACGCCGGTGTGGATCATCTAGATTCTATGTACGTCGGTACCATGTCCGGCGGACTGTTTGTGGGGCAGGAGCATATCGGCGCGCTCATGGCGGATTATCTTGGGCAAACTCCTGTACCGGCCACGCACGTGGAATCCGCTTGCGCCTCCAGCGGCGCGGCATTCAGGATGGCGTTTATCGAAGTCGCCAGCGGCATCAGCGATATCGTGTTGGCCGGCGGCGTGGAAAAAATGAACGACGGCGCAGATGTGACCTATGCGCTCTCCACGGCAGCAGATCAGGAGTACGAAGTGTTTCATGGCATCACCTTTCCCGGATTGTATGCCATGATCGCCCGCGCGCACATGCACCAGTATGGCACCACCCGCGAACAGTTAGCCAAAGTCGCCGTGAAAAATCACTACAACGGTAAACGCAATCCCAAGGCGCAATTCCCCATGGAGATCACAATGGAGCAGGTGTTAAATTCCAGCATGGTGGCGGATCCGTTGCGCCTGCTGGACTGTTCGCCGGTGAGCGACGGCGCCTCGGCGGTTATTTTGTGTCCGTTGGAAATGGCCAAAAAGTTTGCCGATTCGCCGGTGAAAGTCATCGGCTGCGGTCAGGCCTCGGATTCCATCGCGCTGCACACCCGAGACGAACTGTCGTTTTTGCCGGCCGTAGCCCGCTCTGCGGAACAGGCCTACAAAATGGCAGGGTTGAGTCCTGGCGACATCGACGTGGCGGAAGTGCATGACTGCTTCACCATCGCCGAAATTCTCGCAATGGAAGCCCTGGGATTCGTTGAAAAAGGTCAGGGCGGCAAAGCGGTTGACGCCGGCCTGAACAGCCTGGATGGCAAAATTCCCATCAACACCAGCGGCGGACTCAAATCCAAAGGCCATCCGGTGGGAGCCACGGGCGTGGCGCAGATCATCGAAATATTTGAGCAGTTGCGTGGCAATGCCGGCGAACGGCAGGTAAAAAACGCCCGTATCGGCCTGGCACAGAATATGGGCGGATCCGGCGGCAGTAGTGTGGTTCATATCATGGAGGCGGTCTCATGAAATCACCAAGATACACACGTGAAATTCCGCAACGCTATCGCCTTGAAGCTGCTAAATGCCAGGGCTGCGGAAAAATTCATTTTCCACCGAGATTGGTCTGTTCGCATTGCCAATCACGGGAATTCACCACCGTGACATTGCAAAATCAGGGTAAAGTGTTGACCTACACCATCATCCACATTGCGCCCGAACAGTTTGCCACGCAGACGCCTTATGTGGTAGCTATTATTGAGCTGAATGACGGGGTTAAAATCACCAGTCAAATTGTGGACTGCGCCCCCGAGGAAGTGCAAATCGGTTCGAAAGTGGAATTGGTTTTCCGCAAAGTCCAGCAGGATGGCCAGGCCGGAATTTTGTGCTATGGATACAAAGGCGTGTTGGTAAGGTAAAGATAATCGGTGATTTGTTCGAAATTTATTCAACGACGCGGTTTCCAAAGCGCTGCTCATGGTCGGGACTTGATCCTCGTGCTGGTTTTGTGTGTATGCCCATTCTCGACGGGAGACTTGCCCTCTGGTCTTTAGGCAAACTATGAAAAGATAGGTGTCAAATGAAGTAAGACTCTCGGGCGCGGTGGAGAAGAACGGGTTGCATAAAACACAATTTGATAAAAAACCTTAGAAATTCGGTAGCAGAAACCATCAGAATAAATAAAGGAATTTATGAATTCAAATTCAAATACAAGTTCTGTGGCGGACCTTACCCGCTACCTGCAACATCTGAGCATTGACATCGATGCGAAGAACGATAGTCTGGCCATTATTTTGGCGGCCGGCCACGGCAAGCGCATCAAATCCCATACATCCAAAATGCTGCACAAGATCTGGGGCGCCCCTACGGTGATGCGGGTAGCTGAAGCCGCTAAAGAGGGCCTGGGAACGGAGAATCAAATAATTGTGGTGGGCATCAAAGCCCGCGATGTGGCGGAATTTTTGGGAAAAAGTCGTCACCGCGTGTTTGTTTTCCAGGCCGAACAAAGAGGCACCGGCGATGCCGTGCGCACCGCTTTATCTGCCATTTCCCCAAATGGTTTCCACGGCGATGTTTACATTTTTCCCGGCGACATGGGGTTGCTGCATGCCGAAGTAGTGAAAAAGTTCAAAATGGATTTTCTCTCCAACAAATGCGACATGATGGTGTTGACCGGGCAGTACGAAGGCAATCCCAGTTTTAACACTTACGGCCGCATATTGCGCGTACCCGCCGAAGATATTTCGGGCCGCTCCTCCGGCGATGATTTTGACAAAGTCATCGAAATAAAAGAGCACAAAGATATTTTAGCCTTAAATGATTCCAAACCGTACTCAGTGAAATATAACGGTCACACTTATGAGTTTTCTAAACAGGAGTTGATTAACGTCCGAGAATTCAACACCGGCGTCTTTGCGTTTAAGGCGGACAAACTCCAGTCCCACATCCATCAGCTCAAATCGGATAACGTGCAAAACGAATTGTATGTGACCGATTTAATTAGTATTTTTAACCGAAACGGCTTGACGGTGAAAGCCGCAAAAGCCAAAGACAACAAAACGGTGCTGGGCTTTAATGAAAAAAGTGTTTTGAGAGAAATGGAACGAATCGCCCGGGAGCAGGTTTATGACAAGCTGAAGAACATCATCACCATTGAGGACAAAGACGATTTCTTTATCGCCGACGATGTGGTGCAACAGATCATCGAGTTGGACAAAAAGCAAGGTTCACTGGATATCGTCATCGGGAAAGGCGTCTATATCGATAATAACGTGCATTTGAGCAAGGGCGTACAAATTGGCAACCATGCTCATATTTCGGGGAATGTTTATCTGGGTGAGAATGTAAAAATACAGGAATCAGTGAATCTTTCAACTTACAAGCATCAGACATTGCGGGTAGGAAGCGGTTCGGAGCTGTTCAAAGGCGACATCATCAAAGGCAATCTCACCATCGGTGAAAATTGCCTCATCGAATCGAGCGTGAATATGACCGGCAGCGATGAATTTCCCACGCGAATCGGCAACAACGTCACCATCAAAGGCACGTCGTATATCTTTGGCAGCATTGTGGAAGATAATCTCTGGATCGAGCATTCGGTGCTGAAATGCAAACACGTGGAAAAAATCGTCAAAAAAGACGGCAGCATTCAGCCCATTCGTTATGTGCTGCCCTTACCGGAAGGGTTGGATTCCATAAAAGAAATTTCTGGAGAATGTAACTATCCTCCAAATTCAAAACGGTGAAAGATTCGAATCCAGAGATATGATTTTTAGCTGCAGTTTTGTTTTATGAAAATTTGAAATTTGTAATTTAGCTAATGACGTCAAAAAAACAAATTTCAAAATTACTTTTTAAATATTTTACTTCAAAAGATGCCGTCGCATTGGCCTATTTGTTTGGTTCTGTAGTGAGCGGTGACCGGCATGCATTGAGCGACATCGATATCGGGGTGCTGCTCAAGCCGGATGCCGTTTTCAATTTGGATGACCAGTTGAGCTTGATAACCGATTTGAGGAAATTGTTGGATTTCGACCACGTGGATTTGTCACTATTAAATGACGCCGCACCCCTGTTGAAGTTTGAGGTTGTGCAAAACGGCGAGCTGGTGTTTGTCACCGATGACGAGATTCGATGTGATTTTGAAGTGCGAGCGCGGCAGGAATATTTTGACATTCAACCTTTGCTGGAATTACAGTATGAGTATATGCTGCAGCGAATTAAGGAGGGGGATTTTGCCCGAAAACACGTCAAAAATTAGAAATCGCCTGCAAAAGCTGGAGCAATATATTGAATATCTAAAAGCAATTCAGTTAACTGAGATGGAAGTGTTCCAGACCGATCCGAAAGAATATTATTTTGCAGAACGTATTCTGGAATTGGCGACTCAATCTGTAATCGATATCGGTGCTCATTTAGTGGCAGCAAATAAACTTGGAAAAATTGATAAAAATAGAGACATCTTTCCGATTTTGGCAGAGAACAAAATTATCTCTGATAGCTTAGCTGCTGGGTTAGAAAATATGGCCATTTTAGAAATATCTTAGTACATGGATATGTGAAAATAGACCATGAGAAAGCATTTGAAATAATCCAGACTAAGGTTGTGGATCTGGAAGAATTTGTATTTTGTGTGACAGAATATCTTGCAAAAGAGGATAAATGAATTTGCAATTCTTAAAATATCAAATAGATGAATTTGTCGCCCTTTTGACTCTCAACCGGCCGCCGGTCAACGCGTTGAACCGGGAGCTGGTGGCGGAATTGGGCCAGGCAGCCGAGCAGATCGAGCGCGATGTGCAGGCCAGAAAAGTTCGGGCTGCCATTGTCACGGCTGAGGGAAAATATTTTTGTGCGGGCGCCGATTTAAAAGAGCGCATGCACCTGCCGGAAAAAGAAGTGGCGCCCACGGTCAAAAATATCGGAGCGGCTATGAACAAGATCGCGGCCATTTCGGTACCCACCATCGCGGCTTTGCAGGGCAGCGCCATGGGAGGTGGTTTTGAAGTGGCGCTGGCAGCAGACATTCGCATCATGGTGGATTCCGCGCAGGTAGGCTTGCGCGAAACCGCACTGGCCATCCTTCCCGGCGCAGGCGGAACCCAGCGCTTAACCAGACTTATCGGGCCGAGCCAGGCGGTTTTGTGGATCACCACCGCCAAATTGTTCACGGCAGCCGAGGCTCTGGCTCACGGCGCAGTCAATCAAATCGTGGCGGAAGACGAATTGATGCAGCAAGCCCGGCAATTGGCCGAAGACATCGCCCGAAACGGACCCGTAGCGGTGCAGCAAGCCAAAAAGGCCATTTACAGCGGTCTGGGCCGGCCAATCGCAGAGGGTTTGCTGATCGAACAGCAATGCTACGGACGAGTCATCCCCACGTGCGACCGCCTGGAGGGCTTGCGGGCCTTTCAAGAAAAGCGATCGCCGAAATATCAAGGAGAATGAAAGAGCAAAGAGTCTGATCAGGAAATCCATCATGAACGGATTTATGTTTTTGTCGTGACTGAAAATTTAACAAGATTAATGTGAATAAACAACAGGAGCTTCTGATGACTTTAACCGAAGAACAGACTATGCTTCGTGATATGGTTCGAGATTTTGCTACCAATGAAATTGAACCCATTGCTGCGGAGATAGATGAATCGTGTGAATTTCCCATGGCCAACATAAAAAAAATGGCGGAGCTGGGATTGCTGGGTATTCCCTTCCCGGAAGAATACGGCGGCGCCGGAATGGACACGCTCAGCTTTGCTCTGGCCATCGAGGAAATCGCCCGTGTGTGCGGCTCCACCTGCCTGATTGTGGCGGCTCACACCTCGCTGTGCGCCACCCCGATTTATCTTTTCGGAACCGAAGCCCAAAAACAAAAATATTTGACGCCTCTGGCGCAGGGTACCTCCCTGGGCAGTTTTTGTCTCACCGAGCCCGGCTCCGGATCAGACGCCGGCGCGGCTACCACCACCGCGGTCCTGGAAGGCGACCACTATGTACTCAACGGCAGCAAAGCCTTTGTTACCAACGCGGGCGTGGCGGAGTATTTTGTGGTCGTCGCCAAAACCGAACCGGACAAAGGTGTGCACGGTTTGTCTGCCTTTATTGTCGAAAAAGGCGCCGAAGGATTCGTCATCGGCAAAAAAGAAGAAAAACTGGGGGTTCGGGCCTCGGATACGCGCTGGATTTCTATTGACAATTGCCGGATTCCAAAAGAAAACCTGCTCGGTAAAGAGGGCGAGGGATTCAAAGAAGCGCTGGTGACGCTGGACGGCGGACGCATCGGCATCGGCGCCATGGCCGTGGGCATCGCTCAGGGTGCCATGGAAAAAGCCGTCGCTTACTCAAAAGAACGAGAAGCCTTCGGGAAAACCATTTCACAGTTTCAAGCCATTAGCTGGATGCTGGCGGACATGGCAACGGAGATCCACGCCGGCCGTTTGATGGTGTTTGAAGCCGCTCGTTTGCGCGATGCCAACAAGCCCTATTCAAAAGAAGCCGCCATGGCCAAACTGTTCGCCTCGGAAGCCGCCATGCGCATCACAAAAAACGCTATTCAAGTGCTCGGCGGCTACGGATTTTGTAAAGATTATCCGGTGGAGCGCTACTGGCGGGATGCCAAATTAACGGTGATCGGCGAAGGCACTTCTGAAGTGCAGCGACTGGTGATTTCTCGCGAACTATTGAAAGAGTTTTGATAAAGATGAAATTTGGAGATTTTGAATTACACGTCATCAGCGACGGCAGCTTCCGACTGGATGGCGGCGCCATGTTTGGCGTGGTGCCGAAAGTACTGTGGCAAAAAACCAACCCCGCTGATGAATTAAATCGCATCGCATTGGGCTTGAATTGCCTGCTCATAAAAACCGAAACCGATCTCATCCTGGTGGACACTGGCATCGGCGAGCTTTATGATGAAAAGTTCGCCAATATGTTCGGCATCGATAAATCCCACCATTTGCATCAGGAGCTGCAGGCGCTGGGAGTTCAAGCGCAGGAAATTACAAAAGTGATTTTAACTCACCTGCATTTCGACCACTGCGGCGGGAATTGTTTGCAAAATGGAGTCGGCGAAATCGTGCCGGCGTTTCCGCGGGCACGGTACTTTATGCAGGTAAAAGAATTGGAATATGCCAATAACCCAGACCCGCGCAGTCGGGGCAGTTACCTGGCGCAGAATTGGACGGCCATCGAAAAAAGCGGTCAATTAGTGCTGCTATCTGGGGACGAAGAGATCGTGCCCGGTGTGCAAGTGGTGGTGACCGGCGGCCACACCCGGGATCATCAGATCGTCAAAATTCAGTCTGCCGGGCATACGGCCTGTTTTCTCGCAGATCTGGTGCCAACGGATTCGCACCTGAAAACACCGTACGTGATGGGCTACGATCTTTACCCGAAAACCACCATGGAAAAGAAGCAGGCGGTGCTGCGACAAGCGTTAACCGAAAACTGGCTGCTGATTTTCGAGCACGCGCCGCAGGTGAAGGCCGGTTATCTGCGAAAAGAAAACGGTAAATTGCAGATCGAAAAAGTGGAAATTCGTTAAGCAGTGATTGTCCGAAAACTCGAGAAATGCGCGATTTAAAAACCTCTTTGCAAAGGCGTCCCTTCGAAAAAACTCAGGATAGGCCCTACCGAGCCAAGCAGGCGTCAACCCTCGGCCAAGAGGCCTTCGGGAAGACAGGGTCGTTTTCGGTCAGACACTAAAAAAAAATTAAGCAAAGGAGCTTTTTGCTATGTCAGAATTCAAGGAAGTGGTTATCACCAGCGCCTGCCGGACGCCCATCGGCGCGTTTAACGGCGCCCTGAGTACCTTCAGCGCGCCGCAGCTGGGCAGCCTGGTCATCAAAGAAGCGTTAACGCGTTCGGGCCTGGCGGGCCAGGACGTGAGCGAAGTGATTATGGGACAGGTGTTGACGGCCGGCGTGGGCCAAGCGCCTGCGCGTCAGGCGGCCATCGCAGCCGGTGTTCCCAACAGCGTGCCCTGCATGACTCTCAACAAAGTTTGTGGGTCCGGTTTGAAATCGGTGATGTTGGCGGCGCAGGCGATCATGGTAGGGGATGCTGAAATCGTCGTGGCCGGCGGTATGGAATGCATGTCCCGCGCGCCCTACCTGCTGGACAAGGCGCGCAACGGTTATCGTCTGGGGCACGGTGAGCTCACCGACAGCATGATCAAAGATGGGCTTTGGGATGTGTACAACGATTACCACATGGGAAACGCGGCCGAGCTTTGCGCCAGAGAGTGCCGGGTCTCGCGAGAGGCACAAGATGAATTTTCAATCCGATCTTACCAACGGGCGCTGGAGGCGCAAAAAAACGGGTATTTTAAAGACGAAATTGTGCCCGTGTCCGTTCCGCAGAGAAAGGGCGATTCGGTGATGGTTTCCGAGGATGAAGAACCCCCGCGCGTCAATTTTGAGAAACTGCCCACCCTGCGTCCGGTGTTTCAGAAAGACGGCACCGTGACTGCCGCAAACGCTTCTTCCATCAACGACGGCGCAGCGGCTTGTGTGGTCATGTCAGGCGAACGCGCACAGAAGTCGGGCTTGACGCCGCTAGTGACCATTCGCGCGCAGGCGTCTGCGGCCAAAGCGCCGGAGTGGTTTACCACCGCACCTGCCGACGTCATTCAAAAGATTCTCCATAAAAGCCATTTAAATTTGGAAGACATCGAATTATTTGAAATCAATGAAGCTTTTGCTGTAGTGAATCTGGCGGTGGCGGATAAACTAGGTCTCGACCAGAACAAAATGAACGTACACGGCGGCGCCGTGGCGTTAGGGCATCCCATCGGGGCCAGCGGGGCAAGAATCCTGACCACCCTGATTTATGCCATGAAACGCTACAACAAAAAACGCGGTTTGGCCACGCTCTGTATCGGCGGCGGCGAAGCTTCAGCCGTTATTGTGGAAAGATAAAGCGTGCGGGCGCGGCAGTAGTTAATGAAAATTATTGAATCATGAAAGGGTGTTAAAATGGAAATTAAGCAGGTTGCGGTGGTGGGCGCCGGCGCCATGGGCAACGGCATCGCCCATGTTTTTGCGTTGGCGGGATTTGAGGTGTCGCTCATCGATATCAAACCGGAGTATGTAGAGCGGGCGCTTGCAACCATCCAGAAAAATATGGAACGACAAATCAAAAAAGAAAAAATAAGCCAGAGTGAAGCCGACGCCGCGCTTTCTCGAATTGCTGCATCGACGGATCTGGAAACCGTTAAAAATGTGCAATTGGTGGTGGAAGCAGCTACCGAAGAGGCCGTACTCAAAAAAGATCTGTTCACAAAGCTGGATGCGTTGTGCCCTGAAGCCGCGCTGCTGGCGTCCAATACTTCGTCCATTTCCATCACCGAGATTGCGGCGGTTACCGAGCGTCCGGATAAAGTCATCGGCATGCACTTTTTTAATCCGGTACCCATGATGAGTCTGGTGGAAGTCATTCGCGGCCTGGCCACCAGTGACGGTACGTTTGTGGCGGTCATGGAGTTGAGCCAACAGTTGGGCAAGACGCCGGTAGCAGTGAACGACTACCCCGGCTTTGTTTCCAATCGGGTGTTGATGCCCATGATCAACGAAGCCATTTTTTGCGTCATGGAAGGGGTAGCAGAAAAGGAAGCCATCGATACGGTGATGAAATTGGGTATGGCGCATCCCATGGGGCCCTTGACTCTGGCCGATTTTATCGGATTGGATGTGTGTTTACATATCATGGAAGTTTTGCACAATAACCTGGGGGACGATAAATATCGGCCCTGTCCTTTACTGAGAAAAATGGTGGCGGCCGGGTATTTGGGTCGCAAAACCGGCAAAGGCTTTTTTCATTATACATAACACCACCACGAAACTTGGTTATTCTGAGGAGTGAAACGACGAAGAATCTCAATCCATGAAAATGGATTTCCAGTCAATGATGATTCTTCACCCGCTAATCCGGATTAAGAGCTGACATAAAATTGGAAGAAGTTTCGTTGCAGTAATCATGATCGAACGAAATCTTTTGATGACACAAAGATTCGAATTTTCGGTCAGACACTAGGTTAAAAAATACTTTTCTGACTGATTGATTTAGGATAAAAATTATAGAATTATCTGTTAGATTACCTAACGTAACTATTCACGAATAAAAAGAGAGAGGCAGCTTCATGGATTTCTTTTTAACCGATGAGCAAAAACTTATACAACAAACTGCTTCTGAATTTGCTCAAAATGAAGTGGCGAAAGATGCGGCAGAACGAGACCAGAAAGAACAATTTCCGCAGCAGCACGTGAAAAAAATGGCCGAGCTGGGGTTCATGGGAATGATGGTAGATCCAAAATACGGCGGTGCCGGACTGGACACCATCAGCTATGTGCTGGTGGTGGAAGAGCTGTCTAAAATCGATGCGTCCGTGGGCGTGGTTTGTTCGGTGAACAACTCGCTGGTGTGCTATGGAATTGAAGCGTTTGGCACCGAACAGCTTAAACAGAAATATTTGGTTCCACTGGCGCAAGGTGAAAAATTAGGCGCGTTTTGTTTGTCGGAGCCGGCGTCGGGTTCGGATGCGGCTGCCATGAAAACCACTGCTGTGGCGAAAAACGGGCACTACCTTTTAAACGGTACAAAAAACTGGATTTCCAACGGAAAATTTGCCGATTACTACATTGTCATGGCGCAAACGCATCCCGCTGCCGGCCACAAAGGCGTCAGCGCTTTTATCCTGGAGAAAAGTTTTCCGGGCTTTGTCGTGGGCAAAAAAGAGAAGAAGCTTGGCATCCGCAGCTCCGATACGGTGTCGATCATGCTGGAAGATTGTGAGGTACCCAAAGAAAATTTGCTAGGGAAGGAAGGCGAAGGATTTAAAATTGCCATGAAAACCCTGGATGGCGGTCGAATTGGCATCGCGGCGCAGGCTGTGGGTATCGGACAGGGCTCTTTAGAAGCATCCATTAAATATGCCAAAGAACGCATTCAGTTCAATAAACCTATCGCACAATTCCAGGCGGTGCAATTTATGCTCGCCAATATGGAAACCAAGATCAACGCAGCGCGCTTGCTGACTTTTCAAGCAGCCTGGAAAAAGGACCAAAATGAAAATTTTTCCGTGGAAGCAGCCAAAGCAAAACTGTTCGCTTCGGAGACCGCCGTAGAGTCCGCGTCCAATGCTGTACAAATTTTTGGCGGTTACGGTTTCTTAAAGGACTACCCCGTGGAACGATTTATGCGCGATTCCAAAATAACCGAAATCTACGAGGGAACCTCTGAGATTCAACGACTGGTAATTGCACGTGGTGTGATTGGTAATTAGTGTCCATCCGTAAAGAGCCTTTTTTTGTCATTCCCGCATCTTTAAGCGGGAATCCATTGGTCAGTTAGGCAGGAGATTCCCGATAACGGCACTCGGGAATGACGATTACGGATGGACACTAATTTGTGATTGACCGAAAAGTCCATATTTCTTCACCCTGAGCCCTTCGACAAGCTCAGG
>JBHHXN010000150.1:0-12782 GCA_046757025.1 bacterium
TTATTAGAAGATGCTTTAAAATTGCGACCCGTAGAGAGAGCTCATTTAATTGAGGGATTAATGGCAAGTTTAGAGAAACCCGATCCTGAAATAGAAGCGATATGGGAACAGGAAGCCCTACGAAGATATGAAGCTTATAAACAAAAACGTGCAAAAGCTAAAGATTTGGAAAAGGTATTAAAAAAGTATGAGTAAAATGCGGTTTAAAATACTTGAGCAAGCTGAGCTAGAGTTAGATGATGCGTATGATTATTATGAATATGAATTGCAAGGATTAGGGCAAAAATTTATTGTTGAATTTAGGAAAGGAATAAAACGTATCCTCAATCATCCTCATGCTTGGAGTCCTATACAAGATAATGTTCGAAAATGCATATTAAAAAAGTTTCCATACAATATTATGTATGCTATAGAAGATAATTGGCTTATAATTCTCGCTGTGGCACATCAACATAGACGACCTGATTATTGGATTGATAGGCTTAATAATTTATGACCTCCAGACAACAGTATAGTAAATTTTCCTAATTTTACTGCATGTATTTATTATACAAGGTAAATTTTAGAAAATGCAGTAGATGGCCTAATTATTACGTGGAGTGCACGAAAGGGCTCTGACTTGTTGAACAGTTTTGTGCCCGCTCAAAGTTTTATTTTAACAGTGAGTTATTTGCTCTAAGACTTTTCGCCACGTACACCCGTGATCATTCGCAATCGTATTTGCCTTAAACTGCAAGAACACCATTCAGAGGATTTTAGTTTTGAGCGCTAATTATACCAAACTGATAGAGCTGCTGAACCAGCGCATTCTAATTCTCGACGGCGCCATGGGCACCATGATCCAGAAATATGGATTGGAGGAAGAAGATTTTCGGGGCCATCGTTTTCAGGATCATCCCCACGCTTTAAAAGGCGACAACGATTTGCTCAGTCTCACTCGGCCGGAAATCATCCAGGAGATTCACCGGGACTTTCTCCAGGCCGGCGCCGATATTATCGAGACCAACACCTTCAACGCCACGCCGATTTCACAGGCGGATTATCAGCTTGAGGGACTGGTTTATGAGATGAACCTCGCGTCTGTAAAAATTGCCCGAGAGGAGGCGCTGGAATTCACTCGTCGAAATCCAAACAAACCCAGATTCGTGGCCGGCGCCATCGGCCCCACCAGCAAAACTTTATCCATTTCCCCCGATGTCAATGATCCCGGCTATCGGGCGGTCACCTTCGATGAAATGGCGGACGCGTATTTACAGCAGGTCAAAGGGCTGGTGGATGGCGGCGTGGATATTCTGGTGGTGGAAACCATTTTCGACACCTTGAACGCCAAAGCCGCTCTGCTGGCCATCCAGAATTATTTGACGAAAACCGGCAAGCAAATTCCCATCATCGTTTCCGGCACCATTGCGGACGCCAGCGGCCGAACTCTCTCCGGTCAGACTCCCGAAGCGTTCTGGATTTCCATTTCGCATGCAAAAAACCTGCTCGGCGTCGGGCTCAACTGCGCGCTGGGCTCCGCGCAGATGCGGCCTTATATCGAAGAGATCGCTCAGGTGGCTTCCACCCGGGTGAGTTTGTACCCCAATGCCGGCTTACCCAATGAATTTGGCCAGTACGAGGAAACGCCGGAATTCATGGCCGGGCAAATTGCCGAGTATGCCCGCAGCGGATTTCTGAACTTAGTGGGCGGTTGCTGCGGCACCACGGAAGCGCACATCAAAGCCATCGCCGAGGTGGCGGAACAGTACCCGCCAAGAACCGCGCCGGAAATCAAACCGTATCTGCGGCTCAGTGGACTGGAACCGCTGGTGATGCGGCCGGATTCGAATTTCATCAACGTGGGCGAGCGCACCAACGTTGCCGGCTCGAGAAAATTCGCAAAAATGATTCTCGAAGGCGACTATGAAAGCGCGCTCTCGGTTGCCCGGCAGCAGGTGGAAAATGGCGCGCAGTTGATCGACGTCAACATGGACGAAGGCATGCTCGATTCCGAAGCCGCCATGGTGAAGTTTTTGAATCTGCTGGGGGCGGAGCCGGACATTTGCCGGGTGCCCATCATGCTCGATTCGTCGAAATGGTCGGTCATCGAAGGCGGCTTGAAATGTTTACAGGGGAAGGGCGTGGTCAATTCCATCAGTTTGAAAGAGGGGGAAGAAGTTTTTAAAGAGCGAGCGCGACTAATTTTGCAGTACGGCGCTGCGGTGATCGTCATGGCATTTGATGAATCCGGGCAGGCCGATACTTTTGAGAGAAAAATTGCGATATGCGAAAGGGCGTATCGCATCCTGACCGAGGAAATCGGATTTCTGCCACAGGACATCATCTTTGATCCCAACATTCTCACTGTGGCCACGGGTATGGAAGAACACAACAATTATGCGGTAAACTACCTCAAAGCCGTGCGCTGGATCAAGAAGCATCTCCTGCTGGCCAAAGTCAGCGGCGGCGTCAGCAATATTTCTTTTTCATTTCGTGGCAACAATACGGTGCGGGAAGCCATGCACTCGGCGTTTTTGTTTCACGCAGTACATGCGGGTATGGACATGGGGATTGTTAACGCCGGCCAGTTAGAAGTGTACGAAGAAATCCCGAAAGATTTGCTGCAGTTGGTGGAAGATGTGTTGCTGAATCGGCGACCGGACGCCACAGAACGCCTGATCGCTTATGCAGAAAAGATGAAACCCCAGGAGAAGAGTGAAGTACGACAAGAAGCTTGGCGGGAAGGCAGTGTGGAAGAACGTCTGAAGCATGCGCTGGTGAAAGGCATTGTGGATCACATCGAAGAAGACACCGAAGAAGCGCGGCAGAAATACACCCAACCGTTGGAGGTCATCGAAAGGCCGTTGATGGACGGGATGCATATCGTGGGGAATCTCTTTGGTTCGGGTAAAATGTTTTTACCGCAGGTGGTGAAAAGTGCGCGTGTGATGAAAAAATCCGTGGCTTACCTGATTCCGTTTATCGAAGCGGAAAAAGCCCGCTCCGCCACCGCCAGCGCGCGCGCGCGAGTGTTGCTGGCCACGGTGAAAGGTGACGTCCATGACATCGGCAAAAACATCGTCGGCGTGGTTCTGGCCTGCAACAATTATGAAGTCATCGATCTCGGCGTGATGGTTTCCATTGAAAAAATTTTGCAAACCGCCAGCGAGAAAAGGGTCGATATCATCGGTTTGAGCGGTTTGATCACCCCCTCCTTGGACGAGATGGTGCACAATGCCAGGGAAATGCAGCGGCGGGGTTTCCAAATCCCGTTGCTGATCGGCGGGGCTACCACCTCCCGAATTCACACCGCCGTGAAAATTGCCCCGAATTACGCGAATCCGGTCATCCACGTTCTGGATGCCTCACGCAGTGTCACCGTGGTCAACAATTTGATCAATTCCAAATTGCGGGGTTCGTTTTGTCAGGAAGTCGCGGAGGAATATGAGCGCCTGCGTTCAGAACGCTCACGGCGTACAAGCACAAAAAAGTATTTGACTCTGGAGCAAGCCAGAGCTAACCGAGTCAAAATCGACTGGCAATCGCAAACCATCGAGGTTCCCAAAAAGCTCGGAGTCACCACGCTTAAAAATTACCCGCTGAATGAAATTCGAAATTACATCGACTGGACGCCGTTTTTCCAAACCTGGGAGCTACCGGGCAAGTACCCGGCTATTTTACAGGATGCCATTCTGGGTGACGAAGCGCGCAAGCTTTTCGATGATGTGAATCAATTGTTGGAAAAGGTCATTTCAAATAACTTGCTGCAGGCCAACGCCGTGCTGGGAATTTTTCCGGCCAATTCAGTGGGCGACGATATCGAACTGTACGCCAGCGATGGGCGCCAACAGGTGCGCGCGATATTTCACACCCTGCGGCAGCAGGCTCAAAAAACCGGCCGCCATCCCAATCAGGCGCTGGCGGATTTCATCGCACCCAAAGAGTCGGGTGTTGGGGATTTTCTTGGGGCGTTTGCCGTCACCGCCGGCCTGGGCATCGAAAGTGTCATCGAAAGATTTAAAGAAGCCCACGATGATTATAACGTCATCATGATTAAAGCGCTGGCTGACCGTCTGGCCGAAGCCTTTGCCGAGCTGCTGCATGAAAAAGTCCGTAAAGAATTCTGGGGATACGCCGCCGATGAAAACTTGAGCTCTGCAGAACTTATTCAGGAACGATTCCGCGGCATTCGTCCAGCGCCGGGTTATCCAGCCTGTCCCGATCATACTGAAAAACGCACTTTGTTTGATTTACTGGAGGTGGAAAAACATACGGAAATTTCTTTAACTGAAAATTACGCGATGACGCCGGCGGCTTCGGTCTGCGGTTTGTATTTTGCGCACCCGCAGGCAAATTATTTTTCGGTTGGAAAGATTTGCCGAGATCAGGTTCTGGACTATCAAAAGCGCAAAGGGTGTGCGGTTGAAGAAGTAGAAAAGTGGCTGCGGCAGTCTATTGCTTAAAATAACTGCTTTACATACTGAACGAAGGCTTGAAATCCCAATTTTCAAAAACAAATTACCAACAAATTCCAATATTCAATTTCAAAGTTTTAAACCGCCTTCAGCGCAAGTGACCCTTTAAATTGGAATTTGAAATTTTTTGTGATAGGAGGTGTGGCCATGAACGTCGCCATAACTATCGTTGTTTTTGCTGCAATTCTCATCGTCTCATTCCTTGTTTTGCGTCCCCTGTTCAAAGCCTACTGGCGCCATAAAGGCAAAATGATGGTCACGTGCCCTGAAACCGAACAACCCGCGGGAGTGGAAGTGGATGCTAAACATGCTGCATTCACTGCTACATTCGGTGAGAAAAACCTGCTGTTAAAAGAATGCACACGCTGGCCGGAGCGTCAGAATTGTGGCCAGGAATGCCTGCAACAAGTGGAGGAATCGCCAGAAAATTGTCTTGTGCGGGTCATTTTGACCAACTGGTATCAGGGAAAATCTTGCAATTATTGCGGCAAGGTCTTTGAAGAAATTCAATGGCATGACCACAAACCCGCGCTTTTGAGCCCCGACAACGAATTTGTTGACTGGGCAAAGATGCCGGTGGAAGCGCTACCTGAATTGCTCTCCACCAGCCAGCCGGTGTGCTGGGATTGCAACCTCGCGGAAACCTTTCGGAGGGAGCACGCTGATTTGGTCACCGAGCGCCCCTGGAAACGCGGCCGTCTGATTTGAACGGCGACTGTTTCATCAAATGGCCTTTCGGTGCTAAACTAACTCCTATCGCTTTCAGCTGTAAATGTATAACACCAAGCTTCGCCACTCAGAACGGTTTCTCCCGTCTGACGAAACACCTCTACCTTCAATTGGCAAACGGGTTTGTCTGCATGAACGTCCAGCACCTCCACTTTTGCTGTGATGGTGTCGCCGATGAAAACCGGTGCGGTGAATTTCCAGTTCTGACTTAAAAAAACGGTACCCGATCCCGGCAAATCGGTGGCGACTAAAGCATGCAGCAATCCCGTGGTTAAACCACCCTGCACGATCAGCTTCTTGAATTTGGTTTTTTCAACGAAAGCAGTATCGTAATGGAGCGGGTTATAATCACCGGTAATTTCAGAATATTTTTGTACATGGTTGCGTGTGAGGGTGATTTTACGCGTGGCTACCTGGCCGATTTTTAATTCCATTTTTATCTCCAAAGAGTTTTATATAAAAACATCGCAAACTTGAAATAAATTTCCATGATTTAGTTTAGATTCACGGTTGAGAAATACTTTGACTTACTGCCTTAGAATTTTTAATTTCACTGCTAATTTTCGATTCATTAATAAATTTTATTTGGGAAATTAAGATTTCTGAGGAATCAAAATAAAAAATTATAATACGTCAAATACATGAGGAAATGACATGTCCATAAAATACTGGTTATTCAAATCTGAACCGCATGTGTTTTCTTTTGAGGATTTGAAAAATAGTCCAGACGCCACAACCCACTGGGATGGCGTACGAAATTACCAGGCCAGAAATTTCATGCGGGATGAGATGAAAAAAGGCGACCAGGTGCTGTTTTACCATTCACATTGCGATGAAATGGGAATGGTTGGTGTTGCGGAAGTGACCAGAGACGCCTATCCCGATCACACCTCCTGGGACGCCAGCTCAAAATATTTCGATGCCAAATCCAGTCCGCAAAACCCACGATGGTTTATGGTGGACATTACCTATAAACAGGCATTTCGAAAGAAGGTCACCCTGTCTGAATTGAAAGCCACGCCGGCGTTAAGCGGGATGCGGGTGGTGCAACAGGGCCAGCGGCTTTCCATTCAGCCGGTGGAAAAGGAGCATTTCGATATCGTGTGTAAAATGGGAATGTAAATAAAATTACTAACATTTCTCACTTCAAATACGATTAAAAAAAGTGTACTGTAGCTGACATTCCCCGCCTTGCGGGACAGGCAGGAGGAATCTTTTTGATTGTCAGTACAGTTGCTAGTTCAATACTCATTTCGTAGAACTAAAAAGATTCTTCCAGAATGACATATAAAGCCTTGTTTATATGACAGATTAATCAACTTATTGAAGTGAGAAATGTTAGTAAAATTATTTACGGATGAATTTAGAATTAGGAAGATGATGATTGGTAGTAACAAACCGTTCGCGGTTCAAAGAGTATTTGTAGTACTATCTCTCATCTTTTGCGTTTTTTTGCAAAAGATGAGAGATAGTACTCTGTGGATTATCCGAACAACTCCTTCCTGCCAATTTTGCTGCAAAGCGGACAGTTTTCTGCTCGATGGTTGCGCGCTGGGCAATATTCTCTTCCAAAATAAATAATTTGCAAATGCAGCTTGTTCCACAGTTTTTTTGGGAAAATGCGTTTCAAATCCTTTTCCGTTTGAACCACCGATTTGCCGCTGGACAAACCCCAGCGGTGAGCCAGTCGGTGGATGTGCGTATCCACGGGAAAGGCGGGGATGCCAAATGCCTGCGCCATGACCACGGAGGCGGTTTTGTGGCCCACGCCCGGCAGCGATTCCAGCGCTTCAAAATCGGCTGGCACACAACCCTGGTGGTTTTCCAGCAAAATCTGTGAGAGCTTATGAATGGCCTCGGCCTTGCGCGGCGCCAGTCCGCACGGTTTGATTACTTCGAGAATTTCCTGCACGCTCAACTCAATCATTTTTTGCGGTGTGTGGGCTCTTTCGAAGAGAACCGGCGTCACGCGATTGACCATGACATCCGTGGTTTGCGCGGAAAGCAGCACCGAAATCAGCAATGTGTAAGGGTCACGGTGGTTGAGAGGAATCGGAGGCAACGGAAACAGCTTGTCCAGCGTTTTGACGATGAGTTTGGCTTTTTCTTGTACGGTCATGTTTTTATTTTTTTTGATGATAAAATATGGGTACTATATTATTTTGAGCGCCGCATGGAATAGTTGTTTCATTTTTCAGGCGGAACAACCTTTTCCGGCCTGCCATTTTGTAAGAATCTTTTTGCAACCGACAGTAACACTGTTTTAGTAAATTTTCTCTGTAAACTAACAAGATGCTTCCAGCATGACAAATCAGGGTCGCGATTAGAACTGAACGAGCCCAGCTTATTTTCCCAACGAGATTTACAAGATTGACAGGATATGAATCCAATTTGCTCTGATAAACCAGGAAAACCCGTCGAAAAATAAGAAATTTATCCAAGCAGATCAATATAGAGCCGGTTTAAATCGAAATTTCATCAAACCAAAACGACTGGCCCGGCGCAAGGATATGATCTCGAAAAGCGATCATGCCGTCTGTTCGCACCAGCCTTCGGTCTCCTAACACCGCTCGCAACGCACTGATAAAAGTACCGTGAGTAAAAGCAAGGATGATTTTCTCTCGAAAGTTTTTGTTCAGAGATTTCACCAGGCCGGCAGCGCGCATCATGACATCCAGGAAACTTTCGCCGCTGCCCTGCCAGTCGATGGTGGCATTTTGGGCAGTTCGATAATTTATGACCAGTTGTTTGAAATGCTCGTCGTCGATGTCTGCCAAGGCACAACCGTCGTAACTGCCAAAGGATACTTCACGAAGCCCTTGCTCAATTTGCGTTTGCAAAAGTAAGCCGGTTTGGTTTTGAAAGGTATCGAGAAAAATATCCGCGGTGTCGCGAGCGCGGGTCAGGGGACTCGTGAGTATGACTAATTTGCCGGTGCGGGCAAAATCAACGAGCTCATTTTGCCCAAATCGCCGTTCAAGGTCGGTCAGCAAGCGGCAGGCGGTTTCCCGGGCTTGCTTTCGGCCCATAGCATTCAGTTGATTCTCAGACGCGTCCACCTGACCCTGCAGCACATGCTTCAAAACGCCGTCGGTTTCGCCGTGTCGTACCACAGCCATGGGCAAATGCAATTTCACCACCGCTCCCTTCATGAATATCTGGCCAGTGTGGGGATTCACCGCGATTTGGTGTTGCAATTCCGGAATAGTTCTCACCGGTTGGAGGTTTCTTGAATCAGGCGGCATTTGGTTTGGAAAATTAAGAATGTCCACTTAAAAACTATGGATGTGAATTAGTGCAGGACACTCCCTTATATCCCCCCCTCTTGAAGGGGCAAAGGGGGGCTGCTTGATCATTAATTGAAGTAAGTGCTGACCAATATGAGGTCTTGATGTTGCTATTTCAGCAGATTATGTCTGTTGTATAATCTTTCTGCTGCAAACTCATATTGCAAAAAAATAAATATCCATTAGGAAAAAGTTGAATTAAGTCTCAATATCAGAATTCATGGTTAACAAATCAAGTAAATTCTATTTTTCCTGAGAGAATTTACTGAGCCGCGTTGCGTTGTATATGCTATTCCGGCTTTGCCGGAAGAATTGCAAAATTTGCTCTAATGAAATTTGGCCGAGCGTATGGAATCGCACCTGAGTGCATATGGAGATGGAGTGGTGCCCACAAAATAGATGTGAATTGTGGCAACTGTACAAAAGTTTTGCATTGCATTTTAAAAATGCTTAATTTAGGCTGTTTAAAATCAACTCAATACAGGAAAAGAATGAGGATGACAACAAACTTACAATTCGTTGAGCTGTTGCGGACGCACAACGAAATTCTCATTTTCACTGGCGCCGGTATTTCTACCGGCAGCGGTATTCCGGATTACCGCGGTCCGCAGGGCGTTTGGAAGACCCGGCAGCCGGTCTATTATCAGGATTTTATGAGCTCGGAAGCGGCCAGAATCGAATACTGGCATCAGAAATGGCAGGGCTGGGAAGAGTTCAAGAAGGCGCAACCCAATGCGGTGCATTGCGCGGTGGCTGAGCTTGAAAAAGCCGGGAAAGTTTGCATGGTGGTGACCCAAAACATCGACGGTTTGCATGCCCGGGCTGGCACCACCACCGAGAAATTGGTGGAGCTGCACGGCACCAATCTGGCCACCGAGTGTCAAACCTGTCACGAACGAAGCGATCCCGATGCGCATTTTAAGAATTTTGCGGAAACCGGCCGGGCGCCAGTCTGCCATTGCGGCGGCTACCTTAAACCGGCCACCATCAGTTTCGGCCAGAATTTGCGTGATGAAGATTTGCGCCGGGCGAGTCAGGCTGCGGAGCGCACTGATATGGTGGTGGCGCTGGGGTCCACACTGTCTGTACATCCTGCCGCTTCCATTCCGCTCATGGCTGCCAGCAAAGGCGTGCCGTACGTTATCATCAATCGCGGCGTAACCGATCAGGACCATCATCCGGCGGTGAGCTTGCGGCTTGAAGGAGATGTGGTGGAGCTGTTTCCACTGGCGGTGGCTGCAGCTTTACAAGAACAGTAAAAGCAGGAGAGGAAGCACTGTTGTTTTTAAAATGAAAAGGTAACAAGGTTCGGAAATCATGGAACATTTAATCGAACAGGTCAAAAGCATTTTTAACGATCAGATCCCGTTCAACAAACTTCTGGGCATGGAAATCGAAACCCTCAGTTTGGAAACGGCTCGCATCAAAATTCAAATGAAAGAAGAGCTCATCGGCAATTTTATGCAGGGTACCTTGCACGGCGGGGTCATCTCGTCGGTGTTGGATGTGATGGGCGGCATCACCGCTTTTATGAGTCTGCTTAAAAAAATGACTAACGTTGCCAATGAAGAAAAATTAAAGCGGTTGGCCAAGTTCGGCACCATCGATTTGCGCATCGATTATTTACGGCCGGGTCGGGGCAAATATTTTATCGCCACCGGTTCGGTGCTGCGCACAGGCAACCGGGTGGCGGTGACGCGCATGGAGCTGCACAACGATAAACAGATTCTCATCGCCGTGGGCACGGGAACCTATGTGGTGGTTTGATTAGAGAAAGCAGGTGACAATGATCATCATTTCTGCCATGACCAAAGAACGGCTGATCGGCAACGGCAACGGCATGCCGTGGAATGTGCCGGAAGAATTTCGGCAATTCCAGGATTTCATTGCAGGGCAAACCGTCATCATGGGCAGCCGCTCGTACGAGATTTTCAAGGATCATTTAACCAGTAAACACAATCTCGTAATCAGCCGCAGTCGGCACCAACTAGCGGGCGCCACCGTTTGTGGCAGCATCGAAGAAGCCGTCGAACAGGCACAACTTTTTGGTCAGACTATTTTCTGTGCGGGCGGCGCGGCGATTTATGAATTGTTTCTGCCGTTTGCACAGTATATGTATCTGTCATTCATAAAAGGAAATTACTCGGGAGACACCTATTTCCCGGCGTGGAAGAAGGGGGAATGGGTGGCCACTCAACGCGCTGATCATCCGCAATATGAATTCGTAATTTACAAAAGAAAGCAGGTTAGCCAATGAAAACGAAACAGGTGTTTTTGTTGATTTGGGTGTGGTTGCTGTTCCGGATATCAGCCTGTGGTCACTCTTCCACCGGATCTGAAACGGCGAATGAGAAGAAGCCGAAAATTTTAAACGCCGGCTTTCTCTGCATCGATGGCGTGTACAATTCTGAGCTCATGGCGCCGTACGACGTGCTGCAGCATTCGGTGTTTCGTGATTCCAGCAATTACATTCGCTGTTTCATCGTCACACCCGACGGCAAACCGTTCACCACCTTTGAGGGTATCCACATCGCGCCGGATTACGCGTTTGCCAACGTTCCGCCCATGGACATTTTGATTATCCCTAGCACGGCGACCAGCATGAACGCGGACATCAAAAACACCCCACTCATAAAGTGGCTGAAGAAAACCGTGCAAACGGCTTCCTATGTAATCACGGTTTGCGACGGCGCGTTTCCGTTGGCAGCCACCGGCGCCCTGGATAACCGACTCGCCACCACCTTTCCCACAGATCGCCAGCGGTTGGCTGAGTTGTACCCCAAAGTGAAGGTGCAGCATGACGTCAATTTAGTGGTGGATGGTAAATATATCACCTCGGCCGGCGGCGCTTTGAGTTACCAGCCGGCGCTGTATTTAGTTGAAAAAATCTACTCACCCGAGCACGCCCAGCGCACAGCACAGGGTCTGGTTTTGGAGTGGGATTTAAAGAAGTTGCCGCACAAGTTGGCAGGTGAATAGGGTACGAACCAAAAGTGTCATTCTGAGGGAGCCCGCGACCGAAGAATCTTTTCCCACAGAGTCTATTTGTCCAGATCACGATCCCTCTGCACTAATTCACAACTTTTGCATTTTAGCAAATTTGGTTGCATGAGATTCTTCGTCGTGGAATTTATCCCTTCTTGAGGTTCAGGGCAGGCTCTGAGCCTCAAGAAGGACTCCTCAGAAAGACAAAAAACGGAGTTTTCGTTCAATCACTAAATAGTCTGTTTATCTATTTCTACCGGTTTGAAACCAGCGTGATTTTTTTACCGTCGGCGCTCACCGCCAGCCGGCTGATGCGCTGCAAACCCGGCTGCTCGAACCGTTTCACCTCCACCCAATATTCGTCCTTTTGGGGATGCCATTTGAAAAGCGTGGCGTCTTTTGCCATGAGCAAAGTACCGTCGGGTGTCCAGGTGTGATCCTCGCTGCCGGGCAGGGTTTTGATCAGCGGGGTAATCTTGCGGGTGTTTATGTCCAACCTTTTCAGCCACGATTCCTTTTCGGAGACTTTTTGCACGAAACTCACGGCCCGCTGGTTTGGAATTTTCTGCAGGGAGCGGCCGATATTTGCCGCAATTTTTTCGCTTTTACCGCTGCTCACATTCGCCAGCTGCAACGAAGGCGGCCGCCCTAAAATGAACAAAGCCACCCAATTTTCATCACCCCAGGCGTGGTAGCCCACGGGCTTGATTTCCGGCAAAAGTAAGAACGGGTGACTGCCGTCAAGCGTGAATTGCCACAAACGCTGGCTGGAATCCGCTTCCACCCGCACCACGGAAAAGTGGTGCCCATCCGGCATGACCGTCGGCGAGTACTCGCTTTCCGCAGATATCGTTATTTGGGTGGTTGTTGCCTCATCCCAGTTGTAGAGGTAGGTGTCGGCCTGGCCGTCTGCTCTTATGGAAGTATAAAGCAGAGCTGGACTAACTGGTAAAAACATGGGCTGGTTGTCGTAACCATCTCGATCAGTGATATTCATCGGTGCCTGCACGGAGATGTTTCCCGAATTTACTGTGAGATCAGCCAGATAAATATCGGTGGCGGGTGGGCCGGTCTGGCTGAAGGATGGAGCAGACAATAATAGTACGAACAGGCAAAGAGGCCGCGTTTTTGAAAAATGAGTCACGATTTGTGTATCCTCTTTTTTTGATTCTAAATTGAATAAATTAAAAGTTAACATTTCTCACTTCGTGACGTGATTCACAAACCAACTGTTAATTAAGAGGTTACTGATTGTTCTACTTTCACCCTGATCCCTTCGACAAGCTCAGGATAAACTGCGTCGAAGGGTGACTAGTTCTGGCTGTAA
>JBHHXN010000151.1:0-12491 GCA_046757025.1 bacterium
CGGCGCCGGGCGGTCAGACGCACCACGACGGCCAGGACTGCCGCCAGTGCCACGAGCATGCGGACGGTTTCCAGGCGCAGGTGGACGTGCCAGCGCCGCACAATCTTTTTGACTGCGCGGTTTGCCACGTGACGCCGGACACGTTTGTGCCGAACGCGGCGATTCCCAACAGCGCCTGCCAGACCTGCCACACCGAGGGCACTTTGAAGACGCATTTCAGCGAGCATATCGATCCGAGCACGGGCCTGGCGGCCAACCTCAACTGCGTGGAGTGTCACAATCCCATGAGCGTGCAGAGCAACTTCCGCGGGGTGGAGAACCGCAAGTTTATTCGCAAGTTGATTCGGGGCACGCAGGTGGCATTTGAGTCCACCACCGGTCAGTACAGTTTTGCTTACGATTTATCGGATCGGCCTGCGGACATGCAGACGGAGAATTATTTGTGCAACACCTGCCACACGCAGACCAACCACCATCAGGCTGACGGCACGGCGCCGGGCGGTCAGACGCACCACGACGGCCAGGACTGCCGCCAGTGCCACGAACACGCAGACGGTTTCCAGGCGCAGGCAGATGATTGTTTGAGCTGCCACAACCAATCACCACCCGCCGGCTCAAACGACCGCAACCGAAGACAAATCGTTGAGGGGACAAAAGGCGACGGCAAAGGCGATTTTGTGAGACGGTCTCACCATGTTACGAACAACACAAGAAATCAGATTGTCACCAACGAAGACTGTAAAATTTGTCATGATCAGTCCTCCCATACTTCTTTTCAGGATGGTGTTAGCGTGCTGTTGAACGATCTGGATGGCGGGTCCTCCTTTAAATTTAATGGAAGAGCAGCCAGTGCAGAGTCATTCTGTGTAAATTGTCACGATGGGGATAATCGCAAACCCTTCCCGTCTGATAATCATGATCCGCCCAATATCGCTTCTAATTGGAACAGATCCAGCCACAGTAAATCAAGAGCATCGAGCTGCCTGGATTGTCATGCGCAGGGGCATGGTGCTGCTTTACGAAATATGCTGTCAAATAGGATCGCAGGTGAATCTGTTACGAATATCGAAGAAGGTGTTTGTTTCACATGCCATGATGCAAATGGCCCGGCGTCCAGCAATATTCAAGCGCAATTTAACCGGTCAACCCGTCACAACATCAGCAATGCTGATCAGTCCGACGGATCGAAAGTCGAGTGTGCAAATTGTCACAATCCGCACATTGCCAGCTCCGCTAATTTGCTGGTGGACCCGGATGCCGGTGGCGATTCCAAATGGCGGGGTTCCAGTACCGCATTTTGCCTGACTTGCCACGATGGCAGGGCGCCCTCCGGGGTTTCATTCCCATCTCGCGCCAGGGGGAGCGGATTCGACAAGTCGGACTTCACCGGTTCAACGCATGACACGAAACTTGGCAGCGACAGCTGCTTGCAGTGTCATCAGCCACATGGCTCCTCTTTCACTTCTATTTTAAAAGCAAAATACGTCACGCGAGACAACAATAAATTTGCATCTGGAGATTACCAGGCCTGCTGGAGCTGTCATTCGGAGGATTATATACTGAATAACAAAAACAACGCTTTTGGAAAATTGCATGAAAAGCATGTAGAAAAAGAAGACGTTCCTTGTGTCGCCTGCCACGACACACATGGACCGTTTGACCGGGGTGAGCCAGGCTTGATCAACTTCAACTTTGCACTGCAGCACGGATTTAATCTAAAACTGCTAAATGGCAAAAACCTGAGCACGGCCTTTGAAATCAAGGGCAACAAAGGTAGTTGCTATGTAGATTGCCATGGTAAAAAGCACAGCCCAAAAACTTACACTCGCTTTGGCGGAGGTGGTGATTGAGTTTGCACCATTGTTCTAAAGACAAAAGGGGCTGTCCCAAATGTCGTGTTTTGTCGCCCTGAGTGAGGTCGAAGGGTAGCCGATCTCAGGGTATATTTTTTCGGACACAGAAGAAATCAGATGTGAGCAGATTTCAATTGTATGAGTCATGAAGAGTTACCATGGACGCCGTCTGTATTTTCTCGTTCTTTACTTTTTTGTGCTGTTTACCCTTAGCCTTCAATTGTCATCCGCGGTCTAAATCAATCAGAGTGAACGCCGACCATCTTCAACTCTTTTTTTGTCCAAGCAATACGCCACTCCGGCGAAAATGAAATACATTACAAGTGCAGAAACTGACATGGTTATTGCATCGCCACCAAATGGTGGTCCAAAGATGTTATTTGCATTGATGACCATCATAAGGACAACAAATATTATCATGCCGTATTTGCCGACAAACGTAGTGGCTTTTGTCGATTTCAGATATATTCGCAATCCTACAAGCAAGAGAATTGTTTCCAGCAAGTATGTGGCTATCGCATTATTCCATAACCCGAATCCAAGTTTGGCCGAACTATCACTTAACAGCGGCAAATCTGGCGTATGAACAATTAGATCAAAAAACCAATGAGAGAAAACTGCGACTGCCATCACGATTGCCATTTTGTTTTTATTTTCCGTTTCTTTCGAAGGATTAAACCTGAATGCTATATAAACTCCGGCTGCCCACAAAAAAGAAGCTAAAAGGCTGTGCGTATACGGCATGAATTCCAATTCAAAATGAGTAGATTGAGTATAGTTTTCAACGATATTGAAGTGCTCTATTCCCATCAATACAAAAGGAAAGAACAATATATCGACGAACTGCACGGCTAAAAACAGCATCCCCAGAGAGGCATTGTTATCTGCTCCCTTTAATGCCAAACTTGCAGCGTAATGTCCAACAAACATGATTGTAGTCCTTTATTAAATGTGAATTATGAAACACCTTGTCTGAATCGGGAGACTCTAATTCCTTTTGTAGATTCGGGTGCAAAAAAATGATTGATGCCGTAAAGCGAAAAGAATTTTGATAGTTAAAAACGCCCAAGCTTCCTGCCGAGTCGGTTCCATCCGCTGGTTAGTACGCAGCAGGCGGGAACCCAAAACCCGAAACTCGATACCGTTCAGTGGCGTTGATTGAGGTAGCGCTGAATGCGTGAACCCGCTTCTTCGAGCCGGGCTTCATCGGCACAGATGGAGGCGCGGGCGTAGCGACGTCCTTTTTCACCGAAAACCCTGCCGGGGGTTAAAAAGATGCCGGTGGCGTGCAGCAGATCGTCCAGGTAGCTTTCCACACTGGCGATTTCGTCCGGCGCTTTGGCCCAGACGAACATGCCCGCGGTTTGGCTCTGGTACTGAAAATTCATCAAATCGAACAAATGCTTTACGAGTTTTTTGCGTTTGGCCAAACGCTGATTGCGAGTCTGATGCCATTCAGGTGGATTTTTCAAGGCTTGAACCGCAGCCAATTGAATGGGCAGAAACTGGCCCGAGTCCATGTTGCTTTTGACCCGCACGATGGCGTCAAGATAAGCCGCCTGTCCCATGACCATGCCCACCCGCCATCCGGCCAGGTTGAAGGACTTGCTCAGGGAATTCAATTCGAGACAATTTTCCATGGCGCCGTCGATCTTGAGAATACTCAGCGGTTTTTGTGGGTTCAGCACCAGGCTGTATGGATTGTCGTGGCATAGAAGGATGCTTCGTTTGCGGGCAAAGTCCACCAGATTCCGTAAATCCGCTTCAGTCGCGATGACGCCGGTGGGCATGTGCGGGTAATTCAGCCACATGATTTTCACCTGCGACAAATCCATTCTGGATAATTCGTGCAGGGCTGGCAGCCAGCCGCTTGCTTCCGACAGCGGGTAAAAAATCGGTTTGGCGCCAGCCAGGCGCGCCGTGGCCGCATATCCAGGATAGCCTGGATCCGGGACCAGCACCTGGTCGCCTGGATTTAAAAAGGCCTGCGAAATGAAAAAGATGCCTTCTTTGGAGCCCATGAGCGGCAGCACTTCGGCATCGGGATCTAAGGCGACACCGTACGTTTGCTGGTACCATTCGGCCAGCGCCTGTCGCAGGGCATCGGTGCCGCGGTAGGGCTGGTAGCCGTGGTTTTGCTCCTGACGGGCGCTGCGGGTCAGTTCCTCGATGGTGGCCGGGGAAGGGGGTAAGTCGGGATTGCCGATGCCGAGGTTGATGACTTTCATGCCCTGTTGTGCCAGGGCGCGCACTTCTTTGAGCTTTTGGGAGAAGTAGTATTCTTCTACTTGATTCAGACGGTTAGCGGCCGGGATGATCATACGGTTTCACTCCTGATTTGTAAAGACCTAATATTTTGACCTCTCTGGAAATCTTTTTAATTTGGCGAAGGGCCTGCTGAAATTCGGCTTGCTGTTGCCAGCGCACATCCACGTGGATGGCGTACTGGTGCGGGCAGTCGGGAATGGGGATGGACTGGATGAGTGTGAGATTCACCTGGTGTTCAGCTAAAATGTTCAGAACCCGGGCCAGAGCGCCCACTTCGTCGTGAACACGGAAATGGATGGAGGCTTTGTCTGTGCAGCGGTTGTTTGCTTCTGGCTGTGCAGCGAGCACTAAAAATCGCGTGTAGTTTTGCTTTTGATTTTCGATGTCACGGGCGAGGATTTGTAAATCGTAGAGCTTCGCAGCCTGGCGGCTGGCGATGGCGGCCACGCCCCGTAACTGCCGTTGGCGAATTTCACGGGCGCTTTCTGCCGTGTCAAAGGCTTCCATGCTTTTGAGCTGCGGGTGCTGTTCGAGAAATTGACTGCACTGCAGCAGGGCCATGGGGTGGGAGCGGACCAAGTGAATATCGGTGATTGACTGTTCGGGCAGCGCCATGAGATTTTGTTCGATGTGTAAATAGGTTTCGCCTGTGATGTGCAAGGGGTATTCCTGCAGCAGAGAGTAGTTGGGCAGAATGCTGCCCACCAGGGTATTTTCGATGGCCATGACCGCGTAGTGCACCTGATTGGCCAGCAGTTTTTCACAGAGCTGACGGAAGGTGGCGCAGGAGTGCAAATTGAATTTGCCAGTGCTAAAATATTTTTGGGCGGCCAGATGGTGGAAAGAGGCGCGCCCACCCTGAACGGCGATTTTTAGTAAAACTTTCATCGGTAAAAAAAAAGCCCCATTTTTGTTCGGGACTTTCCGGGTTGTGCTTTATGTTTGGTGCGTTTTTTTCAAGGCCAATCCATGAGTTCCGGGTGTGGGTTCCAAATGAAAATTGAATAATTAGCTACGTGCTCCATTTCAGAAATGGTTGTAGGGTTCACACAAGCTAATAGCCGCTTCCAATCTTTACCCGAAGCGGAATCGAAAGGTGAAGATCATGGTTTCCCGAATTTGATTCGGGACTCACCATGATACCAGGTACCCGACAATTAATTTTGAAATGGCGCATTATGCGTAGCGTCATGAAAACACTCATGGGTTGTACAAAATATTAATTAACATTTCTCACTTCGTGACGTGATTCATAAACCAACTGTTAATTAAGAGGTTACTGATTGTTCTACTTTCACCCTGAGCCCTTCGACAAGCTCAGGATAAACTGCGTCGAAGGGTGACTAGTTCTGGCTGTAATTCATGCTTCGACTCCGCTCAGCATGAAGTGAACCTGTCGTATCTAATTATTTAATATGAACATAGTTGCATAACTTAAAGTGAGAAATGTTAGATTTTAATTTAAAAAGATAGAAAAAGTATTCTTCAAAGTCAACAATAGAAATCGGACAAATGGAATCCATCTGCTGCGGCAGATTTTTTTTAAGTGACCCCGCTTCAGCCAAACCGGCTGTGTTGCCGGTGTTCCATTTCAGGCATGGATAAACCCGTTCGCTTCCGTTTCATTGGAAATTTGACTTGAGTAAAATACTACCTTGTCGTGAGAATACTCATGTGCTTTTGAAACTGATCCCGTAGCGGCCTGACGATTGCTTTCAGCGCTATTCCATAAACTCGATAATGGCGTCGTTTTTCATAAATCGTTCGTAAACGTCGGTGTTGAAAAATTCAATGAAAGCGCTGAATTTGGCTTTGCTGTATTCACCCAGGTACAATCCATCCACGCGCAAGGCCATGTCTTTGTCGCCGACGATCACATAATTGACGATCAGGGCGCTGTTGTTCAGGCTGTTCACCGAATCCAGGAAATCGTCTCGTTTTTTTTGGGCGTTTTTATTGGTGATAAAATATTTTTGAATCAACAGCCCATTTAAATAGGGTCTCAGGATATTGCGGCCATAGCTTGAATGTTCAGCCAGGTACTCTTTGTCATCGTCTTTGTCTTTTGAAATATTGTATCCCAAAAATTCCAAATGGGTTAAAAACGGTTCAAATAATTTGTCTGCCATGATTACCCTCCGCACATTTTGTGAGATTTTTGATTAATTCATGCCAATGGGAAAAAGTGAGCAAATAAAATTCCGAAATCTCAAACGGACTTGTGCTGCCAATGGCCCGGTTCGAGTAATTTACTCCAATTTCAATTAGACATTTCGTGGTTTTTAGAGGTTATTTCCGCGAAATTAATGCTCCATCATATTTTAAGAAAAGCACGGCAAATTTTTCGGGAGACGCTTATCAGCGAAAAATCGCTGGAACTGCTTCGGGGTCGGGAAAAAATGATGGAAAGGGCTGCGTCCCAGGACTGATGCAGTATAAAAAAATCAATTTTGAAATGCAACCAAAAATTGGGAAAAAATGATGTTCAAATGCTACCGTCGAGATTTTCAATGCCGTGCTTAATACGGCGAAGTTGCAAATGCAAATTGAAAATTTGAAAGTGCAAAAAGCAAAAATATTTTGTAACAATTCAGTCGGGGTGGTCATTCTGAGCACCAACTTTGGATTTTTTGCTCATCTCCACTGGTGCGGAAGTGCGAAGAATCTCTTTACCGGTTCACAAGATGCTTCGAGCAGGTACTTCCGCCGGGATACTCAGCATTTGAGAGTTTACGCTCAGCATGACGGTTCAGGCCGAAGAGTTAGCGTATTTTTCAGAAACACGCCCGGACGTTGAATGCCAAAATGGTTGGGAAAAGAAAATCTGAAAAATTCGAAATTTGCATTTTTCACTTTGCATTTTGAATTCTTCGAAGGACTTTGGTGATTTTTTTCATAAAAAAGCAAAAGTTCACTTGTTCATATAATAAAGAAGACCTTCTGACTGATTCAACAAATGGTAGATGAATCAAAATTGACATTCAAAAAATCCTTGCTTCTGTTAGAATTATTTAACATATTCCGTAGCACTCAGTCAATGTGCACTCAGTTTTTTGACCTTGCCATTCAGTCAGAACTTCATCTAGTGATTTGAATTTATTGTTTTAAGGGAAAGTCCTTTGCCTGATAAAGATTTAAAAGAACGCGTCGAGGCCGTTGATCATTTGACTTCTCTATTCAAAGTTGAACGGTATATTTATCTGAGCATCATTTTTGTGTGTTTGATGATTCTGCTGGTCAGCGTGGGCTTAGCTCTGTTTGGCGGCAAAGAAAAAATCAGCAATCAGGCGTTCATCACTTCCATGTTTGGCTCCGGCGGTATCCTCACCGCCATGACCGGCCGACTGCTGCACATGTGGAACCGGGCCATGGATTTAATAGATGTTAAAAAACAAGCGTCGTAATCAAAAATGAAAATCAAACCACAAAAATAGCATGCCGGGCAAATCCCAAAAATTAGCCAATATTCTCACCATTATCGGCGCCGCACTTGTGGCGTTTACGCTGTTTTACAGCATCCGTGAATTGCGCGCATTACAGGCAGAAGTGGGGCGGAAAAAGGCTGTTTCGGCCAAGCTAAATACTAAAATCACGGAGCTGAATGAGACCATCGAGCGCATCAAATTCGGCCCGATTGCGGAATTGCTCACTGTGAAAGCCATCGCCATACGCCAGGAGGGTAGAAGGGATGCCCAAAATCGGCAATTGTACAATTTTATGCTCTGGCTGGACTTACCTGAATTTCGCAAAAAAGATATCGAATTTGTGAAGTACTATTTTGATGATCCCAGCATGCTGAAAAAAGAGCGCATCGGCAAAGAAGTCTCCAACGGGTTTGCCATCAATTATTTGGGCTACGGCTGTTTACGGCGAGTCAAGGTGACCGTGGTGCTCAAGCAGCACCCCAATGTTGAAATCGATTTCCCTATGTGCGAGCGGATTGTTATTCAATAATGCAGCCACGAGAATGAAATGAAACAAGATGACGAACTAAAAAGAATCGCCCGGGCTTCGAAATTTGCAGCCGGTCTGTCGCTGCTGGCATTTTTGGTCGTGGCCGGGGTCATCGGCTACAGCACCGTGGAATTGAATTCTGTGGAAAGCACCATCGTTTCACAAAAGTCTGCGGTGGATTCGCTCAAAACGCAAATTGCACAGTTAGAAACCACCATTCAAGAACTCATTTATGCACCGAAAGCCACGCCCCATGTCCATGCCGAAATTCTGCCCGGAATCCAAGATGTGCGCGGACGTCAGCTTTACGATTTCACTTTGTGGTTTGATGTGGCTGCCTTTCAAGACAAAGAAATCAAACAGGTGAAGTACCGCGCAGACAGCCCTCTTTTTCAGGAGGTAACTACAACAGAGCGCTCCAACGTTTTATGTGTCTATTTTCGCGGCCCCGAATGTCTCGAAAAAGTGACCGTGGAGATCAGATATTCAAACGACCAGACCGAAGAAATCGACTTCAATATGTGTGAAGCGCTGGGCTGGTGACCCCCGCATCTTATCTGATTTTTCATAAAAGTTTAATTTTAGAAAAAGCTCTCCCCGACAGGAATTGCAGTACCTACTTTGACTAAAAAAGTTTCTCTTCACTGCCGGGGAGTGAGCCGGGCTTCAGCAATTTGTACGCCCCATTTTTAGAATTGGCGCCACCATCATGGAGGATAATCAGGATAATGTTTCAGAAGACTGTTTTGCTTTTGGATTGGTCTCATTCGAAAAAAAACGGATAGTGTCAATTTTCCGGTTTAATCGAAAATTCCAATTTGTTATCTGGCACAAGCCGGGCCGAAGCGGGCTGGTTTTCCGAGTCGAGTTGAACCACTACCCACATTTTAAATTTTGACGGCATTTGCGGTCTGGCGCCGCCCCTTCTGCCGCCGAAACCGCCTCGTCCTCCACCAAATCCACCACGCCCCATTCTGTCTCGCATGGCTTCGCGATCGATATCAGTGGTCTCAAAACCGATGCCAAGCTGCCTGCCGGCAGCGATTCCGATGGCAAAGGGGTGCCATTCGGTTTGTGCCAGCGGGACTTTGATTTCATAAATTAGTTTTTCTGCGAGATCGCCAAACTTGACCTCGATGCCTTGTAGATCAGCAACACGGATTCTTTTAATTTTTTGGTCAGGCAAGATCAATTCGATTTCCAGGAGGGCACGGTCGAGGTTTTCCCGCATGGCTTCGAAGTCAGGTTCCATACCCGGCGCTGGTCGCATCAGCATGCCCGACTCCATCAATCCCACTGGAAATTTAATTCCGAATGATTTCTTCTGGGTGCCGTCAGGGTCAAACCAGAGTGTGAATCCGCTGGCAATTATTTGACGCTGCAGGTCGCGATCGGTGGACACCAGACACAGGTACAAAAAGTCTTCATCGTTAGCCAGGCCCACTGACACGTTTTTCTTTTCGATATAAATCAACGCATCCTGCCAATCGTCCACTATGCCGTCTATTTTAATTTCCTGATCTGGTAAATGGCTGTTCAACTGAAGCTGGCTGCCGCAGCCGGCGGTCAAGGCCATGAGAATGCAGGTGGTAGCTAATCGAGTAAAATACTGCATGAGGCATTCCTTTTAATAAAATGGTACGAATGAACGGCTGAAATAAAAGGCTTAAGCTGACCCGGCAGGGAAGATATGTGCGAAATAAATTGGCGGTAGAAATAGGAGCTGTTTTGCTGGTTGTTCCCATATAATCGGGCTATTTTTATCTCAGCCGGTTGTTTGTGATGTTTTATTGAGCGCTTGCAAAAGAGCCCTTACTGTGCTTGGCCAAGCGACCTCGCTTGCAGCTCAGATACGGTTAGTGTACAGGCGAGGCCGTTGACTGGAGTCTTTTCATATTTTCGTTCTGGATCAGGTTTGATTATTGACGGTGAAATCTTTTAAACGGTCGCTGTGACCGTTGAGCTTTTAAGTCAGTGTATTTTTCCAATTGCTCTGGCGTGAGGATGCTTTGAATTTGCGCCTCGATTTCCTGCATTTTTGCCCGTATGGCCTGGCGCATCTCCTCTCGGTTGCGCTGTGCACGATTTTCCTGCGAGGCCATTTGAAATTCTTCGCGCAGGCCGTCGAAGATTTCTTTGAGCTGCTCTTGCTGGGATGCACTCAGGTCAAGGGCTTTCGCCAGCATTTCAGCTCGATTGAATCCTCTGTTTTGAAATTGACCGCGTCGTCCATGAAATCGTCTGTGCTGGTCTTGCATTTTTTGCTGTTTTTCCGCTTTCAGCTCTTCATACAAAGCCTGTTGCTCCGGAGTTAATATCCGCAGCAATTGCTGTTCGTGCCGCTGGCGTTGTTCTTTTCTTTGCTGCATGGCTTGCCGACGGTTTTCCTGTTCCCCAAATTTGAAGGGCAGCATCTGGCCGAAACCCCACTCTTTGAGCTGCTTTTTCTGATCGTCTGTTAAATTCAATTTCGACCCCAACTGCTCGATGCGCAGGTCGATGAGCTCTTCTGGCACTGTGCCGTTTTCCAATTGTGTTTTAAACGCATTCAGCTTTTCTTGCTGTTCCGTGGTTAACACTGCCAGTATCTCATTGTGAATGGATTCCCGCATTTCCTGGCGCTTTGCTTTCATTTCCTCGAACGAAGGCCTGTTTTTAAAAGAATCTCTGGTGCGTTGATGTTGCTTTCGGTGCGATTTCAAGATTTCCTGAATTTTGGCACTTTGCTCTTCTGTCAAATCCAGAAGTTTAAATAACATACTACCATGCCCAAATGGCGCCACAAAATTAGCATCCAGACTGTTGGGATCGGATTTGCTCAAAGCGAACGATTCAACTGAAGTCGGCTCAAGACCCGCTTTATTTGAACAGCTCACTACCAACGCGGTAATCGTGAGCATCATACTCAAAATAAACATGGTTGATTTCATTTCAGGACTCCTTTCTTGCTAGTTAAAATTCTTTTTTAAAGATACCTATTGGGGCTTCATTACTGAACGGGGTTTACACTTCAGCGTGTTTTTTCCCTCACCCCAACACACCGTCTCCCCTCGGTCAGGAATCGCCCAATTTAGTTTTTACATGAATCTGATAAAAAAACTTTGGTGCACGCTTGTTTTTCATCAACTGCAGATTAGACAAAGCATAAGGGGATTTCATTCCTGGTACTCGAAAAATTCTTTTTCATGAATAAAAATGCACCAACTCGGGATTACACATCGAAGAAAAACGTCTCGCGCAGGCTGAATGGGAATGAGCTAAGCGGCTGTAATTCAGGCTTGTGTATTGCGAAGTTTTCACTTGCGAAAAAGAAATAAAATTTACATATTGAATTTGATTCTGCTTTAACAGTTTAAGAATGGGTTTACTTATGAGGCATTTTTCATCAAAAAAGTTCGAGCCTTCCAACCTCTTAATTCATGAGCTGCGGCTCTATCTCAATAGATATATCAAAAAAAGTATTATTTTCTCATAGGCAAAAAGCAGGCAGCTTGTCGCAGTATGATTAGTGTATTTTAATGAATAAGCTGTAAAAGACGGGGCCGTTTAAAAATGCTTGGTTTGGTGCTCGAGTGAGGGAAAAACGTGCTTACTATCAGAAATTAAACAAAACATACCCACCCATCATGAAAACACAAAAGCAAGACACCATTACAGAAATCCGGCTGCAGGGGAGAGGCGGACAGGGCATTGTCACCGCCGGTGAGCTTTTGGGCAAGGCCGCGATTTTGGAAGGTAAATTTGCGCAATCCATTCCGACTTTTGGGCCCGAAAGAAGAGGCGCGCTTTCCACCTGCTCCCTGCGAATCAGCGGCCAGGAAATCTTGTTGAAATGCAGCGCCACCACGGCTAACGTGCTTTGCCTGCTGGACCCCACCATCTGGCATTTCGTCAACATCACCGCGGGATTTGCAGAACAGGGTTTGATGATTTTTAATACCACCAAATCCCCGCAGAAAGTGTATGAAGAGCTTCGGTCCGGGGATTATGGCTATGCTTTGACAGTAAAAAAATGTTCTGTTTTTACGGTGGACGCCACCGGCATCGCCCTGAAAACATTGGGAAAAGCCATTACCAATACCGCCATGATGGGCGCCTTTGCCAGAGCCACGGATCTGGTGCAAATGGCATCTGTGCAAGCGGTTTTGCAAGAAAAATTTAATAGCCGAGCTGTTGTAAATTTACAAATGGCAGAAACGGCTTATGAGAAATTAGCCGGTGAAATTTTCAGCTTGTAAATTTTTGTGATAATTTAAACGATGCCGGCATCAAAATGAATAGATAAATCGACAAAATGAAATTCTGAAGCACCATTCGAAGCTTGAATTAAAACGGGAGAAATCATTATGGGCATGGAAAAATACGAGTACTTTGTGAAGCGCGCAAAAAATACCCTGACCTACGATCCCGGCTGGT
>JBHHXN010000152.1:0-12442 GCA_046757025.1 bacterium
CCAGGTTAAGAAAAATACCTTAAAAACCATTGATTACACAACTGCGAAACTTGAGATGCTTAAATCAAAACCGAATTCTCGCTTAAAGATTGCAAGAATGACAATCTTCGTTAAATGGTTTATATTGAAAATGAAACGCATGCACAGGAGAGTTGAGTGATCCTTTATTTTAAATTGAAATTATTGAAATTCGAAAAGAACAAAGTTGCAGATGGATTGCGAAAATATCCCAGGAAGGAATTCCATGTTGCGAGAACGGCGCGCGACAAATATGGATTCGAGGAAACGGTTTTTACATCCAGCGGCAATGTGATATTTGCGGATTTTCAAGCCGCCCGACGCTTTGCACAGAAAATGAACGCCGGCCGGGATCTGGTGAAATATCCACAGCAAGCGGTGAAAGCAGGTCAAATAAACGCCATGGGCTTGATCGACGAAATTCTGCACTACTTGATCGTGCTTTACCGGCAGCAGGTAAAAGCCGCGGTCATGGCGGAAGCGCTCACCTGGCTGCAAGAGAAAGTCGGATCAAAGTCCGTAGAAAACACGCTTTACCATTTTGCTGAGCATTTTCCCACACGGGATATTTACAAAGCGAATTCGGACATCCAGGCTTACCTTGACGGCAAAACCGACGGCGTTCCCAATCGCCAGATCGTTCTGGAAGAAATGCTCATGCTGTGGATCGCCAATCAGAATCCGGCGTTTACCCCGTTTAATGAATTGTTTGATGACGCAAGTCTGGAAGCAGCCACCGCTTATTCGCACATCATGCAAAGTGTGACCGAGTTTTTTGAGACCCAGCCCAGATTTGGACCGGAGAACCAGAACCTCGTCGAATTGCTCAGAACGCCTGCGCTCAGGGAGCCGCATTCTCTTGAAAAACAGTTGTTGTTTATCCGCAGACATTGGGGTTTGCTCATCGAACCTTATCAGGATCGGCTGCTCATCAGCCTGGGCATGATGAAAGAAGAGAACAAGGCGGTGTTCACCGGCCCGCCGCCGACAGTGGTGGCGGAATACGCCGGCGAGGAGTGGGAGCCCGAGCAATTCAGCGTGGACCTGCACTGGATGCCGCGGCTAGTATTAATTGCCAAAAGCACTCTGGTGTGGTTGGATCAGCTTTCTAAAAAGTACCAGCGCGCTATCAACCGTCTGGATCAAATACCCGATGAAGAGCTGGACAAATTAGCGCGCTGGGGATTCACCGGCCTGTGGCTCATCGGCGTCTGGCAGCGCAGCCCGGCTTCCAAAACCATCAAACAATTGTGCGGCAACCCGGAAGCCGAATCCTCGGCTTACTCCTTGTTTGACTACGAAATTGCGGATGAAATTGGCGGTACCCAGGCGTTGATAAATCTTCGGAATCGCTGCTGGCAGCGCGGCATTCGCCTGGCCAGCGACATGGTGCCCAACCACACCGGCATCGATTCCAGATGGGTACGCGAGCATCCGGATTGGTTCATCTCTCTGCCGTACCCGCCGTTTCCTGCGTATTCTTTTACCGGCCCCAATTTGTCACAAGACCCGCGCTACGGTATTTTTATCGAAGACAAATATTTTGACCGCAGCGATGCCGCGGTGGTTTTCAAACGTGAGGATTATTGGAACGGCGACGTGTGCTATATTTTCCATGGCAACGACGGCACCAGCATGCCCTGGAACGACACCGCGCAGTTGAACTACCTGAACTCGGAGGTGCGCGAAGCGGTGATTCAAAAAATATTGCATGTGGTGCGCTTGTTTCCGATCATTCGCTTTGATGCTGCCATGACCCTCGCCAAAAAGCACTTCCAACGTTTGTGGTTCCCGGAACCGGGCAGCGGCGGCGACATCCCCTCAAGATCGGAACACGGGTTGACCAATCAAGAATTTAACCAGCGTATGCCGCAGGAATTCTGGCGCGAGGTGGTGGATCGCGTGGCGCAGGAAGCGCCGGACACCCTGCTTCTAGCCGAAGCCTTCTGGCTCATGGAGGGGTATTTTGTACGCACGCTGGGCATGCATCGAGTGTACAACAGCGCTTTCATGAATATGTTGAAAAACGAGGAAAACGAAAAATATCGCAGTACCATAAAAAATACCATTGAATTCAATCCGGAAATCCTCAAACGCTATGTGAATTTCATGAACAATCCGGACGAAGATACCGCTCTGGCGCAATTCGGCGACGGCGATAAATATTTCGGGATCTGCTTGATGATGGTCACCATGCCCGGACTGCCCATGTTTGGTCACGGCCAGATCGAGGGCTTTTCTGAAAAATACGGTATGGAATACCGCCGGGCTTACTGGGATGAGCCGGAAAACCAGGGGTTGATTCAGCGGCATGAGCGGGAAATTTTTCCGGTCATGAAAAAACGCTACCTGTTTGCGGAAGTGGAAAATTATCTGTTGTACGATTTTTTCAATGCCGAGGGCCGAGTCAACGAAAACGTGTTTGCTTATTCTAACCGATTTCATGACCAACGCGCGCTGGTGGTTTACAACAACAAATTTGAGCATGCCCGCGGGTGGATCCGAACGTCGGCCGCGTATGCCGCTAAAACCGGCAATGGCAAGGAAATCCGATTGCAGCAAAAAAATCTAGGCGAGGGTCTGGGTCTGCCGTACGATGAAAACAGCTATTGCATTTTTCGCGATCAAATCGGCGGTTTGGAATACCTTCGCAATTGCAAAGAGCTGCATGAAAACGGCCTTTATGTGGAATTGGACGCGTACAAGCATCACCTGTTTTTGAATTTTCGGCTGGTGCAGGACAATCCGTGGCGGCACTACGCGCAACTGTGTCACGAGTTAAATGGCCTGGGCGTGGCCAGTGTGGATGAAGAATTAAAAGAGCAAACTTTCAAACCGCTGTTGGCCTCTTTCGAAGCTTTGTTGAATATTCCGGATTTCGAAGAAGTTTTTACCGTGCCCGCAGATTCTGAAAAAAACAAAAAACGAGCGGAATTTCTAAAGGAATTTGAAAAAAAGTATCTTGATTTTTTGAGGCAAGTAAAAAAGTTTGCGCTTGCCGATGGGGATGAATCAAAATTGTGCAGCGAAGTCAGCGCGAAATTAAAGAGTTTGCTCGGCCTCCCACATTTTAACAGCCAATATTCTGTGCCGCAATCCCGAAAATATCAGTCTGCGGTGAGATATTTGCAAGGCCGATTTATCGATGAACCGCGCGTCTGGTCGGGGCTTTATCTCTGGCTGCTGCTGCATGGTCTGGGTAAAATTGCCGGTGACTTGAAATTTGCTGAGCGCAGCCGTAGCTGGCTCGACCAGTGGCTACTGGGGAAACGGGCACAATCTTTTATCAAGTCACTGATTCCCGATGAGGCACAAACCCAAGCCGATGTACTGCTGATAAATAATCTCATCGTTTATCAGAATTGGTATAAAGATCTGCGACCGAAAAAATTGCGTGAACACCGCATTCTAAAAAATCTTGTTAAATCAAGTGAAGTCCAGCGCTACCTTCAAATCAATCGATTCGAGAACGTCTTCTGGTTCAACAAAGAGCGTTTTGAAGAGTTGTTGTGGTGGCTGTTTGCGGTGGTTGTGCTGCAGCTCACTTCTCAGCCGAACCAGTCTCACGAACAAACCGTTGAGGCCATCCTGGAGGTTTACGGGATTATTCAGAAATGGCAGCGAGCTGAAAAAGGCTCAGAATACAAGGTGCAAAAAATGTTGAGTTTGTTGAAAAATAAAAAGTAGGTGGCTGATATTTTAAACCTCTGTCTGATTGAACAGTGCCGAAAAATAGCAGGAAGACAACGGGCATGGTGAGCAGTAATTGCAAAGATTCTTACAGGATGAAATTGGTAAGCTATTTTTGAAATGGTAAAACTTTAAATATTTTTTCACACCGGCTTGAAATAATGTCCTTCGAACCCGCGTACATAAAGACCTTTGAATCAGGGGTTTTGCAGCAGAAAGTTCAACAAGCTCTCAAATTGTTGACATCCTGCACGGTCTGTCCGCACGACTGTCGGGTTAATCGCCTGCAGGACGAGTACGCGGTCTGTCGCACCGGCAGGCAGGCAAAAGTCAGCTCCTATTTTCCGCATTTTGGTGAAGAACACTGCTTGCGCGGCTGGAAAGGCTCCGGCACGATTTTCTTTTCCAATTGCAATTTAAAATGCGTGTTTTGTCAAAACTACGACATCAGCCAATTGGGGCAGGGTAAATTGGTGAGCCCGAACGAGCTGGCGCAAATGATGCTGAAGCTGCAAGCCCAGGGATGTCACAACATCAATATGGTCACGCCGGAGCATGTGGTACCGCAAATATTAGAAGCGCTGCATTTAGCCGCAAGGAATGGTTTGCGGCTGCCGATTGTTTACAATACCAGCGCCTACGATTCGCTGGATAGCCTGCAGTTGTTGGACGGCGTTGTGGATATCTACATGCCGGACTTCAAATTCTGGCATGCCAGCCAAGCGCGAAGATTGGTAAAAGCGGAGGATTATCCGCAGACTGCCAAAAGGGTCATCAAAGAAATGCATCGTCAGGTGGGAGATTTGGTTATCAACAAAGACGGTCTGGCAGAGAGAGGCGTTTTACTTCGGCATCTGGTCATACCGGGAGATTTGGCAGGTACCTGCGCGATCTTACAGTGGATTGCCACCGAGCTTTCATCCAATACATTTGTGAACATCATGGAACAGTACCGACCGGCTTACAAGTCCAGTCGCTACCCGGAAATTCATCGCTCGCTTGCAGGGTCCGAATTTCAGCAAGCCCTGACCATAGCCCGCGACGCGGGCTTGAAAAGACTCGACCACAAGTTCGCTGCATTTTATTAAATTTGCTCTTGCATTTGAAGTAACAAATAGTCATATTAATTTTATAATTAGTGTCCATCCTTAAAGAGCCTTTTTTGTCATTCCCGCAATCTTTAAGCGGGAATCCATTGGTCCGTTAGGCATGAGATTCCCGACGAGCTTGTCCCTGCATGTTGTAAGCAGGGAGCATTCGGGAATGACGATTACGGATGGACTCTAATTAGTGCGAAAAAGATAAAAAACGTAAGTAACTAAGTATTTATTTTTAGACGCTGTTATTTTATTCATGATTTTCCGATATTCCGAATGGCGCGAAGAACAAGATAAAAGCAAGCTCACCTTTGATGAGCTCATGCGTTTATTCAGCCAACTGCTGCTGCACACCAGCGGCGACGTCAACGAGGCGCTGCAGTGGCTGACCGATCTCGACAACGAGTACCAGCTTTTCGATGACCAGGAGGGAGTGGGTTTCGATGAGTTTCTGGACTGGTTGAAAAAGGAAGGCTACATCGAAGAGTACAACGACATTCTGTCGCTCACGCACAAAGGTTCACGAAGAATTCGTCAGGACGCTCTGGACGAGATTTTCACTTCCCTGCGCAAGAGCCCGATGGGTGAGCACGAGTCGCCGTTTTCCGGCGAAGGCATCGAGCGGCTGAGTGAGACCAAGCCGTTTAAATTTGGCGATCAGCCATCCAACATCGATTTTACTTCCACCATCAGCAACGCCATCAAACGCGATGGGCTGGACAATTTCAATCTCAAAGAAGAGGATTTCGAAGTTTACGAAACCGAGCACCTGACTTCCTGCGCCACGGTTTTGATGCTGGACATCAGTCACAGCATGATCCTGTACGGCGAAGATCGCATCACCCCGGCCAAGAAAGTGGCGCTGGCACTGTCTGAAATGATCATCACCCGCTACCCAAAAGACAGCCTCGACGTGGTGGTGTTTGGCGATAAAGCGGTGGAAGTAGATATGGAGGACATTCCCATGATCGCGGTCGGTCCGTACCACACCAACACCAAAGACGCACTGGAGCTGGGTTTGCGGATTTTGAAACGCAAGCGCAACGTCAACAAGCAAATCTTCATGATCACCGATGGCAAACCGTCGGCGATTTTTGATCGCGGCCGGCTGTACAAAAATCCGTTTGGACTGGATCGCAAGATCGTCAACCAAACCTTGAACTCGGCACGCGATTGCCGAAAAAATAAAGTAACCATCACCACCTTCATGGTGGCTCGAGATCACTGGCTTGTTGATTTTGTCAAGCAATTGACGGAGGTGAATAAAGGCCGGGCCTATTACTCGTCCCTGAACAAATTAGGCGAATATATTTTTGTGGATTATATTCGTAATCGCAAACAACGATATAGATGACTTTATATTCGGGCAATGGATTGATTTTACTCATTGCCGGCTGTAATGCTAAAAAGGAGTAGTATGAACAAAGCGAAAACTATTGGTGAATTGCGCAAATCTGGCTACCGTGTGTTGCCGGTGAAACAGGAAATGCGCAACAATTTAATACATAAATTACAAAATAATGAAACCATCTTTCCAGGCATCGTGGGGTATGACGACACCGTGATTCCCGCCCTGTGCAACGCGATTTTATCGTATCACGATTTGATCCTGCTGGGCCTGCGCGGGCAGGCGAAAACCAAAATCCTGCGCTTGCTGCCCGGTTTGCTGGATGAGTACATCCCCATCATCAAAGGATGTGAAATCAACGACAACCCGTTCATGCCGGTGTGTAAAGCTTGCAACGATAAAGTCAAAAGCGACGGCGAGGACATCGAAATCGAGTGGCTGCATCGCGATGAGCGCTATGGCGAGAAGCTGGCCACACCCGACGTCACCATCGCCGATTTGATCGGCGATATCGATCCCATCAAAGCCGCGGCCAACCGGCTGCACTACGCTCATGAAGGCGTCATTCATTTCGGCATCATTCCGCGCACCAACCGCGGCATCTTCGCTATCAATGAGCTGCCCGATTTGCAGCCGCGAATTCAGGTGGGGTTGTTCAACATCATGCAGGAAAAAGACATTCAGATTCGCGGCTTTCCGGTGCGCATTCCCCTGGATGTGGTCATCGTCTATTCCGCCAATCCGGAGGACTACACCAATCGCGGCAATATCATCACGCCGTTAAAAGACCGCATCGGCTCGCAGATCATGACCCACTATCCCGACGACATTCGCACCGGCATGCAGATAACCGCGCAGGAAGCCAGAGAAAAACGGGACGGCGGTAAAGAAGTTTGCGTACCGCAGTTGTTTCGTGAGATTGTCGAGCAAATCGCGTTTGAGGCGCGCAAGAGCGAGTTCGTGGATCAGAAATCCGGCATCAGTGTGCGCATGACCATCACCAGCCTGGAAAATCTCATCAGCAATGCCGAGCGCCGGGCCATCCGACACAATGAGAAGGTGGTGATCCCGCGTATTTGTGATCTCTACGCCACACTGAATTCCATCATCGGCAAGATCGAGCTGGTGTACGAAGGAGAGCAGGAGGGAGAGATGAACGTCGCAAAAGCCCTCATCGGCAAGGCGGTGAAAACCATCTTTCACAAATATTTTCCTGAGCCGTACGCGTCCATGAAAAAAGGCGAAAACATTTACACCGAAGTGGTGAGCTGGTTTAAAAACGATCAGGCCATCCATTTGTCTGATGAAATGAGCACGTCTGATTATGTGGAGGAACTGCAAAAAGTTAAAGGGCTCAAAAAACTGGTAAATCGATTCATGGAGGTCGAGCATCCAGATAATCCCGACGCCGTGGCAGCGGTCATGGAATTTGTGTTGGACGGTTTGCACCAAAACTCCATGCTCAGCAAGGATTTGGTGGACAACCAAACTTCTTACACAGACATGCTCAACACCATGATGAGCTCCCTGAGCTCAGATGATAGCGAGGATTTTTTTCGCGACAATTGAGATGGACGCAACATCGACATCGGGAAACCAATTCCGCGGCTATTTGCAGGGGGACTAAGATTTTTGGCTCATTTCTGACAGTGAATGATTAAATAGTGATTGACCGAAAAGTCCAAATTTCTTCACCCTGAGCGAAGTCGAAGGGTGATAAGCTGTTGTTTTTAAGTCATGCTTCGACTCCGCTCAGCATGAAGACGCTCGTTTTCGGTCAATCACTAAGTAGTGATTTCAAATTTCGGGGTTACGTCTGGTACCGATGCAGGTCTGACGGACGGTTTGCGTCTGTGAAAATTGCCTGGTTCAATCGAATTTTAAAACATCCTTTAGGTGCAAAGAGGGTCAACATGGAAACGCTGAACACCATAACGAAAACAGGTGTTGATTTAGAAGAACGGATTCGAAAACTCAATGCCATTGGAATTGCGCTTTCCAGCGAGCAGAATCTCAATAATTTGCTGGAGCTGATTGTGAGCGAAGCCCGTCACTTCACCAATGCCGACGGCGGTAGTTTGTATATTAAGGAAGAGGACAGGCTCAATTTTGTGGTAGCGCAAACCGAATCGCTGCAAAGGCTGAATGGCCACGACCATGCCTTTACCTCTTTTTATTTGCCCTTGACAAAAGAAAGCATCGCCGGTTATGTGGCGATCACTGGCGAGCCGTTAAATATTCAGGATGTTTATCAGCTCCCGCCGGATGTGGAATATCGTGTGAACAAGCAGTTCGATATCAATAGCGGTTATCGCTCGCAGTCCATGTTGGTGGTGCCCATGCGCGATCATCATGACGAAATAATCGGGGTGTTGCAACTGATCAACTCCCTCGACGGTAAAGGCACGGTGGTTCCGTTCCACCCGGATTTCGAGGACCTGATCCTTTCCCTGGCCTCGCAGGCGGCGGTAGCCATCCGAAACGTCAAGCTCATCGAAGAAATCAAAAATTTGTTTCGATCATTGGTACGCTACTCAGCCAAAGCCATTGACGCGCGAAGTCCGCACACGGCCGGGCATTCCGGCCGGGTGGCGAAATACTCGGTGCTCATCGCACAGGCAATCAATGAGGAGACTGAAGGGAAGCTGGGGCAAATCCATTTTACCACCGAGGAGCTCGAAGAATTGCGCATGGCTGGCTGGCTGCATGATATCGGCAAAATTGGCGTGCCAGAGAGTATCCTCGAAAAAACCGCCAAATTGACCGATGACCAGCTTGCGCTTATTGAGGAGCGGTTTGAAACCATCAAAAACCAAAAGAAAATTCAATTTTTAGAGAATAGAATTTCAAAGTTGTCCCAAGACCAATTTTCCACTTCCGACTTGCCTGAATGGCAGACAAAATTGCATCAGGAGTTGGCGTTTTTAGATGAAGCGCTGGCTTTTATTCGGGACAAGAATCAACCTGGCTATCTCAGCGCTGACGATATTTTCCGGCTCAAGAACCTTGCTGAAAAAACCTATTTCAACAGTCAGGGAGAGGTGTGCCATTATTTGACCAATAAAGAATTTGAGAATTTATCCATAATCAAGGGCAATTTAACGGAAAGCGAATACCGGGAAATTCAATCCCACGTCGAGTATTCTCTGGAGATATTGAACAAAATTCCTTTCACCAGAGAATTACAAAACATACCCAAACATACGGCGGCACACCACGAATATTTAAACGGCACCGGCTATCCACGCGGTTTGAAAGGAGATGAAATCACCTACCAGGCGCGCATCATGTGTATTGCCGACATTTTTGACGCACTGAGCTCCCCGGACCGGCCGTACAAACAGGCCACCTCCCTCGAAAAAACATTGGACATTCTGCGCCAGGAAGTACGGGCAGGTAAACTGGATGGCGATATCGTGGAATTGTTTATTCGAAAAAAAATCTATGAACACCGCTCCACGCGAGATGATGAAGAGTAGTGAGAAAATGAGTCGTTCATTTTGAGAAATATATGGAATAGCTTTTTCATTCTTTCACCAGCTCTGGCCGGTTATACCGCCAAGTGGGATGACATTTCGGGGCTGTCCATGAATGTGCTTGGAAAATCCGAATCCATCTCATGCTAATTTCAATTGAAAAGTGGTTAAACGAATACTCAAGAAAAGCACGATTTAAAAACCTCATCGCGAAGGCGTCCTTCGACAAAGCCAAGACAGGCCCGGCGGAGCTGCGCAGGGATTTACCCTCAGCCAGGAAGCCTCTGGGTAAGCGAGGGATCGTTTTCGTTCTGGCACTTAATAGTTGTCAAGAAAATGGGAATCCTTCGACTTCTGAATTAATCGATGTACTCTAAATAACCACAGCATTAATTGCTTTAAAGACGGAGGAGTTTTTTGTCCCGTTCCATTCCAGAGCATAAAATAGACGAAGTCCGCGAAGCCACCGATGTGGTGGATCTGGTCTCCGGCTACGTCACTCTGAAAAAAAGCGGCCGCAACTATTTTGGCCTTTGTCCTTTTCATGTAGAAAAAACACCTTCCTTTAGTGTAAATCCGGAGAAACAAATTTTCCATTGTTTTGGCTGCGGCGCCGGCGGCAACGTTTACACTTTCCTCATGCGCCACGAGGGCATCAGTTTTCCCGAGTCTGTCAAAGTTTTAGCCCAGCGCGCCGGCATTCAAATCGAGTTCGACGAGCGCGATGAATCCGAGATAAAAGAAAACGAAGCGCTCTATTATGTCAACGAATTCGCAGCCAAATTTTATCAGCAGGTGCTGATGTCAGCCGAAGGCAAACCGGCCCTAGACTATCTGCTGAAGCGCGGTTATCAATTGCCCGACATTGAAAAATACGGTCTCGGCTTTGCGCCTGCTGGCTGGGATAAATTGCTGGAGGTCGCAAAAAAGGAGACGTTTGATGAGGAGCTGCTGGCGCGTGCCGGTCTGGTGTTAAAAAAAGAGAGCGGCGGTTACTATGACCGATTTCGTGAGCGGGTGATGTTTCCCATCTGGAATCTGTCCGGCCGCATCATCGCCTTTGGCGGCCGCAAGTTGAGCGAAAAGGACGATTCTCCCAAATACGTCAATTCACCGGAAACACCCATTTATGAAAAAGGCAAGATGCTCTACGGGCTCTACCAGAATCGCGATGAAATTCGAAAAACCGATCAGGCGATTTTTGTGGAAGGCTACACGGATTTGATGAGTCTGGCGGCGAGCGGCATTCAAAATGTCGTGGCTACGCTGGGCACTGCCCTCACCGAAAATCAGGCGCAGTTGATTCACCGCTACACCAAAAACATCGTTTTGTTGTACGACAGCGACACCGCTGGCGCCGCCGCCACCTTGCGGGGAGCGGATGTGCTGCTGGAAGGCGCCCTGGAAGTGTTTATTGCCACGTTGCCGGAAGGCCACGATCCGGATAGTTTTGTGAAGGAGCACAGCGCCGATGGAGTGACCGCGCTGGTGCAGAAAGCGTTGCATCTATTCGACTACAAATTGCAGCAGATTTCCATCAGTACGGCAGAAAAGCGCACCGAACTCATCCGCTCGGTTTTGATCTCGCTGGCGAGTATCAAAGATAAATTGCAGCGCAACATTTTGCTGAACAAAATATCCGAAAAGCTGGCCATCGATGAAAAAGTTTTGTGGGCTGAATTGGATTCTATTCTTTTTTCCAAACGACAGGGGCAGGTGCGGCGCTCCAAAATCGGCCAGCAACTTGCTGATCTGGGCAAAATCTCCCGACTCTCAAAAACCGAGCTCGCTCTGGAGGATCTGGTGCGCATTCTCATCCAGGACTGGGAATTAGCCGAATTTATCTTTGTCAATTTGGATTTAAAATCGCTGGCTGAATACCGACTGGCGCCGGTTCTTTCGTACCTGAAAAATCGCTTTAAGGCGGACAAACGGTTGTTGGAATCGGAGCTGATCAACCATTTTCACGATGTCGATATCAGCGCTTTTATCATCCGTGCGCTGCATGAAAAAGTCGAAGATGTCGATCTCCAACTGTGGGCTCTGGATTGTCTTCTGTCCATACAAATCGAACGTCTGGATAGGAAGCTGAAGGAAGTACGCGAACAACTTCGCCAGGCGCAGCAGGAAGGCCGTTCCGTTACAAAATTGCTGCAACTGTGCATGGAATTAGAAAAACAGCGCAGCCAATTGCAGCAAAAAGATTTTTTGAAGGAAGATAAAAAGACTTGATTGTTACCGAATTATCTCTTATATTTTGCGTTGTTAAAATAGCCCGACCAGGGCCCTTAGCTCAGTTGGTTAGAGCAGCGGACTCATAATCCGTTGGTCCGGGGTTCGAGTCCCTGAGGGCCCACAGAATAAATCAAGCTCACTGTGCAAGTGGGCTTTTTTGTTTTACCTGCCGCACATACCGGAAGGTTGCTTGGCTGCTGCCCGGTCTCCTGAAACTGTAGAAGTATTCAAACAGCGATTCGGTAATCGTGACTCTGTTTTTGTAAAATGTTTTCAAGAATTATCGAAAATCCGCAACAATTTTCTTGACAGTTGTTGAAAAATTTTTATCATGTATAAACGGAGAAGAGGAAAAATAAAGTCTCCCGTTGTAAAAATTCCTCCCCGTGCCGTCTTGATCTTTTCCATAGCATATCATCTTTTTGTTTTCTTCTCGAGGTTTGGTTTATCCTGGTGAATCACATCGATTTATTTTTGTAGAATTTAGAATTTTATAAATATATTCTCTTTTTACTTGTTGCGTTTTTATACAAGAAATTGCTTTAAACAATATTACTGAAATTCATCATTGGTTGCTG
>JBHHXN010000153.1:0-12418 GCA_046757025.1 bacterium
GTAATTTGCAATTTGCATGATTCTTGGCACGTTTTGCAATTGCACAAAATTACTTGTATTTGCCACAAAACTGTGAAAATCTAAACTTCAACTTGCTATTTTCACAAAAAGTGCTATCTTGTTTTCATGGTCACACGTCAGATAACCCGGGAGTTAGTCGAATCGGCGCAGGAATACCCGGTGGTGGCGGTTTTCGGGCCGCGTCAATCCGGGAAGACCACGCTTGTCCAGATGACATTCCCCGACAAACCGTACCGGTCTCTTGAGGACCCGGATGTGCGCATTGCAGCAGAAACCGACCCACGCGGATTTCTCACAGCCCTGCCCGATGGCGCTATTCTGGATGAGATCCAGCAGCTTCCGCTTTTGCTGTCTTACATTCAGGGTGAGGTCGATCGCCGCAAACAAAATGGCATGTATATTCTTACTGGTAGCCATCAACCGGAGCTGCATCAGGCCATTTCGCAATCGCTCGCCGGCCGGACGGCTGTGCTGAGCCTATTGCCGTTCTCGCTGCCCGAGCTCAGGGCATACCACTCCGCCTGGCAGGCGTTTGATCTGGCAGTCAAAGGGGGCTTTCCCCGCCTGCATGAACAGGGTCTCGATCCGTACCGGTTTTACAACGGCTATCTTCAGACCTATTTGGAGCGCGACGTGCGAGCGATGATTTCGTTGAAGGATCTGGGCCGGTTTCAGCAGTTCCTGACGCTGCTCGCCGGTCGGGTTTCGCAGGTTATCAACTTCACTTCCCTGAGCAACGACGTCGGTGTTTCGGCGATGACGATCAAGAGCTGGGTGAGCGTTTTGAACGCTTCGTTCGTGGTGTTTGAGCTGCAGCCTTATTTTGAAAACATCCGTAAGCGCGTGGTTAAATCGCCCAAAATATATTTCACCGACACCGGCCTGGTCTGCCATCTCTTGGGCATCAACAGTGCAGAACAGGTGCTGCGCGATCCCTTGCGCGGCGCTCTGTACGAGAATCTGCTCATTTTGGAGATTCTCAAGCATCGCCTGAACCACGGCAAACGAGCGGAGCTATTTTTTTACCGTGATACTCATGGCAATGAGGTAGACCTGATTATCCGGGAAGGCAGAAAGCTTTACCCCATAGAAATTAAATCGGCGGCGACCTTCACACCTGATTTCCTGAAGGGGATTGAACGTTTCCGGAAGATCGTTAGCGAGCGTGTTGCCAGTGGTGCGGTTCTGTACAACGGCAATGAGACCTTCCAGGTGAAAGGGTCGCGGGTTTTAAACTTTTTTAGGCACGATGTGTTATTGGGAGAAGCTGTTATTCAGCCTTTATAAATGACAATTAAACGCTTTATGTACACCTTACAATAAACCGATAACAGAGGAGCTTAATGAACCAATCACTCAAAGGCAAAGACTACATCTCCACTCAGGACTGGAGCGATGACAAGATTGAAATTGCCCTGGAAACCGCCGTAGCCCTGAAACAAAAATTCAAAAACGGCGAGGCACACCGCTATTTGCCGGACAAAACTATTTTCCTGTTTTTCTTCGATAAGTCCACCCGCACGCGCAATTCTTTCGAAGCCGGCATCACCCAGCTTGGCGGACATGCGCATTTTATCGACGCAGGAACCTCGCAGATCGCTCATGGCGAAAGCGCCAAGGACACCGGTATCATTTTGTCCTCCTACGGGCACGGCATCGCCATTCGGCACGACCTGGTGCCGGGAGAGGGCAACTGCTACATGCGCGAAGTGGCGAAATGGGCAGACAAGCCGGTCATCAACATGCAGTGCGATGTGGACCACCCGTGTCAGACCCTGGCGGATTTGATGACCATTCGCGAAATATTTGGCAACGATTTGCGTGGCCGCAAAATCGCGGTGAGCTGGGCCTACGCGCCTTCCTACGCCAAGCCCATGTCCGTGCCCCAGGGACTGATCATGCTTATGACCCGCTTCGGTCTGGATGTGACTTTGGCGCATCCGCCTGAGTACAAACTCATGGAAGAAACCATGAACATCGCCCGGCAAAATGCCCTGAGGGCCGGGGTCAAATTCGAAGTGGTCGATTCCATGGCAGAGGCTTTTGAAGGGGCAGATATTGTTTACCCGAAGAGCTGGGGCATCGAGTCGCTGTTTCACAAGCCGGAAGAAGCGCTGGAGATCTCCAAAAAATACCAGGACTGGATCTGCGACGAGAAACTGATGCAGCTCACAAAAAAGGAAAGCATCTACATGCACTGCCTGCCGGCTGACCGCGGCAATGAAGTTACCGACGAGGTCATCGACGGGCCGCGTTCGGTGATCTACCAGGAGGCCGAAAACCGCTTGCACACGGCCAAAGCGTTGATGGCGTTGACGATGTAATTACAAATTAAGAATTAGGAATTAAGAATTGAGAGGTTTGAAATGGGTTCGGGTGCGAAAGAGAATCCGGTGCGGGATAAAAGTTATGATTTTGCCCTGCGGGTCATCAAGCTGTACAAGTATCTTGTTGAGGAGAAGAAAGGGTACGTCCTTTCGAAGCAAATTTTGAGGAGTGGGACGTCTGTCGGCGCGAATGTGGAGGAAGCCATCGGCGGTCAGTCGCGAAGGGATTTTGCCGCCAAAATCAGCATTGCGTACAAAGAGGCGCGCGAAACGCATTATTGGCTGCGCCTGTTGCTCGACAGCCATTTTCTCGACAAAGACCCGGCACGATCACTTCTTCGCGATTGCGAAGAGCTGGTGAAGATTCTCGGCAGCATTCAGAAAACAACGAAAAATAATTGGGAATTGAGAATTAGGAATTAAGGCGGCAGTGACAATTCATAATTCATAATTTGTAATTCATAATTCACCATGGATTTGTTGATAAAAAACGGTACTGCGGTAACGGACGCCGGCAAGCAGCGGTGGGACATCGGCGTGCAAGATGGCCGGATTGTAGAGATCGAGCCTGACATTGCAACCGAAGCCGACCGAGAAATTGACGCAACCGGCAAACTTGTTTTCCCCGGCTTCATCGACGCTCACACCCACATGGGCATTCCCATCAAGGACACGCACTCAGTTGATGATTTCGAGTCCGGCTCGGTGGCGGCGGCATTCGGCGGAGTCACCACCATTCTGGATTTCACGGTGCAGGGTAAAGAGCAAATGTTGAAGGATTCGGTGGAGGAGCGTCTTGGCAGAGCCCGGGGAAAGTGTCATGTGGATTTTGGATTGCACGTAAACATCACGGACGAACCCGAAATGCGTTTATGGGAGATTCCAGAGCTGGTGGATTCTGGCTTTACCAGCTATAAAGTTTTCTCCACCTATCGCGAGGCCGGGATGATGGTCAACTGGTACCAGTTTGAGCAGATTCTTGACAAAGTGAATAGCCAGGGCGGGCTGCTCATGCTGCATGCCGAAGACAATGAAGTGATCGAACAGTGTACGAAGGAATGCGTTTCCGGGAGCCACACTCAGCCTCTCTTTCACGCTTTCAGTCGCCCAGCGGACGCCGAGGGGCAGGCCATTTGGCGGGCCGCAGAGATCGCCGGCGCCCACGAGGCCCCACTCTACATCGTCCATCTCAGCTCGTTTGACGGTTTGGAAATGGCTCAGGAGGCCCAGGAACTCGGAATTGAAATTTATTTGGAAACCTGCCCGCAATATCTCCTGCTCAGCGAGGAACGCTATCTGAGCGAGAACGGCCACCTCTGGATTACCACCCCGCCGCTGCGTCGCAAAGAAGACAACGAATGTCTGTGGGAAGCCCTGGCGGATGGCTCCATCGACGTGGTTGCCACCGACCACTGTCCATTCACCTTGCAGCAAAAGGAAAGCGGCGGGCGCGTGTTTCACCAGACGCCAAACGGACTGCCGGGCGTGGAAACGCTATTTCCTTTGCTTTACACTTACGGCGTAACCAAAAGCCGTATTTCCCTGGAAAGAATGGTGCAAGTGCTGGCCACAAATCCCGCCAGGATTTTCGGTCTCTATCCGCGCAAGGGCGCCATCGAAGTGGGTGCCGACGCTGACCTGGTGATCTGGGACCCAAATGCTGAGTGCGTGATTCGTGCACAAGACTTGCACGGAAACGCGGACTGGTCACCGTACGAGGGGATGACCATAAAAGGCAAGTTGGAATACACCATTCTGCGTGGGCAGATTCTGGTACGCGGGGATGAGTTTCTGGGCAAGGATATTCAGGGTAAGCTGCAATTGGCTTCTAAATGACGGGTTATGCGTGCAGTGCAATTGAGAAATTTAACCTTCAATACGGAAAAAATTATGCCTCAAATCGATCTGCTCATCTTCGACTTAGATGGCACCCTGGTGGACACCCGCCAGGATTTAGCCAATTCCGTTAATTACGCCCGCAGTAAGTTTGGCTGTAAGGCCCTTCCTCTGGAACAAGTCATGCAATATGTGGGCAACGGGCTTCACAAACTGATTCAGCGCTCACTGCCTGAAGATAGTCACGATGAAATAGACCGAGCCATCGGTTTTTTCAGAGAATATTATGGGGAGCATTTGCTGGATTATTCCACCACTTATCCCGGAGTTCAGGAGGTGCTGCGGCATTTTTACGACAAAAAAAAGGCCGTCATTTCCAATAAACCGGTGGATTTTTGTAGAATAATTTTGCACGGACTGGGTCTGAAATCGAACTTTGATGTCATCCTGGGCGGCGATTCTTTGACGATCATGAAACCCGATCCCGAGCCGATATTTCACGTGTTAAAAACCCTGCAGGTGAGACCGAATAAAGCCGTCATGATTGGCGATAGCAGCACGGATATGCAAGCCGGCAAACAAGCGCACGTGTACACTTGTGGAGTTACCTACGGCTATCGCAAAAAGGAAATTCTGGATCAATTTAATCCTGATTTTATGATTGATGAGCTCTCCGCTTTGAAAGAAAAATTCACGTGATCTTTAGTTAAACCGACGTTAGTCGTATGACAACGCGCTGGCCCCCCAAAGTAAATCCGAAATCCGAAATCTTAGAGATTCGTGTCTCCGACAACGGTATTGGAATCCCCGAAGATCAGCTCGACAAAATATTTGACCGCTTCCATCAGGTGGACAAAAACGGCGGTTACGAAGGCACCGGCATCGGGCTGGCGCTGGTCAAAGAATTGGTGGAGCTGCACCACGGTACCCTTGCCGTAGAAAGCGCGCCTGGTCAAGGGACCACCTTTATCGTCAGGCTGCCCCTGGAGAAAAATCATCTAAAACCGGAAGAAATCGTAGAGCGTGAAGCGCGGAGCGAGGAGCGTAGCGCAGAGAGTGAAAAGCAGACGATTAAAAATCGTCCGGCCTCAGTCCACAGTGCTGAGCGAATATTCAGCAAGGAACAACAAATGACGAGAAATGACGCGGAGCAAGTGACGGCTACAACCAATGACCACGAAGTCATTCTCATCGTCGAAGACAACCCGGATATGCGCGCTTACATGCGCGGTTATCTGGAGCAGTCCTACCGCATTATTGAAGCCGAAAATGGCGTGCAGGGATTGAAACAAGCACAAAAACACGCCCCCGACCTGATCATCAGCGATGTCATGATGCCGGAGATGGACGGTTTTGCATTGTGCGAGAAGCTCAAAACCGACGCCCGCACCAGCCACATTCCGGTGATTCTGCTCACGGCCCGGGCTTCCGGAGAGAGCAAGATCGCAGGGCTGGAAACCGGCGCCGATGACTACCTCACCAAACCCTTTGACGCAAAAGAACTGCAAGTGCGGGTCAAAAACCTGATTGAACAGCACCGCAGGTTGCAGGAACGCTTCCGTCGAGAGCTGCTCGTCCAGCCTTCGGAGGTCACGGTCACTTCCATGGATGAAACCTTTCTGCAAAAGGCCATGGACGCGGTGGAAGCCCATATCGATGATCCCGATTTCGAGACCGACAACTTGGCGAGAGAGGCCGGCTACAGCCGCCGGCAGCTCAACCGCAAACTGCGCGCACTCACCGGCCAATCCGTGCGGGAGTTCATCCGCACGATTCGGCTCAAGCGGGCTGCGCAACTTCTGCAACAACAGGCCGGCACGGTTACAGAGATCGCCTACGACGTGGGGTTTAACAGCATCGGTCACTTTGCAAAAGTATTCCGGGAGCAGTTCGGGGTGGCGCCTTCGGAATTCAGTGGCCGTATTAAAAACCAAGAATTCGACTGTTGACCTCTCCCTGATTTCGTCACATCCTCCTTTACCGCGAGTACCTTCCTAACCGCTGAATCCAAATCAATCCGAAATCACACATCCCCAATCCTTAATCGTCAATCCAAAATCCGCAATCTGCACTCCGCAATCCCCCCAAATGTCCTACCACCGCGCATCTTTGTCCCGCCAGCGGAAGCAAAACCACCCTCCTTTTAGCTAAATTATGGAATCTTGGCTGCGAGTTTTTACAACCATGTGCAATCTTTCATTTAAGGAGTAAATGCGATGATAACTACCAATCTTAATTGCTTTTTAGTGCCCCAGCTCTTAATGTTTTGGGCATTAATAGGGATGCCGGAAAAAAATTCGCTTCCTTCATATCAAAACAAAATAAAAACGGAAATCTGTGCCTTTGAATTCTTAACCTTTCGATCCGCGCACCCCGAAAAGACCTTTTTGGAGGTATTCTGCCAGATTCCAACCAACAACCTCCTATTTGTAAAATCCATGGGCTATTTTGAACTTCATCTCATTTTTCTCAACAGCTCGGGGGTTCAAGTGATGGAAGAAACCGTTATCGTTTCAGTGCAAGTTCAAAACTTTGGTGAAGCTTTAGAGTATACCCCGGCTAAATTAATTCGAAGTGCTTTTTTGATTGAGCCCGGTGAATACCAAGCTCGAATCCGGCTGAGAGACTTGAATTCCTCTAAATTTGTAAAATTTGAGAAGACGATTCGCGTCCCGGATTACAGCGGTACGGCACTGAGCCTCAGCGACTTGCAGATTGCCACGTCCATTATGCCTACTCGTGAAAAAAACATCCTGGTAAAAAATAACAAGATAATTGTGCCCAATATCCCTCGAATTGTGGGCATAGAATCGAATGATGTGTTTGTTTATACGGAAATATATAATTTACAGTACTCTACTATGAAACCAAACAAGGAATTCATTGCGACCTATAGTATTCGAAATGAAAAAGGGGACGAGGTTAAATCAGAGCAGTTTAGATATCACAAACCCGGAGAAGCGTCTTTTATCACAGCCGGATTGGAGGTGGATGACCTTGAATCGGGTCCCTATCAATTGATCCTGGACGTAGAAGACCTGGACAGCTCGCATAAAATTCAAAAGTCCACCCACTTTCTGGTTATCGAATCCGCAGCCGATCTACATCCCACATTAAAGTTCTCCGAACTTGGTGACTTCCTCCTTCTCCGTTAGATAACTTTATTGTCTTAACTCGCGGTGGATTTGCCACCCTCGCGCCTGGCCAGCCGGGCAATCCACCGCGGAACAAAATGACTGGCCATTGCCCTGAATACACAACTTAACGTAATTCACCAAAACTTCCCAAAAACAATTGACATTTAACAAGATAATATTATCTTTAAAAGTACGAAGAGGGAGCAGTAAATTATCTGAGAATTTAAAGGGTAAGGGTGTGGCACAAAGTATGAGAATGTAATCATCATCATAGATAAATTTGGCGGTTGTAATTACGAGTTTGTGAAAACAGATTTTTAAATTTTATTTCATGATGACTGTCAATTTTTAACCACGTCCCAGCAACGCTTAATTCCTAATTTAATAATGGCATGTGCATTTGTGACGTCTCAATCGTACCGTGCTTATTGAGTACACATCCCCCCTTATAAATTTTAGCTATCCTTCACAATTCAAAATCTCAGCATCGATGCGAGCTGCTTTCGCTCGAGGAGCGGCTGCAACAGCCAGTCGCAGTTTCAGCAATTTTCGATGAATAAACAAGCTGCCGAGATTGGGTGTCATCTCGACTATTTTTAAGCTGGGGCTTTTTGCTCAGAAAAAACATGACGCAAAAATCACAAATATGCTTTAGAATGGGTTTAGCCTGCGTTTGGCTTTGTTCAGCCCTTGCATTTGCGCAAACCCAGAGTACCCTTGTGGGTTTACAGACCAACATCAAATTTGAACATTTCACCACGGAGGATGGCCTTGGCCATAATCGCGTAACCTGCGTCCTCCAGGACCAACAGGGATTTCTTTGGGTGGGCACATTGGGAGGATTATGGAGATATGACGGCTACGTGTTCCACTTTGTGAGATATGCACACAACGACTCAACCGGTTTAAGCCATCCGGAGATTCAATGCCTCGACGAAGATTCAAACGGTAATTTGTGGATTGGCCTACAGAGGGGCGGTCTCAATCACTTTGACCGCGAGACCGGGCTGTCTACGCGATATGAACACAATCCCGCTGACTCACACAGCTTGAGCAAAGGCACGGTGCGCGTGATCCACGAAGATCCGAATGAACCCGGTGTGCTCTGGATCGGAACGAGCTCTGGACTTTGTCAGATGAAAAGGGATGAGCACGGAAATGCTCAATTTATTCGCTTTCAGCATGAGGCCGGAAATAAAAATAGTTTGAGCCACAACGTGGTTAATACCATAGTTCCGGATTCGTCAGGAATTTTCTGGATAGGAACCGATAGAGGATTGGATAAGTTTGACGCGCAAACGGGCATCTTTACTCATTATAAACCGCCTCTCCCCCTTATCGGCACGACTTATTCGCTGGTTGTTCGGTCGCTTATGTGCGACGAAGATGGTCTCCTCTGGCTCGGAACGGACAGCGGCCTCATCCGATTTGACGCCGGTACAACTGCTTTCACCTGGTACCGGCATGACCCCAAGAATCCAAACAGCATCAGTCACAACAAAATCTCCTCGATTTGCCAGGACCCGTCTGGCAACCTCTGGATAGCCTCCGCATTCGGATTAAATCACTTTGAATCAGAAACCGCCACATTTACCAGATATCACCACGATCCCGATGTTCCGTATACTCTCAGCCATAACCAGCTCACTTCACTTTACCAGGATCGCTCCGGCGTGCTCTGGATTGGGTCAGTCAGCGGCGGCTTGAACAAACTCGCCTTCCCATTTAAAAAATTTAATCACCATACGCGTCGCAAAAATGTTCCCAACACGCTAAATGACAATCGCGTTCTGGCCATCCTTGAAGACCGTTTGGGCAGGTTGTGGGTAGGCACTTCATCGGGATTGAGCCTATTTGATGCGCGTCAGCAAACGGTAACGAATTATCAGCATGATGCTGATGCGGTTGAAAGTAGCCTGAGTCATAATTCCGTAACCGCGCTTCTGGAGGACAGAATGGGAAGAATCTGGATCGGTACTGCTAACGGATTGAACCGGGTGAACCCAGGGGCCGAAACCTTCCAGCACTACTTTCACCGTTCCGGGGAGCCCAACAGCCTGAGCCGATCGTATATTACCCGGCTTCATGAAGGCCAGGACGGCGCCATCTGGGCCGGCACTCCAGACGGTCTGAACAAACTGACCATGCAGACAAATCATCAATCCAGCGGCGAAAGAGTGACACTAACCCGCCACTATCCTGATTCGATAAATACCAACAAAGTATCAGACAACTTTATCCAGGCAATATATGAAGACAGCCAGAAACGCGTGTGGATCGGGACTCAGGAGGGCCTCGCCGAGTTGGAGCAATGGAGCGGACGATTCACCCATTATCGACACATCCCTGACGATCCAGGCAGTTTGAGCTACAATAACGTATGGTCAATTTACGAGGACCGCTCCGGGGTACTGTGGATTGGAACAACAAACATGCTTGCGAAGCTGGATCGCCAGAGAAAGATATTCACGCACTATGATCCTTACAAAGAGCAGGCAGGTTACGGGGTGAATTCACTGTTAGAAGATGAGCAAAGGAACCTCTGGTTTTCGGGATCAAAAGGGTTGGTCAGGTTTGATCGTCAGACGGAATCGTTCCGACACTTTGATGCTTCTGACGGGCTTCAAAGTAATAACTTTACGAATGCACACTACAAAAGTCGTTCCGGCGAAATGTTCTATGGTGGGGTCAACGGTTTCAACGGTTTTTTCCCACGAGAAATTCGAGACAATCTACAGGTACCTCCTGTTGTTTTTACCGCCTTTAAAGTGTTGAATGAATCCTTGCCCTCCATAAGAGGCAATGTCCCTTCAAATATCATCATCGGATGGAGTCCAAAAGCGGCGGATGGAACGCCCATCTTACAAAAGTGCATCAGCCAGACGGAAGAAATCGTGCTTTCCCGCAAAGACAATACCTTCACTGTCGAATTCGCCGCCCTTGATTTCAACGCGCCAGAGAAAAATCAATATGCCTACAAATTGTATGGCATCCATGATGAATGGATACAATTGGGCAGCCAGCGATCCCTCACTTTCACCAATCTCAAACCTGGCAATTACACCTTGCGCGTGAAAGGCTCCAACAACGACGGCGTCTGGAACGAAGAAGGCGCCTCGGTCAAAATCACCATTCACCCACCCTGGTGGCGCACCCGCTGGGCCTACGGCTTGTACCTGCTGTTTCTGGGAGCCGTTTTGTACAGCATTCGCCATTATGAATTGCACCGCCTGCAGTTACGGAATGCTTTGAAAATCAAGAACGTCGAGGCTGAAAAATTGCAGGAGGTCGACCGCTTGAAATCGCGCTTCTTCGCCAGCATATCCCACGAGTTTCGTACCCCGCTGACGCTCATTCTCGGGCCGGTGCACAAATGGCTTGGCAGTATGCAGCAGCCGGAGATGAAAGCGGATTTTCACATCGTGCAGCGCAATGCCCAACGCCTGCAGCAGTTGATCAACCAACTCCTCGACCTCTCGAAACTGGAAGCAGGGAAGATGACCCTGCAAGCCCGACCACTCGACCTGGTGGAGCTAACCCGCATGATCACCATGACCTTTGAATCGCTGGCGAAACAGAAAGGCATCGAACTGCGGTTTAGAAGTACCACACAAGAGATCGCCGCCTACGTTGAGCGCGACAAGCTGGAGAAGATCGTGACGAATCTGCTCTCCAATGCGTTGAAGTTCACAGAGAAAGGCGGGAGAATCCATGTTCAGTTATCGGTGTCCAGTGATGAGTTGGTGGAACGCCAACTCATTACACTGACCCTTGATCACTGTATACTGATTACGGTAAAAGACACCGGCGTAGGCATCCCCGAGGATCAGCTCGACAAAATATTTGACCGCTTCCATCAGGTGGACAAAAACGGCGGTTACGAAGGCACCGGCATCGGGCTGGCGCTGGTCAAAGAATTGGTGGAGCTGCACCACGGCACCATCTCCGTAGAGAGCAAAATTGGAAAAGGAACGACCTTTACGATCTGCCTGCCTCTGGGATGCGCACATTTGAAGGAGGAGGAAAGCTGCGAAGCGGAACCGGAAACCGTTCAGCAGGTTCAAGATGCACTCCTGATCGAAGAGTCAATGGGTAATGATCGCAAGCAACCCGTGACCATTGTTGACTCACAACCACCCGGGCAATTGACGGCGACGCCGAATGACAAAGAAGTCCTCCTCATCGTCGAAGACAACCCGGATATGCGCGCTTACATGCGCGGTTATCTGGAGCAGTCCTACCGCATTATTGAAGCCGAAAATGGCGTGCAGGGATTGAAACAAGCACAAAAACACGCCCCCGACCTGATCATCAGCGATGTCATGATGCCGGAGATGGACGGTTTTGCATTGTGCGAGAAGCTCAAAACCGACGCCCGCACCAGCCACATTCCGGTGATTCTGCTCACGGCCCGGGCTTCCGGAGAGAGCAAGATCGCAGGGCTGGAAACCGGCGCCGATGACTACCTCACCAAACCCTTTGACGCAAAAGAACTGCAAGTGCGGGTCAAAAACCTGATTGAACAGCACCGCAGGTTGCAGGAACGCTTCCGTCGAGAGCTGCTCGTCCAGCCTTCGGAGGTCACGGTCACTTCCATGGATGAAACCTTTCTGCAAAAGGCCATGGACGCGGTGGAAGCCCATATCGATGATCCCGATTTCGAGACCGACAACTTGGCGAGAGAGGCCGGCTACAGCCGCCGGCAGCTCAACCGCAAACTGCGCGCACTCACCGGCCAGTCCGTGCGCGAGTTCATCCGCACGATTCGACTCAAACGGGCCGCGCAACTGCTGCAGCAACAAGCCGGCACGGTCACCGAGATCGCCTACGAAGTAGGGTTTAACAGTATTGCTCACTTTTCAAAAGTTTTTAGGGAACAGTTTGGGGTGGCGCCCTCTGAATTCAGTAGCAGTATTAGAAGCCAAGACATTGACAGTTGACCTCTTCCTGATTTCGTCACATACTGATTAACGCGAGAATCTTCCTACCCGCAGAATCCTGATCAATCCGAAATCACACATCCCCAATCCGCAATCGCAAAGAATGTCCCACCCCCGTGCATCTTTGTCCCGCCAGCGTTAGCAAATCCGTTCCCAT
>JBHHXN010000154.1:0-12316 GCA_046757025.1 bacterium
TTTTTATTTTTCTTGGCAAAAAAATGCAAAAGTTCAGTGTTAATACTATAAAAAGTCGCGTTTCGTGTGTCATCGTTAGGAAACCCGCTAAAAGCGGGATGTGACCACGCCATCTTAAAAAAAGAACCCGGTTTCACCTCGGAAAAAATCACAGAGGGAACGCAGGGGAACAACCAAGCTTTCGGCTGTATTTTTCCCGGCCAGCGAGAAAGCCCGTCGGGGAGGAAAGACTCGTCATCGGTCTGCCACTTCAAAAATAATTGATAAAGCACCCCCTCTTTGCATCAACACCTTTTTGTTGAAAAACCAAAAGAAGTCATGGCGTATATTCCTGGTTTTGAATTCGATCTATTCATCAGCTACGCTCACGTCGACAATCTGGCAGATGACGACGGAGCCAGGGGCTGGGTCGAACAATTTTGTAATCATTTAAACATCAAACTCACCAAGCGGTTTGGACGAGAAGGTCTGGTGAACATCTGGTGGGATTCAGCGTTGGACGGCAGCCAGCTTTTCGATAAAACCATTCAGGATAAAATAAAAGGCGCGGCTTTGTTCCTGTCGCTGCACTCAGTGGGTTATCGAGAATCAGATTATTGTCAAAACGAGCTCAAATGGTTTTTTCAGAAAGCAAACCAGGAATCTTTCCGTTTGAAAATAGGCGACCGATATCGAATAATCAATGTGTTGCTGAACAACATTCACCATGACCAGTGGCCGGCTGAATACAGCCGTACCAGCGGTTTCCCCTTTCACGACGCAAAAAATGAAACGGACTTCGGCGAGCCAACCCAACCCGGCAGTCAAGAATTTAAACAGCAGCTGCGCGCTTTGGTGGACGCCATTCATAAATTCATAGAATCTTTTCGAGAGCAGGCCGCCTCTGCATCATCGACTGCACAAACTGAAGCTCCCTCAGAGCCGGACGAGGCTTTTCGCGTTTTTTTAGCCGACACTTCGGACATGCGCAGAAAAACTTTTGAGCGCACTAAAAATGAATTAGAAGCCCAGGGAGTCAAAGTGATCTGCGGAGTACCGCCGCCGTATGAAGCCGAGACACATGCGCAAACCGTCAGCGAAGAAATCAAAAACGCCCAGCTCGCCGTTCATCTTCTCGACATTTACCCTGGCCGTCCCATAGAGGGAGAAACAACCAAAAGCTATCCACAAAAACAGGTAGAGCTGGGAATCGAATACGCAAAATCGCAATTTATCTGGGTGCCCGATTCTTTCAAACTGGAAAATATCGAAGAGGACGAGCCGTACAAAAATTTTGTTACCTCACTGGAAAACGAACGTACGGAAAAGGCGCGGTTTACTTTTGTGCAAAGCCGTCCGGACAATCTGACCCACGACATTCTGGCAAAAATCGAAGAAATTAAATTGCTAAAACAAAAACAGCAAGACCCCACCGATTCCACGGTTTTTTTAGACACTCATGAAGTGGATGAGCTTTTTTCCATTGACTTGTATAAATATTTGCGAGAGCACAAAATACGCACCTATTTGAATCCCCAGGAAGAAGAACCCAAAAAAAATATGCACGAGTTTGAAGAGCGCTTGGAAAAAGTCAATTCACTGTTGATCATCTACGGAGAAGTCGTGAAAGACTGGGTTATCGAACGGCTGCATGCGGCGCTGGAGCTCATCAATTCGAAAAATTATCCAGTGACTTCCTACGGCATCTATCTGGCGCCTCCTAAAAAAGAAATTTCTGAGTTTCAGTTTTATGAGAAAATGCACCACGTTAAAATTTTTGACAACAGCAATGCGAAGACGTTCAATCCAAAACTTCTGGACAACTTTCTGCAGAGTTTGTCGGCAGGAGCGGGAGGGGCAGCTTGATGGAGAATCCTTTTGTGGGGCTGCGGCCGTTTCAAGCCAATGAAAGCCTGCTCTTTTTCGGCCGGCGTGAGCAAACCATGGAATTGCTGCAAAGACTGCACGAAACGCGTTTTCTCGCCGTGGTCGGCAGCTCTGGCAGCGGCAAATCTTCGCTCATCCGAGCGGGATTGATTCCCAAATTAAAAGCGGGCTTTCTGGTGGACGAACGCGATAAGTGGCATTTTCTCAGTGTGATGCACCCGGGCGACAAACCGCTGCACAATCTCATTTCCGCCTTTTCCAACTTGTTAGCCGACGAGAAAAATCCGGCTTCGGTTTCCCGACTTACCGAAGAAGTTAAAATTCGCGGTGTGCAGGCCATTGTTCAAAAATTAGCGCTGTTGTTTGAAAATTCAAACAGCAATTCAAACAGCAATTTACTGTTGCTGGTAGACCAATTTGAAGAAATTTTTCGCATCGGTTTAAAATCCGACCAGCCGGAAGTGCGGGAAGAAGCGGCTGATTTTGTAGGCATCATGCTGGGTTTGGCCAAACAGCGTAATCTGCCCATTTACGTAGTCATGACCATGCGCTCGGACTATCTCGGTGACTGCGACATTTTTTACGGCCTGCCGGAAGCCATGAATCAGAGTCAATATCTGGTGCCACGTCTCACACGGCAGCAGCGCCGGGAGGCCATCCAAGGACCGATCAGGTTATTTGGCCAGCAAATCACCCCGCGCTTGTTAGACAAGCTGCTGAACGCTGTAGGGGATGAATCGGATCAATTGCCGGTGCTGCAGCACGTTCTCTTGCGCTCCTGGGAAAACTGGCAGCTAAATGGCAACGGGCCAATCGACCTTGAAAATTACCGCGCCGTGGGCACTATCGAAAACGCCCTTTCCAATCACGCGGACGAAGCTCTGCAAGGTATGAACGAACAGGAACTCAAATTAACCCGACAAATTTTTCAAGCCCTGACCGACACCGATAACAAGCAGCGGCGCATTCGGCGCCCGGCCCGCCTGAGCGAGCTGCAGGCCATCACCGGCGACAGTCTGGAAAACATCCACAACATCATCTCGCGATTTTGCTCTGGCAACAAATCGTTCCTGGTGTTATCCAGCCAGGATGCCTCCGGCGACGCTCTCGTGGACATCTCGCACGAAAGTTTGATCCGCCAATGGACGACTTTGCGCAAATGGGTGGATGAGGAAGTCGATTCCGCACAAAAATATCAAGACCTCGCCAAACGCGCCGAAAAGCACCGCTATGGCGAAGCGGGATTGCTGCGCGATCCGGAACTGCAGAAAGCGCTGGAGTGGCAGCATCGACAAAATCCCACAAAAGCCTGGGCCAAACGCTACAATTACGACTTTGAACTCACTACAAAATTTCTCAAATCGAGTATGTGGCGGGTGCGAACCATCATGTCGGTGGGATTGATACTTTTCACTCTGGCTGGATTTTTCACCCTGCAAAATGATAATACCCTCAACCATACATTTGAAAGATTGATGTTTAAAATGCTCGATCCGATTTCGGTTTCTCCAGAACTGGTGGTCGTGGAAATCGATGCCGAATCACAGTTTTCTTTAGATCTGGAGCAAGAAACCGACCGCAAATTGTGGCGTCAGTATCATGACGACCTCATCGATTCGCTTTCCGTGCATGGGGCCAAAGCTATCGCGTTTGACATCTGTTTTTATGACACCTCGGAATACGATGCCGACCTGGCACGGGCCATCGACAACGCCAAAAAACGCGGCACCGCGGTGGTCTTCGGAGTGGGGTGCGACAGAAATGGCCCGACTACTACGCCATTGCTGACAAAAGCTTCTACCGGCATCGGCTGGACCCTGATCAAATTTGTCGAGGATAACATCAAATTCCAGGTGTTTGGCGAAAATGATACCACGTCTTTTGCCCTGCAAGTTTTCAAGCCGGGCAGCAGCAGTTCAAAATCCTTTGACATCCAACTCGATGACCAGGACTTTGCTGATATCCGTTTTATTGCCGCCAAAGACAGCTTCCCGGCGGTTCCTTATACCGATATTGTCGATGACGACGTGGTTTGGACGCTCTTTAAAAACAAACTGGTGCTGGTGGGATTTACTTTAGGCGATCTGGATTATTTCGATGCCCTTGAGATGCACGGGGTGTATATTCAGGCCAATGCGGTGAACACCTTGCTCTCTGAGCCGAAATTGCGAACAGCCAGCATCAACCTGCAAAGAGCCGTGGTGATGGTGGTCACGCTCCTGGCATTGCTCATCTTTTTGAAAATCCGCCTACAACTAAAATGGTCAACTCCGCTCACCGCACTTTTCGTCACGGCTTTTATTAGTGCCGCTGTTTTACTATTTAATGTTAAATTGATTTTACTGCCCATCGCGGTACCGTTATTTATGCTCATTTACACTTCTCAATTGATCAGTTTGCTCGCTTACGGAAAGCTATTACCGGGAATGACCACTAAAAAGAGGACGAATCAAGGAGAAAATAAATAAATGTAACAATTTCTAAATTATCACTCACTAATGGTAGTTTGTGTGTACTTTTCAAATATAGATAAATTGTAGATCCACGAGAAAATCGTGGACATTCACCACTTTATTAACAAGTTCACTTTCAGGCCGCACACTTAAATCATTTTCGATTTTCACTGGGGGATCTTTATTGAAGACCGTGATTCTTTCGAAGCTCGGTCCGCAACGCCTCCCCGCGAACTTGATTTATCAATTCATCTTTCATTTTTAAGTTACACACAAATTTTGTATTAGTGATGATTAGTGTAATCAATCACAAAGTAAACGGCCAATAAACCGTATCCTTTACTAATTTGTGACATCGCGTATCTATTTTCAAACACATCTTTACCGAGCTCCATTTTAAACAGCGGCAATTAAAAACCACATCTAGGCAGGGAGAACCGGCATGAAAGTGAAACTCAATCGAAGACGTATTCCATTTTTTCTAACCATCCTTTTTTTGGCAGTAAGCCAGCTTGCTTTTTCACAAAAGATTCCCGGCACCATGAAAAAGAATAGAACGAAGCTTGCACAAACTGCTGCCTCGTTGCAACCTTTCTTTCGGGTCACGGGTAGAGTGTCGGTATCGGTGGACGGCGTCGGATTTCTCGGCTCAGACAGTTTGATTCAAGTTAACAAACCACCCGGTGCCACCGTTCGCAAAGCATTTTTAGCGGCGGCAAGCACTGGCACCAGCGAACGCAAATTAAATGATGGCGACGTCGAAATAAATGGTTTTCCAGTTGAATGGGACTCCTTGCAAACAACCGTCAACAGTATATTCTCATTCAATCACCTGGCAGATGTTACCGCCATCGTTGAAGGTATCGTGGATAGCGCGTCGGCCGGTCGCATCGATTTAAGCATCACCGAAAAAATCTCAGAGGATATCGACGGCGAAATTCTGGTCGTGGTATTCGACGATGAAAACCTGCTGGAAGATAATACCGTGATTTTATTTTTCGGAGCGCAGGATTTTGCTCCAGACGAGTTTGAAATCCAACTCGACAATCCGCTGGATTTCAGCAAACCTGAGCTGAGCTTAGAAATGGGCCTGGGCATTTCATTCAGCTTTCAAAAAGGCATCCCATCCACAATGGATCAATTCAGTACGGTCTCCGTAAACGGCAGTCTGTTAACCAGGCGCGCCGGCGGTCAGGACGACGGAAAAGGCGATAATGGCGCCCTGTTGACCGTGGGCGGTCTAGGCGATTGCGACGTCAATCCCCTTCCAAATTCCCAATCCAATCCCTCTTTTAGAGTAGATGATGAGCTCTACAATCTTAAACCGTTCGTTTCAAATGGTGAATCCGTTATCAGGGTGCAGACCATCAATCCCTCTCGTGACGACAACATTTTCTTTGCTTGGTTTTTTTTACATTTTCCCGAAGACGCGGGGGAACAAATTCTTCTGCAACCGGCGACGGCGGCAAATCCCCTGGGCGCGGAGCACACCGTCACCGCCACTGTCATCGATAAAAACGGACACGTCATCGATTGCGGAATCGTAAACATAACCGTTGTTTCCGGTCCAAATGCCGGACAGTCTGTCACCCAGGAATTAAACGAAAATGAACCAGCTTTTTTGGCTTACACCGGTCAAAAAGCCGGTACCGACAGCATTGCCGGTTATTTTGTCAACAGCCGGGGAGACACTGTTCGAGCCAAAATGGTGGCCAAAACCTGGGTGCGCGCTCCCGTGTGCGAAGTCATCATCGACTCACCGCCAAACGATGCCTTCATCTGCAAAAACAGTGTGCTCGTGACCGGCACGGTGACAGTGACGGACGGACTGCCGCCGTTCAATCAAATTTGCACCGTCAACGGCATACCAGTCTCACTGGTGGATGGGGCTTTTTCCGTCACTGTCCCGCTTATGCCCGGCGCCAACTCCATCGAAGCGGTTTGTGTGATCACCGATAGTCTCGGCAGCAGCACGCAATGCCAGGATACCATCACGGTGAAACGCAGTCCAGAATTGAACTGCTCGGTGGAAATCATTTCACCGGTTGACAGTACCACCGTCCGAACGGATAGCATCGAGGTTTCTGGTGTGATAAAAATCAATCAGGGCAGCCCGCCGTTTACTATCGCGGTGAAAGTTAACGGCTTTGCGGCCAGTCGGACAGACAGTTTGTTTCAAGTCACCGTGCCGTTAGAGCTCGGATGGAATACCCTCATCGCCAAATCCGTGGTTATCGATAGCTGCGGGAACCAGACCCTCTGCACAGACACCGTCATGGTACGGCGAGAGCCCGGCGGAAAGGACACTTTACTTTGCAGCGTAACTATCACCGCGCCTGCTGACAACCAGCGTGTGTGTCAAGACAGCGTGCAAGTGGACGGCGTCATTCGAATCAATGGAACGGATCCGCCCTTTGCCATCGAATGCGAGGTCAACGGCGTACCGGCTGTGGTCTCCGACACCACGTTTCAAGCGATGGTTCCTTTGCAATTTAACAATAATTTGATAATCGCCACCTGCACAATCAAAGATGCAGTTGGTAGAACCGCGGTTTGCAAAGACTCCATTCAAGTTTCGCGCTTGATGCCACCGCAATGCGACGTCAAAATCGTTTCACCGCAAGACAGCACTGTGGTCACCGCAGATAGTATCGAGATCAGGGTGTTGACCAACATCGAGCAGGGTGCGCCGCCATTGGTGGTTGACTGTCAGGTGAACGGTGTGGTCGCCACGAAAATCGACTCCTTTTTTATCGCCACCGTGCCGTTGGAAATTGGCGAAAATACCATCACCGCAACCTCAACCGTTCTCGACAGTTGCGGTTTTCAATCAACTTGCAGCGACACCATCACCGTGTTTCGAGAAAGAGAACCCCTTGCCTGCCAGATCGAAATTACCACGCCAGAGGAGCAAGCGGTGGTTTGCGACAGCCTCCTGCCAGTCGCGGGCGTTGTGAAGATTATCAACGGCACGCCCCCCTTCGCCATCGAGTGCGAAATCAACAGTAACCTTGCCAGCGTGACGGACAACAATTTTAACGCCATCGTGCCGCTGACCTCGGGCGAAAACCAGATCCGCATCAAATGCACGGTCACGGATCAGCTCGGTGCCCAGACAGTCTGTTTGGACACCGTGCAGGTTATTTTTGATGACATTCCGCCCACCTGCACATTTACCGACGCCGGCGCGTTTGTTACCGGCACGTTCACCGATCTGGAAAGCGGTTTATTCGCCATCGAAGCGCCGCGGCTGCGGAACGCCACCCTCACTGTCGATCCGTTCACGCCCGGGCAGCAAACCGTGAGTTTTCGCATCGATGCCATCGATCCCAGCAAACCCAAAGGATTTGTTCTGGACGGCGTGGATGTTTGTGGCAACGTGTTCAGATGCGATCCGATTTTGTTCACCCTTTCCACCGACCAGCAAAATCGTCAGATGGAGTTGACATTTCCAGCTTTTGAGCGCTACCTCCGTATCTCTAATCACGGTCTGACGGAAATTCAAGCCACGCTCAATGGGCTCGCTTTCCTGCTTTTAACCTCGCCTTCCAAAGTCGAACAGGAGCTAAATTCGTATCTCTTGCCCCAGAATGGCGCCGTCACCATGGATCTGCAAAACCATTTGCAAAGCGGTGAAAATCATCTAAAACTCGCTTTTGCCGGTGGCGCGGGTTCAAAGGCGGATTTGATGCTCATCGACCAGGCAAACAACGTGGATTACGTTCTGGAAATCCGCACCTTGCCATCGGAATTTCATCTGGCGCAAAATTTCCCCAATCCGTTTAATCCCACAACCAAAATTCGATTTGAAATACCCGAAAGATTGACGCAAGGCACGCGTGTTCGATTGCAAATTTTCAATTTGTTGGGAGAGCGGCTGGTGACGCTGGTGGATGAGATCAAATACCCGGGCCTGTACACGGTGGAATGGGACGCCCGCGATGCCAACCAGGAGGCGGTGGCCACAGGAATTTATATCTATCGCATGGTCGCGGAGGATTTTCAGGCCACCCGCCGGTTGATATTGTTAAAATAGTTTTTTACTTATGCGGGATTTTGGGATCGACCATTGTTCGGATAGTGACGAATTTGAGCGCTTACAATCCCGTCAGGATTTATCAGATGTGTGTTCACGCTTTAGCGTGCGCTGCTGCCTGCGTAAGCTGAAGCCAGAACACCAAGTCGCATCCTCATCGCCGACGTTCCGCCGCATTTACATTTTCTCTAATGAAAATACGCTTTGGTGTGCGATTATTCTCCTCATCAATCTCCGCTACTGTTTCGTCCACATCCGCCTCAACCAGAATATTTTTCCAACCAGCCAAACCAGTGGGAATGGTGATTCGCAGAGAATCTCGCAGGAGGCCTTCAAATTGCAAATCCTGAGTATGGATAGCGCTGCTTTTCGCTAAGAAGATGGGAATCACGCCGATGGTGTCCGCAGAAGAGGTGATGGAGAGCTGTTCGCGGTAGGTCTCCATGACGGTGTTGCGGCCGATATTTTTCACTTCCCAGCTCACCCAGATTTCCTCACCCGCAAAAGCCGAATCCGGCGCAGAGACGTTCACGATCACCAGATCTTTTTCCGTGAAAATGTCGATAGGCTGTGTTGCAAGGTTATTATTTTCATCCTGTTCGGGGACTCTGTCATCCGCATCCACCTGTATGATCAGGAAATACGCACCCGGTGTCAGTGTGTCCGGAAAAGGGACCTCTGCAGAAGCGTCATGCGTTTGCCCAGTCGCTAACGGCGACGTGTGCTCAAATTGCTCGAGCAACAGGGCATTGGAAACGGATTCCTTGGCGCCGAGCCAGATTCGGTCAATAAAATTCTCCGAAGTGGATCGAGTTCCCTGATTCTGCAGGCGCCAATCGATGACCACCGTTTCACCCACACGAATGGAATCCGGCGCCTGCAATTTCTGTACCACCAGATCGGACCGTTGTGGTGGTTCGATCGAAATCATCCGCGAACCCTGATTGTTGGTCGTGTCTTGTTCCAAAACCGAATTCTCCACATTGGTTTTGACCAAAAGGTAGTGTGGTCCCGGAACCAACCCTTCCGGCAACGCCACTTTCAGGGTCACCGAGCTGGACAGGCTCGATGGCAAACCCTGCGGATGCACAAATCGAGCGAGTCCTCTGGCGCCGTTGAACGAATCCCTGTCGTTGATCCAGAGTGAATCGGTAAAACTCCCTGAGATCTCTTTGGCGCTGGCATTTTTAACTTGCCAACTGATAGTCAGAGAATCGCTTAGCTGCAACGAGGGCGGAGCGTCAATTTGTAAAAGCTGCAGGTCGAAAATGGTTTCTGCGGCTTTTTTGACTTCATTGCTGGCGGCGAACAAGCCGGTTGAATCAAACACAAAAATTTTGTAGAAATAATCGATTTCCGGCAAAATAGAGTCGTCCAGAAATTCGGTGTCGCTGTTCAAACTGGATGCAAACATCAGGTCGGAATTGAAATCGACGCCAGCCTGCTCACTGCGAAACAAGCGGTACGCAGCGAAATCTGTATCGTGGTTCGAAGTCCAGGATAAAGTCACGGAAGTGCGCGTTGCGGCTTTGATGGCCAGCTCAATTGCTGAGGGCTTTTTCGATTGCAGCTCAATATTGACTTCGAAACCGTCGTTCAGGGTGTTCACGGTATCGGCGCCGCAATAGGTAATCTGGCCGGTTTCGTTAAAGGCATTTGCAAAAAAGATGCGGTTGCGACCCTGGCTCACTTCAACCGTGCCGGTCGCAATGGAATCGGCGAGGGTCAGCTCCTTGGTGATCTTCTCGAAATTTTCAGCTTCATCCAGAGCGGTTACGTCCAAAGTCACTCTGGTAATCGCAGCAAAGGTCGCTTTTTTAGGATGTTGCAGGCTCGCTGGTATTTCGATTTCCAGATTCACCAGCACTTTGCTTCCCGAATCTGTGGGATTGCCCGAAAAACATGAAGCAAAAAATGATGACCACAGCGCTGCGAAAACTGCACTACCAGCCGCCCGCAGCAGGCGTTTATGATAACATCTCATGATTTTGATTGAATTTAATTTTCCTCGGGTAACTTGATTTTAACGGTTCCAGTAACCGTTTTATTGGGGCGGTCGATTATCAACGGCGAAGTGAGCGCGATGACAGGTGGAATCAGGCAGACCCAGCAAAAACCGCCATCCAGTGGATTGGTCCATATTTTCATATTTGAAACAATCGAGGCAAAATAAGTCGGGTCGGGATTAAACGCCGGTACCGAGGTGCCGCTGACAAAAGCCGCGGTATTAGCGCCCACCAAAATCGTACTATCAGAGGCCGTAAATTTAACCGTCCCATTGATAACCAAAAGTTCAGTGGTATCCTTTTCCGGGAAATAGCGCATCAACAATTCTGTGCCAGGCACGCCAGCCGAAGTGGTATTCGTTTCGATATAATATTCACCAGCGCCGGCCCGCTTTCTTTTATTCATGAAAATCTCGCCTTTTTCCAATTTAATTTTGTTATTGACAAGGATGGTGATCGTGGTATTTTCGTTGATTTTCACATATCGATCGTTGCCGAATTTTAATTTCACGCTCACATCTTTTTTTGTGATCACCTGGTCGTCTTTAATAAGTTTAACTTTTTTCTTTAAGAGAAATTCCTGTGGATTCAATCCACTCCGTAAAACCTTACCGTGTTCAAAAGTAGGCTTTTTCAATGTTTTATTTTTATTATTTTTAAAAACATTGACTTTTAAAATCTCACCAACCACAGGTTGTTGGCACCATCCCGCTGTTGAGAAAGTATGGAGAAAAAATACCAAACCAATTAAGTGCAATTTATTCATAAAAACCTTTAATTTTTCACGGTTTGACGTTAGTTTCAAGACACTTTTCTTGAAGCTGGAAAAATACAACGTGAAATGTCTCTAATGCAGTTATTGATAAACCGAATGATGTATTCAGGAAAGGAATTAAGCGTTATCAATAAATCGGATAAAAAGGTAACACTTCTGGTTTTAAAAAGCAATTATTTTTTCAGAAATCACATACTGCCAACGCCCTTTCATTCGTTCGGGAAGGCACAGTTTTTACTTTATTTTACAAACTGGATTATTTATATTTATGTTCACACACAATAAACCATTTCACGAATCAAAATAAAAGTGAGCCGAATCATCTTTCCGCAAATTATCGAAGGATGAACTCTGTGCACCACACAAAGGGAGGGAAACGTGCGTTTTTATAAACAATATTTCTTGATCTTATTTAGTCTGTTAGCCGTTTCGCCGGGCTGCAAAAAATCAGCGGATACGCAAAACCAAAACGCCGCTGGCCAGGAGTCCATCAAATCCGACGCCAAAGCGCTGGCGGTGGTGGATGAAATGTGGCAGGCCCTGGGGGGAAAACAGAATTGGCAGAATACGCGTTATCTGAGTTTTCATTGGAAGGCGGAAAGAGATGGCAATCTGGTTGCGCACTACCGCCACGACTGGGACCGTCACACCAATCGCTATCGGGTGGAGGGCACCGACCGGCAGGGTCGGCATTTTGTGGCGTTGTTCGACACCAAGACCAAACTTGGCGATGTGTACTTAAAGGGTTCGAAAATGCCAGAGGACTCCACCAAAATTCAGATGCTGGAACGCGCTTACCAGCGGTTCATCAACGACAGCTACTGGCTCATCATGCCGTACAAACTCAACGACCCGGGCGTGATTTTGAAATACGGGGGGGAACGCCAGGTGGCGGAAAAAACTTACGACGTTATTGAGATCACGTTCGAGAACGTCGGGCTCACACCCGGTGACACCTACTGGGCTTTCATCGACAAAGCCGACCGCCTGATGCACAAATGGGAGTACGTGCTGCAAAATCGCCAGCCACCGCCCACCGTGGTCTGGTGGCAAGACTGGCAGAGTTTTGACGGCATTAAGCTGGCGTTAAACCGAAAAATTGAAAACCGCCCGGCGCGAATTTATTTTGAAGATGTCAAAGTATCTACTCTGGTGGACGAAGCGGTTTTTCAGATGACGA
>JBHHXN010000155.1:0-12303 GCA_046757025.1 bacterium
TTATTGACTGTTTTTTTGCTTAAAGCCGTGCAAGTGGGTTTCGGCCAGCAGCAGAGCCATGGCGATTCACTCAAAATTTTAACCTTCAATGTTTACGGCCGCCCCAACAGCGATTGGCCGTTGCGGCAGACCCTGATTTTAAACGAACTCTCTGCCAATCCGCCGGATTTGATCGGTTTACAGGAAATCATCGAGCCCGGTGGGGCGCACCAGAACCGGGCTGCGGCTCTGGCCGACTCTCTGCTGCGGAGAACGGGCATCCGCTATCAGGTTGCTTATGAACGCACGCATTTCTCCTGGAATCAGTGGTTTGAAGGCATCGCCATTTTGAGCCGGCACATCGTTCTGGAAAACGAAGCGCAGGCATTGCCGCCGGGGCTCTTTCCCCGGGCCGTGATTTACTGCCGCTTGCTCACCCCGGCTGGAGTGGTGAATTTTTTCAACACCCATCTTTCTTTTGGCAATCAGGAATCGGTGCGCATTTCGCAGGTGGAAGCGCTGCGGGAATATGTGGCGAAAAAAAGCGCCGACCGATTTGTAACCGCCAATTTCATCGGCGGCGATTTTAACGCCATTCCGCATTCAACGCCTATTCTGATGGTAACCGCTCCCGCAAGTGGAACGGCGTTCATCGATTCCTGGATGGCGGCCAACCCGGGCCGCATGGGTTTCACAGTACCCTCAGACAACCCCAACGCCCGCATCGATTATATTTTTTACGCCAAACAAGACCAGGTACAATTAATCCATTCGCACATCGCATTCAACCAAACCAACACCGAAGGGATTTACCCATCGGATCATCTCGGTGTGCTCAGTACCGTGGTCACCACCCAACGCAAGTTGCCGATTCAGATTCTCTCCCCGGCGGTCGGCGAGGAAGTGGCGGGGGAGGTCTCCATTTCGTGGACGGTGCAGCCGGCGGTCGAAAATTTACACTTTCGGATTTTTATCAGCGCCGACGCTGGCAAAATCTGGAGGGAAGAATGGTCGGGGAACGCCGAGAACAACACATACACCTGGAACACGCTGACCTCGGCCGAGGGCGCCAGATACCGAGTGCGCGTGGCGGCCATGGGAGACTCCAGCTTTGGCATGGCGCAAACCGCGGGTAACTTTGTGGTGAACAATCCCGGCAACGCCCCGCCTGAAATCGAACTTTTACGGCCGCTCGGCGGTGAAAAGCTGCAGGGGGTGCAAAATCTACTCTGGAACGCGCTGGATGCCGATGGCGATCCCCTCCGCATTACTATCGAAATCAGCAGTAACGGCGGCGTATCGTGGGAAGCGCTGGTCAGCGATCTTCCCAATGACGGCGCGTTTGCCTGGGATACCCGACAATCCCCAAATTCGCAATTCTACCTGGTGCGTTTGCGGGCTGCCGACGCCGCCACAGAAATCACGGTCACCTCCGAATTGTTTGCAGTGGAGAATGCCCGTACAACTTTGCCCGCCTCGCAGTTTGCCCACACCGAAGGTCGCGGGGATGGCTACATCACCGGCGCAGTGGTCGATTCCAGCCGGCTTACCGGCCATCTCTACCGAGTCACATTTGACGACACTTTATTCGAACAAACCACCTACGACGTTTTTGACAAAGAAACGCACAGCTTTGTGGTTCAGCACGCCGGTGAGCTCGACGGCGAGACAGAAGGCCCGAGGTTTGACGGCATGCATCTCATCGTGTTTGATTATTCCGAGGCCGAAATCAACCAAATGACCACGGGCTGGTCAAAAGGGCCAACGACGCTGGGTTTCGCCATTTCCACGCCCACGGTAATCGTCAACGGTCAGCGCATGGAAAGTCTCTCCTACCCGGCGGATTACAAGATCACTCTGTTCGATTCCGTGGTGGACTCCACCAGCCACGCCTTTGGATTCGATCCGAAACCCATCAAATTCAAAGTATGGAATCTCACTGAAAATAGAAGAACCGAAATCCTGTTCAGCGAATTTGACCACAATCAAACCGTTTCCGACCTGGACAAACTCACCATTCTGGAGCCGAACGAGCTGGGCGATCTGCAGTTGAGCTGGAACATTTTCTTTCAGGGCGCCAGCAATCACATTCCGCCCGCTGCCGGCGATGAATTTACACTCACCACTTTGAAACCGTTCACTCACCGAGATGTGTTCGAATTTCGCGGCGACTTGCCGACTTCTGTTGCCAACACAGATGACATGCCAGCGCCGCAGGAGTTGACGCTCCACGCCAATTATCCCAATCCCTTCAATCCCACTACCGTCATCAAGTATGACCTACCCCGGGCGCTAAAAGTGAAATTGACCATCTACAACGTTCTCGGCCAAAAAGTGCGAACGCTTATTGACACTCCGCAGTCAGCCGGTTTTCATCGAGTGGCATGGGCTGGGCAAGATGATGCCGGAATTCCTGTGGCAAGCGGAATTTATGTTTATCGATTGCAAGCTGAGAAATTCACGCTTGCCAGAAAAATGCTGTTGCTGCGATAAGTGCGGATATTTTTGTGGTGAGTTTTATCAGTCGGTCAAAACTTGCCAGCGTTTTCAGATTGAAATGAATCTGTTTTAGAAGTCCCAATTAATGTATCGGGTCATTTTGTAAAAATTCTTTTTGTTTGGAAATATCATGCTGTGTATTGAAAAGATTTTTCCAAAACAATAGCCCCGTGTTTTTATTTAATAAACTCAAGTTTCTCAGTTGTGTAATCAATTGTTTTTAATGTGTTTTTTTCAAGCTGAATTCACATAATTCTTTATCATAGTAATCGTTATAACAATTCAAAAATATTAAGATGTAGCCATTTATTTAAAAAGTCCTTTTAAAATCGACTTTTTGATTTACGATTAAAAAGGCGATTTGCATCAGAACACAAAATTATCAAATGACCACTTTGATTTCAACGCAGAGGCCACCAAGTGCACAGAGCGTTTCGCAGAGCGATTTATTTTTCTCTGCGCTCCTCTGCGTCCACTCCGCCTTTGCGTCAAATGAAATGGTTAGAATGATTGCATAACAACCCCATCAACCTAATTTTGGAATAGTCATGTACTCTAATCTCTTTTTTATGAATTACTTAAATAGTGTCAGAACGAAAACTCGAAAATTGCACGATTTCTAAACCTCTTCGCGAAGGCGTCCGTTCGACAAGGTTCAGGGCAGATCCCGCCGAGCCAAGCAGGAATTCACCCTCAGGCAGGAGGCCTTTGGGAAGACAGGGTCGTTTTCGTTCATTCACTAAATACTTTGTCAGCAAGCTCAAGGCCAACGGCTAAAAGCCAACAGTTGAAAAGATACAAAATGACAGTGCGTGTTTTTAGTTAATGAGTGTCCATCCGTAAAGAACCTTTTTTTGTCATTCCGGCAATCTTTAAGCGGGAATCCATTGCTCCGTTAGGCATGAGATTCCCGACGAGCTTGTCCCTGCATGTTGTAAGCAGGGAGCATTCGGGAATGACGATCACGGATGGACACTAATTAGTGATTGAACTTCTCACACAGGACCTAAGGTTGAAAGCCCAAAATACCAACAAACATCCATCACCCAATGAAACTTGAATAATCGTTTCATTATACCTGTTACAATTTGTCACATTCATGAAAAAGACTATTTACTTTTATTCCTTATATATGTAAAATTGCATTTGCAGCAAGAATTCAACATTCACACAAATCTTTCACATGAAAAAAAGAATTTTAGTCATCGACGACGATCAAAAATTAAACAATCTGTTGAGTGAGTACTTGACTAAATTTGGTTATTCGGTGACAGCGGTCACGCATCCGAACGATGGCTTCCGGCAATTGCGACAGAATCCACCGGACCTGATCATTTTAGATGTCATGCTGCCGGACATGGAAGGCTTCGATGTCTGCAAAGAGATTCGTAAGGAGCACACCACGCCCATCATTATGCTGACTGCACGCGGCGAGCTCACTGACAAAGTGGTGGGACTGGAATTAGGCGCGGATGATTATCTGCCGAAACCTTTTGAACCGCGGGAGCTGGTGGCCAGAATTCAGGCGGTGCTGCGCCGGGGAGAAATCGAGATCAAATCGGACCTGAAAAATTTTGGCCAGCTCACCGTCGATTTTCGTAAACACGCAATCAGCATCCAAGACGAACCGGTTGAGCTGACCACCGCGGAGTTTGAAATTCTATCGCTGTTCATTAAGAATGCCGGCCGAGTGCTGAACAGAGATTACATTCTTGACCACGTGCGCGGCATTGAATGGGACGCCTACAACCGCTCGGTGGATGTTTTGATCAGTCGGCTGCGGCAAAAACTAAACGACGATCCCAAACAGCCCCGTTTCATCAAAACCATCTGGGGATCGGGATACATGTTTATAGGGGACGAAAACGATGAAAACTAATCTCATTGGAAAATTGAAAAAATCTTTGTTTTTGAAGATTCTGGCGCTCTTCGTGCTGGCGCATTTTACCATCGTGGCCTTCTCCATCACCACGCACAAAACCCTGCTTCGCAAGGCTCGGCATCCCAGAATTTCACAGTACAAGATCCATTACGGTTACTACCTGATCAAAGAATTAGGCAGCCCGCCAGACACGCTCAAAGCCAGAGAAATCGCCGCCAGTCATGGCATTCAAATTCGTTTTGAAAACGCGCAAATGCAGTGGACCAGCCACAAACCCATGCTCGATTTCGACCAACTGAAGCAACCGGCATTGCAAGAAAAGCGCAGAACCCACGCCGGTTACCAGCGCGGCGCCGGTTTATACGTGGACATTCAACAAGATCAGGGACGATATCTTTTTATCCTGCGTCCGGAAAACGAGATGCTGGAATCCATAGCCACTTTAAACAACATTTTAAACATTGCCTTTATGACGCTGGTGATCATCGGCATTTATTTTGCCATGCGCTGGCTTTTGAAGCCCGTCACCACCTTGCACGAAGGTGTGCAGCAGTTGAGCCGCGGCAATCTCGAGTACGTGGCGCCGGCTAAGCGCTCCGATGAGTTGGGTTTGCTGGTGCAATCGTTCAACCAGATGACTGCTCGCATCAAAAAGATGATTCAGGCGAAAGAACGCTTGCTGCTGGACGTCAGTCACGAGCTGCGTTCGCCGCTGACGCGTGTCAAAGTGGCGCTTGAGCTCCTGGAAAACAGTAAGGCCAAACAGAATATCCACAGCGATGTATCGGAAATGGAAACCATGATCACGGAAATTTTAGAATCCCAGCGTTTAAATAGCGAGTATGGCGGTGTAATGTTGCAACGCACGGATCTTGCCGCCGTGCTGAAAGAAGTCTGCGCTGAATTTCAACAGCAAAAACCGGGGGTAAAATTGCGTGCACTCCGAAATGGTGTGCTGCTCGATCTGGATCCGGAAAGAACGCGCATTCTGTTTAAAAACATCATTTCAAACGCCGTGAAATATTCTGCTACGGAGGGAAAAGCCGTGGAAATTTCGCTGCAAGACCACAACGGAGAAGTGGTGGTGTCGGTGCAGGATTTCGGCGCGGGCATCCCGGAGGAAGATTTGCCGCACATTTTTGAACCGTTTTATCGTGTGGATAAATCCCGTTCGAAAAGTACCGGCGGTTACGGTCTGGGGATGAATCTCAGCAAAAACATCATGGAAGCCCACGGCGGCAACATCGAAATAAACTCCAAATTAAAAGTGGGCACCACGGTTTACCTGAAATTCAAAAAATCACGGAATAAATAAAACTCACACGAAGTCTAATACGGCAGGAATCTTTCTATGAAATCAACATACATTTTACTCGTTCTACTCAGCTCTATTTTGATATCAACGGTGTCCACTGTTTCCGGACCGGATCATGAGAAATTCTGGCCGCAATGGCGCGGACCGCAGGCTAACGGCGTGGCGCCTTACGGCGATCCGCCCATCGAATGGAGCGAAACCAAAAATATCAAATGGAAAATCGAACTGCCGGGCGAGGGCTACGCCACGCCCATCGTTTGGGAAGATAAAATCTTCATCCTGTGCGCCGTGGAAACCGACCGCGTTGGCAAGCCCCAAAAGACACCATCGGCACCGCAGTCAAATCGTCACGGCCGTAGAGGCGGATGGATGCGCGGCGTACAAACCTCGAATGTGTTGCAGTTCAACATTCTCGCCATCCATCGCAAGGATGGCAACCTGCTCTGGCAGCGCACGGCACGCGAAGAAGCTCCTCACCAAGGGCGGCATAGCACCGGTTCCTGGGCTTCTAATTCCGGCGCCACCGATGGCGAGCACGTTTTCGCTTTTTTTGGCTCACACGGACTCTACTGCTATGATATGAAGGGCAACCTGCAGTGGCAGAAAGACTTCGGTGACATGCAGATCAAACTGAATTTCGGGGAAGGCAGCTCACCGGTCTTGTACCAAGACAAAATCGTCGTCAACTGGGATCACGAAGGGCAATCGTTCATCGTAGCGCTGGATAAAAATAGCGGTCAGGAGCTCTGGCGAAAAGATCGGGACGAAGTCACTTCCTGGTCTACGCCCATCGTAGTGAAGCACAACGGCAAACCGCAAGTCATCGTCAGCGCCACCGGCCGCGTGCGGAGTTACGATCTGGAGAGCGGCAAATTGCTCTGGGAATGCGGCGGCATGACCCGCAACGTCATTCCATCTCCGGTGCATGCAGACGGCATCGTGTATGTCACCAGCGGATTCCGCGGCAGTTCGTTGCTGGCCATCCGTCTCGCCGACGCCAGAGGTGACATCACCGACACCAAAGCCGTGCTTTGGCAGCATGACCGCGACACGCCCTACACGCCATCCCCCCTGTTGTACCGGAACAGTTTGTATTTTCTAAAATTAAATACCGAAATTCTATCTTGTTTTAATGCCCGCACCGGCCAAGCTCACTATCGTCAATATCGGTTGGATGGTATAAAGGGCGTTTATGCTTCGCCGGTTGCCGCAAACGACCGGATTTATTTTGCCGGCAGAAACGGTACGTCCGTCGTTTTGAAACACGGCCCGCAACCTGAAGTGCTGGCAGTCAACACCCTGCAAGACCATTTCGATGCCTCGCCGGCCATTGTGGGTAACGAGCTCATTTTAAGGGGTCATAAATTCTTGTATTGTATTGCGTCGCAGTAAACTTAAAATGAACGAATTTAGAGACGGCGCAATGGACTAAATCATTTATTATCATCAGTAGCCCGAAGGGAGTAAAAACATGCGTAGTTTGAATTACCGCAAAAAAAACCATCTCAAAAAATGGATGACACCCTGGTTTTCTCTGTTCATCCTGTCTTGTGCGATCATTTTCGCTTTTATGAATTGCCGTAATGAGGAATCAACTGGCCAGAACCGTAACGGCCGCAATCGCAGCCACAACATGTTGGCCGGCATGGGTTCGCAGAACGCCGCAGGAATTCCTGTGCAGGTGGCCGAAGCCAAAAAAGGCGACATTTCCACATTCTTGATGCAAACCACCACCATCGAAGCCGAGCGTCAGGTTGACGTTCTCGCAAAAGTGGCCGGACAAGTCGTGAAACTGCCTGCCGAAGAAGGTGACAAAGTGAAAAAAGGCGATCTGTTAGCCCAGTTGGATGAAGCCGAGCTAAAAATCAATTTCATACAAGCCAAAGTGCGCATGGATACCGACAAGGCCACTCTCGAACGCGCGAAAAACATGTTAGCGAAAAAGCTGGTGGCCGAAGAAAATTATGAATCAACCCGTCTGCAGTACGAAAGCACCAAAGCCTCCTACGAAGCCGCGCGTTTGCAATTGGAATACACCAGCGTGCGCGCGCCTTTCGACGGCGTGGTCACAGCCAGAAATGTCGAGCTGGGTCAACGAGTGAATGTCAACCAACCGTTGTTTACCATCGCCGATTTCTCGCCGCTGCGCGCGAAAATCTATGTTCCGGAAAAAGATATGCACCGGATAATTGTAGGCCAGCGCGCTAAAATCACCATCGAATCGGAGGCCGACCTGGATTTTCCTGGCGTGGTAAGAATGATCAGCCCGGTGGTGGACCCTACCAGCGGCACCGCCAAAGTGACCATCGACATCGAAAACGACCGCGGCAAATTAAAGCCGGGCATGTTCGCATCGGTGTATATCACCACCGAAACGCATCACAACGCCCTGCTCATCCCCAAGAAAGCGTTGATTTTAGAAAGCGACCTGGATCAGGTTTATATCTACCAAAATGGCAGCGCCCACAAAGTCACACTCCAAGTCGGTTTCACTTCGGGCGATGACATCGAGGTACTCTCCGGATTGCAGGACGGCGACCTGGTGGTGACCGCCGGCCAGGAAGGTTTGCGAGAAGGCTTGCCCATTCGCATACCGGGGCAGGACACTACGGAAGCGCCTGCTTTGGCTGCAAATAGCGCCACTCCCGGTGCGCCGGCTGAAAACCTGCACGGTCAAAATCCTGAGACCACCAGCCGCCCGCGTCAAGGGGAGGGGCGATCACAAAATTGGGGCAACAGAACCATGGACCCGGAGCGGTTGAAACGCATGGAAGAACGCTTGCTCCAGAATCCCGAAATCAAGAAAGAGTATGAAAAACGTCTCAAAGAAGATCCGGATTTAAAAAACAATCCAGAAAAGAAAATGGCCTTTTTCCGGGAAATGTTTCAGAAAATGCGCGGGCAGCAAGGAAGACGATGATAGATTCTTTGTTCTGGATTTCTCAGAGATGGTCTCTGACTTTTTTATTGATAATGGAGCATATTGATGCGAGTTTGTAACTGACTTTACAATGATTCCTAGTTTAGGTATTTATAAATTTCAAATATTATTGGTTAGGAATGAGGGCTATATAGTAAGCAGCACACAAAGATTGTATTAAACGGCAGACACTTCTACAGGTCAGGAGCCTGTAATAATAGCCACTGAAAGGATTTCATTTATGAAAATATCAGAATTTTCCGTTAAAAAGCCCATTACCATGCTCATGGTCATTTTGAGCGTCCTTGTGCTTGGTGCGCTGGCGCTGCAAAGGTTGCCCATGGCTTTTTTACCGAATTTTTCATCGGATTCCATCCGTATTTCCGTACCGTATGCTTCTTCGTCGCCGGAGGAAATCGAGCGGCTCATCACGCGTCCCATCGAAGAAATCATGGGGACGGTTTCTCATTTGGAGAACATCAGCTCCACGTCCTCCGCGAATGAAAGCAGCGTGCGCTTGGAGTTCGTCAGCGGCACCGATATGGGTATGGCCTCGGTAGAAGTGCGGGACCGGTTAGACCGGGTTCGACCGCAGCTTCCCGACGACGTCGAGCGCATCCGCATTCGGCGCTGGCAAACCACTGACATGCCAGTGATTCAGTTCAGCCTGGCCTGGGACGGTCCCAAGGACGAGCTTTACGACATCGTGAACAAAATTGTGGTTCCGCGCCTGCAGCGTATCGATGGCGTAGCCAACGTGGATATCGGCGGCCTGGACGAACGGCAGGTGCTGGTGGAGCTGGATCTGGAACGCATGCGAGCGCATCACATCGATGTGTATCGGTTGAGCCGCAGTCTGCGCACCAACAACGTGAACATCGCCGGCGGCTGGGTCATCGACGCGGGACGAAAATACACCGTTCGCACCATGGGTGAGTTTCAATCCCTGAACGACATCACTCAGGTGCCCATTGAAGGCACCAACCTCGTGCTGGATGACATCGCGGAAATCACGTTCGATTATCCGGAGAAAAAAGAATTTCAGCGGTTAAATCAGCTCGACGCCATCGTGGTGCGCGTTTATAAAACTTCCAATGGCAATGTGATAGAAGTCGCAGACAAAGCCAAAAGCCTGCTGAACACGCTGCGCGGTGAACCGCAGTTTGCCGGGCTCAACATGCGGGTGGTTCGAGATCAGTCTGAAGAGATTGTCAGCAGCTTGGAAAACCTGACCTGGGCCGGCGTGTTTGGCGCCATTCTCGCAACGCTGGTTCTTTTTGTGTTTTTAGGCAAAGTACGCAGCACCGTCATCATTGGTATGGCCATTCCAATTTCGGTGATCGCCACTTTTTTCTTGATGTACATATTACGTTTGGCGCCGTTCAACTCACAGGTTACGCTGAACATCGTTTCGCTTTCGGGATTGATGTTTGCGGTGGGAATGCTGGTGGATCCGGCGGTGGTGGTTCTGGAAAACATTTTTCGCCACAAACAGGAAGAAGGATTAAATGCCCGAAAAGCCGCCATCCTCGGTGCTCAGGAAGTTTCGGTAGCCGTAATATCGGCCACGCTTACCACGGTCATCGTGTTTGTACCGCTGGTATTCATGTCAGAAACGGCTATGGGCCGGTGGTCGCGGGATTTTGGCGTAGCCATCGTCACGGCCACCCTGGCCAGTTTGCTGATCAGCCTGACGTTGATTCCGCTAGCAGCTTCGCGCATTTTCACCGGCAAAGAGAAACCGCGCGCGCGTTTTCTTGTGCGCATGGGTGACGCTTATGGATCGAGTATCACGAAAGTCATAAATTATCGATTTGCCGCCCTACTGGTGTTCATCGCCATTGGATGGGGTGCGTGGAAATTGTACGGCAGCATCGATCGCGACTGGATACCGAGAACACCTCAACGCCGTATGGACTTGCGACTCGATCTGCCCAGGACTTACTCGCTGGTAGAAATTCAGGCTCTTTTCGACTCGGTTGAGACCAGGCTGCTCTCGCAAAAGGAGCGACTTGAAATCTCTGAAATTGCCAGCAACTATCGCAGAAATCGCGGCAGTATAACCATCTATTTCACGCCGGAAGAGATGGCGAAAAAGAATACCACGGATTTGTACGACGACGTGCGCAGCACTTTGCCAACCATTCCCGGCGTGCAATTCAGAGTGGGTAGAATGCACGGCCACGGCGGCAGCCAGATGGGTGTGAGCATCGAGCTCAAAGGGAAAAATACCGCGGTGTTGGCAACGTATGCAGAAGAGATAAAAACCATGTTGGCGGATGTGCCCGGCATCAATGACCTCGACACTTCGATGGAACGCGGCGATGAGGAAGTCCGCATCAGCGTCGACCGGGTGCGTGCTCAGCGCTACGGATTGTCAGCTCAACAGGTGGCCCGCTCCGTAGCCTCTGCGCTCAGCAGCCGCTCCAACTCTCGATTTAAAACCCAGGATAAAGAAGTCAATATTCTGGTTCAGCTGGCAGAGGAAGATCGCGTAAACCTGCAGCAGCTTGAAAACATCGCATTTCGCAGCAGCCGTAATGAAATGGTGCAGATGGGCTCGGTGGCGGATTTTCACGTGCGCAAAGGCCCGGAATCCATCAAACGCGAAAACCGCCAAACCACCATTTCGGTTTTTGCGAACACCGACCGCAGCGGGATGTGGAGCGTGAGTCAGGCTATCACCGCGCGCATGGCGAGCGTAAAATTGCCGCCGGGATACAGTTGGAGCCTGGGTCGCAACTGGATGCTCATGCGCCAGATGGAATCGGAATCCAACTTTGCCATCGTTTTGGCGCTTATTCTGATCTACATCGTCATGGCGTCGCTGTTTGAATCCTTTATCCATCCGTTCACGATTCTGTTTACGGTGCCTTTTGCCATCGTGGGGGTGCTGATCATGTTCTGGGCCACCAGCACCAACCTCAACAACATGGCTTATCTCGGCATCATCGTGGTCTGCGGACTGGTGGTGAACAACGGCATCATTCTCATCGACGCCATCAACAAACTAAGGAGAAAGGGATTGCCGCGAGTAGAAGCCATCCGCCTGGGCGGACGAAATCGCTTGCGACCGATTTTGATGACCACGCTCACCACAGTCATCGGCCTCATGCCTCTGGTGTTACCGGCGCTGTTTCCCGCTGTGTTTGGTCCGCAGGAAGGCCGCTCGGCCATGTACACACCAGTGGGTCTGGCGGTGGTAGGCGGGCTGCTTACCAGTACGCCGTTGACGCTGTTTCTGATGCCCATCACCTATGTCATGCTGGACGACTTGACTTCGTGGATCGCACGAATTTTTACCACCTCGCGCAGTATGAGTGGAAAATTGGGAAACGCTGTGGAATCATGAGAGTCTGCAGCCACTGCCAGACTGCCATTTACGAGCAGGCTCACTGAGACACTTTTTGAGTGAATGGGCGGAGACTCTGAGCGTCGACGTCGTTGCGGAAAATGCGAATGTTATCTGGTATTCGCTTCGCGATGGCGTCCCTGATCCGGGTACCCAACTTAGCGAAGGCGTCTCGCCGAGCGATCTTGATGACTGAACTTTGATATAATTAATCGGTTGAACTGCGAGAAATAAGATATTCACAAGCCAAGTAAATACTGAGGCAAAAAAGTGGTAATTGGCCGAAACGCGCGATGTGTATCCGTTTTCGTCGGCGTGTTACTGTGGCAGAGATATTCAAGCAATTATTGTCCTAG
>JBHHXN010000156.1:0-12293 GCA_046757025.1 bacterium
AGTACATTCATTTCATATTGTCAGCAAGCTCAAATATCTTCTGCGAAACTTGAGTAAGTAATTGAACGAAAGCGTCGAGAGCTTCCCTAAGGCCTCCTGGCAGAGGGTGAATTCCTGTCTGGCTCGGCCGGGACGCCTTCGCGAAGAGGTTTTTATATCGTGCATTTCTGGTGTTTTTGTTCAAACACTAATTATTTATCGATTAAACAAATACGTAGATTTTACATATTAACCAAACCCGGTCAAGCCAGAACTAAAAAGTGAAATGTTAGGAACTTACACAAAAAATAATTCAAAAGAAATTCTAATTTCGGTGAGAGTTCTGCTTCTGTGCCCTTTATTTTTTTTTCAATGTGCAAGAAACTCACTTAAGAGACTACGTCTTTTCGCAGACGTTGCTGCTAAAAGATGGCCCCGACAAGCGTCGTGGTAAAGCTCAGCCACGGATTAACACCGATGAACACGGATTTGACGGAATAATGTTCACTTATGATTTGCAATTATTTGTAATGGTTTTAAAATCTTTTTACCGTAAAATTATTTTGCACAATAAATAAGTCCGAAAATTGTATCCATGTCAATCTGAGTTCATCCGTGGCTAAAATTATTTTGAATATTATCGACAAAACTTTGTCGATGTACGTACACTAAGCGCCTAGACTTATCTTTCAAGGTATTTGCTGGCAGATAGGTGGCTATGCCTTGTCCTGCTGCACCTTTGGCTTTAAAAAAGGAATTGAAGCTGGACGCCTTTAGTCTCGATTTTGTTTTCAATATTAAAAACAATTTTTCAATTTGAAAAACAAAAATGGTAAATTGGCAAGTTTCATTAGATGTACTCCGAAACCGTTTCCGCTAAATGAAATATTTTGTTTTAAAATTGACTATTTTAAATTATTAATTAACAGCAAAATAGTACGGTTGTAAAATTATTATTTAACGATTGAGTAATTGGCTGGGTAAGTTTTTTTATTCTTTTTAAAGGATGGCATTGTTTTTGTTTGAGAAAGTGCGATCTTATGTGAAACTTTTGACACTGAAAAATCAAACAGATGAGAGAAGAATCGTGAATATTATTTTAGTTGGCTTGAGTCATGAAACCACGCCGGTTGAGCTGCGAGAAAAGTTAGCGTTTCAGCCGAACGGTCTTGGGCAGGCGTTGAGTGAGCTTACAAAATCGAATGATATCGCTGAATCGAAGGTGAGAGAGGCCGTCATTCTTTCCACCTGTAATCGCGTGGAAATTTATGCGGCGGTGGATGAAGTCGAAGCGGGATTTGAGGCGCTGACCCAGTTTCTCTCCGATTATCATGGCCTGGTTGCGGAAAGACTTTCAAATTATCTTTACAGACACGCCAATTTGAGGGCAGTGGAGCATCTTTTTTCCGTCACCAGCGGATTAAATTCCATGGTGTTGGGCGAGAATCAAATTCAATGTCAAGTGAAACAGGCCTTTGAAATTGCGCAGAAATTTCGGAGCAGCGGACCGATTCTCTCGACGCTGTTTAGAAATGCCCTGACAGTTGGCAAACGCGTTCGCAGCGAAACCACCATCTGTGAGCATTCCCTTTCCATCAGTCATGCCGCGGTGGAGGTAGTGCGGCGTGAGTTTTCGGATTTTTCAAGCACGTCGGTAGTGGTAATTGGCGTGGGTAAAATGAGCCAGATCGCCATTAAAAATTTGTTGAAGCAAGGTATTCAAGATCTGGTGATCATCAACCGCTCGCTGGAGAATTCAAAGTCAGTGGCAGAAGAGTTAAATGTGCAGCACTGTGGATTTGACCAGCTTGAGGCCTGTCTGCAAAAAGCAGACGTCGTAATCAGCTCAACCAGCGCTCCGCATATTATTTTGACTTATGACAAAGTGAAGAAAATCCTGGCTTCCAGAAAAAAATCAAAGCTGCTGATCGTCGATATTGCGGTGCCGAGAGATGTGGAAGCCACTGTAGATGAGCTGGAAAATGTCACGCTGTTCAATATCGATGCGTTGCAAGACAGAGTGGAGTCGAACCTGGTTCAGCGCTGCAACGCCATCAGTCAGGTCAAAGAAATCATCAACCAGGAAATGGAAAATTTTATTGCCTGGCGTCAGTCGCTCAATGTAAAACCAGTCATTTCGGATTTGTGCCAACAGGCCGAATTTATTCGCCAGCAGGAGCTTGAGCGCGCTCTGCGCCGATTTGAAAATAACCTTTCGATTCACGATTCGGCTCTGGTACAGGATTTAACCCGTCGAATCATCAACAAACTGCTACATCAACCGCTGGTTAAATTGCGCAAGGAGGCGGTGCAGGGCAACAGCCAGTTCTACACCACGGCGGTGCGCAATTTATTTGGTTTGCAGGATGTTTCGAAAGTCGATATCAATCCATGAGGTCTGAATTGAATTCGAATGTGCTGCGTATCGGAACCCGCCGGAGTTTACTGGCCAAATCGCAAACCACCTGGGTCGCCGACCGGCTGTTAAAATTCCATCCACAACTGCAAATCCAAATCATCGAAGTAGTAACCACCGGTGATAAAATACTCGATACCTCATTGAGCCAAATGCCGGGCAAAGGGGTTTTTGTCAAGGAAATCGAAGAAATGCTGTTGGCCGGGGAAATCGATCTGGCCGTACACAGCTTAAAAGATTTACCCACCGAATTTCCGGCCGGCCTTAAAATTGCGGCCATTCCAGAAAGGGTGGACCCCCGAGACGTGTTTATTTCAAGACATAAAAAAAATCTCCTTGAAATGCCGGCGGGCGCCAAAATCGGCACCAGCAGCCTGCGCAGAAGTGCGCAATTATCGCAATTTCGTTCAGACTTCCACCTCGTCGATATTAGAGGAAATATCGACACGCGACTCAGAAAGGCGGAGTCCGAGGAGTACGATGGCATCATTCTGGCGGCTGCTGGGCTGACTCGTTTGGGTTTGTTGGAGCGAGTGCAGGAATTTCTGAGCTGTGAGGTGATGATACCGGCGGCGGGACAGGGAGCCCTGGGCATCGAGATTAGAGAAGACGACCAAACGTCTGAACGCTTGCTTTCGGTAGTGCACGATCCAGTCACTGCGACGGCGGTGCAGGCAGAACGGACATTTTTAGAAGGCATGGGCGGCGGATGTCAGACGCCCATCGGGGCCTTTTGTCGCATCAGAGAGAGTCGGGTGGTTTTTCATGCCTGTGCTCTGCAAGAAACACAAGGATTTCTGCGGGTAAAATTAGAAGGCGATCTGGTTGACGCCATGCATTTAGCAGATGAATTAATACTACGATTTAAAGCGGAATCCACCGATGTCTGATTCGAAGGCATATCCTTTACAAAATAAACGAATCGTGGTGACGCGAGCGCTCTCTCAGGCTGCGGAGTTTATGGAAAAATTGCAGACATCCGGCGCAGAGGTGGTGCACCTTCCCACCATCGAATTTGGGCCGCCCGATTCCTGGAAAAGCTGCGACCGCGCGCTACAAAATCTATCCCGGTTCGATTGGCTGGTATTTACCTCCACCAACGGGGTGAGGTTTTTTATGGAAAGGCTGTGCGAGCTCGGTAAGGAAATGGATGCCGTAATTTGTAAAAAAATCGCGGCAGTGGGGGAGAGCACCCGCGACTGTTTGCAGTCCTTCGGGCTGGAGGTGGCCATGGTACCCGAAACGTTTCGGGCGGAGGGATTGGTCAAAGCATTTCATCGGCTGAATGTAGCCGGCCAGGCGATTCTCGTGGTAAAGGCACAAAATGGCAGGAACCTTTTAATCAACCAGTTGTCTTCTGCCGGTGCCCTGGTGGAGACGGCGGTGGTTTACAAAACTCAATCGCTAAAAAATGGCAGAATTTCCCATTCAAAAAAAACGCTTGCCGAGAAGCGGGTGGATGTACTGACTTTCACCAGTCCTTCCACGGTAAAAAATTTTATTAACTTGATTAGCGTGGAGCAAATTCACGCCTGGTGTCAAGCCGGATGTCGGATTGCAGCCATCGGGGAGGTGACCGCGAAAGCGTTGCGGCGCCGTGCGCTGCCGGTGGACATTCTGCCGGCCAACTCGACCATTGACAATTTAATCGAAGCCATAAAGGAGTATTATGCAAAATGAGCCGTTAACAAATGACCTGTTGATAAAAGCCTGCCGCAGCCAACCCGTGCCGCGCACGCCGGTGTGGATCATGCGCCAGGCCGGGCGCTATTTGCCCGAATACCAAAAAGTTCGCGCCCGTGCCGATTTTATGACCATGTGCCACGATCCGGAATTGGCAACTGAGGTCACCATTCAGCCGGTGGACATCATTGGTGTGGACGCGGCCATTATTTTTTCGGATATCCTGGTGATACCCGAAGCCATGGGCATGGAATTGACATTTTCAGAAGGGAAAGGCCCGGTCTTTACGCATCCGTTGCGCCATAAAAGTGATTTGGAGACACTTGCAACCATTGATGTTGAAGAGAAATTGCAGTTCGTTTTGACCGCTCTAACCATGACGCGCCAACACCTGGCAGGTCGGGTGCCCTTGATTGGCTTTGCCGGCGCCCCCTGGACTCTGGCATCGTACATGGTGGAGGGCCACGGTTCGAAAAGTTTTATTCACATCAAAAGTTTGATGTACCATGAACCGGCGATGCTGCTGAGATTGCTGGATCGATTAGCTGATGCGGTGGCGGATTTCCTGATTGCACAAATTAAATCCGGAGCCGATGTCGTGCAGATATTTGATAGCTGGGCCGGTATTTTAACGCCAGAAAATTTTCGTGTGTTTTCTTTGCCGTACTTGAAAAAAATCGTGCAGCGCATAAATGAAGTTGGGGCGCCGGTCATTGTTTTTGCCAGAGAAGCGGGCCATTCCTTTGCCGAGCTTTCCGAAATTGGAGCCGATGTTTTGAGTGTTTCCTGGACCGAGGACCTGACCCTGGCGCGGAATCAGGTGAAGGGAAAGGTGGCATTGCAAGGCAATCTGGATCCCTGTGTTCTGTTTGCACCGGTGGACCAAATCAAAAAAGAAGTGGTGTATGTCCTCAACAAAGCCGGGAATAGTGCGGGTCACATTTTTAACCTGGGGCACGGTATTTTACCGCAGACGCCGGTTGAAAACGTTAAAGCATTTGTGCAATTTGTAAAAGAAGAAAGTCCGCGATTTCATAAGTGAATTAATTATTGAAAACGATAGTTACTGAGATGGCACAAATAAACAAGCCCTTGTGGGTGGACATCGAGCTGATGAAGCGGTACGATAAGCCGGGCCCGCGTTATACCAGCTATCCCACGGCACCGTATTTTACCGGCGAATTTGACGGCGATGAGTTTGCAGCAGAGATCATGCAGACCAACCAGCGTGCAGACGCGCCGGATCTGTCGCTTTATTTTCATCTGCCGTTTTGTGATACCCTATGTTACTTCTGCGGCTGTACCATGATCATCACCCGCAATCGCCAGCGCATCGATGAGTACCTCGATTTCCTGATCAATGAGGTGGAGCTCATCAGCCGCATGATCAAGCCCGGCCGCAAAGTCGCGCAGTGGCACTGGGGCGGCGGCACGCCAACCTACCTGGACCCGGATCAGATTCGGAGAATATCTGACGCGACTCGGCAAAATTTTGATTTTTATGACGATGCCGAGATCAGTGTGGAGATCGATCCCCGTGGGTTGACCGTTGCGCATCTGGACGCCCTGCAGCAGGCGGGCTTCAACCGCGCCAGCATGGGTGTGCAGGACTTCAACCTCGAAGTACAGAAAGCGGTAAATCGTCTGCAGTCCGAAAAATTGACAAGATGGGTTTTCGATGAACTGCGGGCCCGCGACTTTGAAAGCATCAATTTGGATTTGATCTACGGGCTGCCGTTTCAAACCGTGGATTCGATTGCCTGCACCCTGGATCGCATCATCGAAATCGCCCCGGACCGGCTGGCGGTGTTTAATTACGCACACGTTCCCTGGATGAAAAAACATCAAAAAGTCATTAAGGAAGAAACGCTGCCGGCGCCATCCGACAAGTTGAAAATTCTCAAAAATACCATCGAAAAGCTGACCCGCGTGGGGTATGTGTACATCGGCATGGATCATTTTGCCAGGGCGGACGATTCCTTGACACAGGCTTTTAATGAAAAAAAATTGTACCGCAATTTCCAGGGCTATTCCACTAAAGCGGGATGTGATTTGTATGCTTTTGGCATGTCCAGTATCAGTCAGTTGCAAAATGTTTATGCGCAGAATTTCAAAGAAATTCCCGATTATTATCAGGCGCTTGATGAAAAAAGGTTACCCACAGAACGCGGTTACCGGTTAAATCAGGATGATCAGCTTCGGCGCTATGTGATTACCAAAATTATGTGCGATTTCGAATTGAACAAAACAGACATCGAAAAAAAGTTCAACATCAAATTTGATGATTACTTTGCGGATGCATTGGCGGAGCTGGAGCCACTGCTTTACGACGGACTGGTGAAGTTTAAGAATGAGCTGATTTTGATCACCGAAATGGGGCATCTGCTGGTTCGCAACGTTGCCATGGCATTTGATAAATATCTCAAACAAAAGAAATCACAGAATGTACCCATGTATTCAAAAACCATTTAGAGTGAGTAGTAAAGCGATTCTTAATTAATATTGTAAAAATAAGTCATTGCGAGCCGAGCATGATAAGCTGTTCCCTCCTTTCAGTAAGAACAGCCATCTCCGGCTTGTCATTCTGTAAGAATCTTTTTTACAATTAGCAAAGGCTCGGCAGCAGTCGCTTTTATTTTGTTTACTGAAAAGATGCTTCCAGCATGACAATTCGGAGTTGTCTTTAAAAGTCCCGCATTTTGTGCGGGACGAAGCAATCTCCTAACTTGCAGAAAATCAGGAGATTGCTTCGTCACGAAGTTTATCCTGAGCTACGCTGAAGAGTTCCGCGCTATGGCTATTATGATAATTAGAGAATGTTAAAGTAGTTGTAAAACATGCATCCACGAGAATTTTTAAAATACTATAAATACGATGACCGTCTGGTCACTGGCAAATATTTTCCGCTGCAGCCGCTCACGGTAAAGAAAGGCGAAACCGTGGGTGTGGTACTCATGAATCTCGGCGGGCCCAATAATTTGTTGGAAATCGAACCGTTTCTCTACAATCTTTTCATGGATCCGGCCATCATTGATATTCCGTTACGTGGCATTTTGCGACACGCCTTGTCCAAATGGATCGCCCGCAAGCGTTCAATAAAAGTCGGTGAGGATTATGCGAAAATCGGCGGCGGCTCGCCCATCAACAAGCTGACGCAGGAACAGGCAGAAAAGCTGGAACTTAGGTTGAATCAAGAGTACGGTGAGAGTTTGGAGGTTCAGTTCAAGGTGTACGTCGCCATGCGCTACTGGAAACCCGATTCGGAAGAGACCGCAAGACAAATGCAGCGAGAGGGCGTGGACAAAGTGGCGTTGCTGCCCTTGTACCCGCAGTATTCCAAAACTACCACCGGCTCTTCACTCATCTATTGGTGGATGCTGGAGCAGAAGCAGGAAATTCCCGTCTGGCCCACCACCTGCGTGCCGGAGTACGCTGCGCACCCGAAATACATTCAGGCCATCAGCGAGCGCATGGACGAAGCGCTGCAGCGATTTCCCCGCGAGGTGGTGAAGAAGGTGCACTTACTTTTCAGTGCGCACGGTACGCCGGTGAAAGAAATGAAGCAGCGTCGGGATCCTTATTGCTGTCTCATTCACGCCACGGTTTCAGAGGTAATGAAATTTCGCGAAAACGATTTGCCGTTTCACGTAGCGTTCCAGAGCAAAGTGGGACCGGCGGAGTGGCTCACTCCCAGCACGCCGGATAAACTTCAGGAGCTGGCCGAACAGGGTCACGAAGCGGTGCTCATCGTACCGGTGGCCTTTGTCACCGATCACATCGAAACGGCATTTGAGCTGAACATGCTGATTCGCAAGCAGGCGGCTTCCTTTGGAATCGAGCACTACGAAGTGACCGGCGGTCTCAATTCGCACCCGCTGTTTATCGAAGCGCTGGCGGAAGCGGTGGCTTCGCAAATTCAGTTCCCTGAATTCGAGCTGGCGGGGGAGCACCCGATTCCCAATTTGACTTACAGCGCTCTGCCAAAGTTTGAGTCGACTGAAAGAGATTGCCGCTGTCATCAGTGTGAACACATTCAGGAAGCGGTTTGTTGGAACGGGCAGTTGGGAGCATGATGTAAGGTCCTTTTAAATGAAATAACTTGTAGATGCATACTGACACAGATCCCATTAAAGACGCCGTTATCATCGGCGCCGGCATTTCCGGGCTGGCCCTGGCTTTCAGGCTTAAGCAAGCGGGACTGGAAACGCTGGTGCTGGAGAAAACCGCGCAGGCCGGCGGCGTCATGCAGACCGAGCAGGCGGACGGCTTTCTCATCGATTGCGGCCCAAACAGCACGCTGGACACCTCTCCCAAAATCCGACAATTTCTTTCCGACGTCGGACTGACGGACTCGCGGCTGGACGCCAACGCCTGTGCCAATCGGCGGTACATTCTGCGCGGCGGCAAGCTGCAAGCGCTGCCCATGAATCCGCTGCAATTTATGAAGTCCGGACTTTTTTCAACCAGAGCGAAATTCAGACTACTGGCCGAGCCGTTTATCTCGCCGGCGCCAGCAGATAAAGAGGAAACCATCTCTGAATTTGTGGAGCGGCGCTTGGGCAGAGAATTTCTGGATTACGCCATCAATCCCTTTATTGCGGGGGTTTACGCCGGCGATCCCGACCGGTTAAGCGTGCGCAGCGCCGTGGCGAAAATTTATACGCTGGAAAAAAAATACGGCAGTTTGATCAAAGGCGCCATCAAAGGGGCAAGGGAGCGAAAAAAACGCGCCGAAGTGGACAAAACCCGTGCGGGGTTGTTTTCATTCAAAAACGGCATGTCTGAATTGCCCACGACGCTGAGTGTGCATCTTAAACAAAATATTTTAGTGCAGACAGAACTCGAACAAATTACCCCGCCAGTGAGCAAAGACGGCCTTTACATCCTAAGAATAAATCAGGACGGCAAAGTCAGCACTGTGCAAACAAACGCGCTCATCTTTGCCACGCCGGCTTTTGTCACGGCGGGTTATTTGAGCGAAATAGATGTAAATCTGTCCGCGCAATTGCACGACATCAACTATCCGCCGGTGGCCATGGTTTTTCTGGGATACAAAAACAATTATCGCTGCCGCCCGCTGGACGGATTTGGCTTTTTGGTGCCAAAAGTTGAACAGCGAAATATTTTAGGCGTCATCTGGAGCTCCACTCTTTTCCCGCAACGGGCGCCCGAAGGCGGCATCGCGGTCACGACGTTTGTGGGAGGGATGCGGCAACCGCAACTGACTGAAAAAAGGGATGAAGATTTGATCGAGCTGGTGCGGCACGATTTAAAGGATTTGCTGCAATTACAGGGCGAGCCCGCCGTGGTTAAAATTAAGAAATGGCCCAGAGCCATTCCCCAGTACGAGCTCGGACACCAGAAAAAAATCGCCGCCATTGAAAAGTGCGAAAGCGAGCGGCCGGGGCTGTTTATCACAGGCAATTTTCGCGGTGGCATTTCGGTGGGGGATTGCATCGTGCAGTCCGAAATCATGGCAGATAAAGTGCTTAAATTTTTCAAAACGAAGCCAGCCTTCGTTGAATCCAAAGTAAATGCGTAAGCTGAAAATAAATTAGGGAAACGAAAATGTACAAACCGTTTTTTCGACCCCGACGTCTCAGGGGCACGCCTGAGATCAGGCGAATGGTGAGAGAAACTCAATTGTCGGTGGATGATTTGATCTACCCCCTTTTTGTGACTTTTGAAAAAAACGTCAGAAAGCCCATCGAGTCCATGCCGGGGCAGTACCAGTGGTCCATCGACTTGCTGGTCGCCGAAGTGCAGGAAGCGCAGCGGCTGGGGATTCCGGCGGTGCTGCTGTTCGGCATCCCCGAAACCAAAGACGCCACGGGCTCCGATTCCTATGATGACAACGGCATCATCCAGCGGGCGCTACGGGCGGTGAAAGAATCGGTGTCCGATATTCTGGTCATCACCGATGTCTGTTTTTGCGAATACACCGATCACGGGCATTGTGGAATCGTCAAAGATAACTACGTGGACAACGACAGCACCCTGGAATTGCTAGCCAGACAGGCGGTTTCTCATGTGCAGGCCGGGGCGGATGTTGTGGCGCCTTCGGGCATGCTCGACGGCATGATCGGCGCCATTCGTCAGGGCCTGGACGGCGCCGGCTTTGAGCGAACACCGATTTTGAGTTACGCAGTCAAGTATGCGTCCAGCTTTTACGGCCCGTTTCGGGATGCGGTGGAATCGGCGCCGAAGTTTGGCGACCGCAAAACCCACCAGATGGATCCGGCCAACGCCCTGGAAGCGCTGAGAGAAGCCGAGCTTGATGTGGAAGAAGGCGCTGACATGCTGATGGTCAAACCGGCGCTTTCGTATTTAGACGTTATCTGCCGGCTGAAAGATGGCTTCGAGCTGCCGGTGGCGGCCTACAATGTCAGCGGTGAATACGCCATGGTCAAAGCCGCGGCGCAGAAAGGCTGGATCGACGAGCACACCGTGACTTTGGAGATCCTGACCTCCATCAAGCGCGCCGGCGCGGATTTGATTTTGACGTACCATGCGAAAGAAGTCGCAAAATGGCTCGGTTAGAAAGCATTTGAATTTAACGCGAAAGGCTTACCCGTGAAATATCAAAAATCAGAACGCCTGTTTGAGAGAGCGCAAAATGTCCTGCCGGGTGGGGTGAACAGTCCGGTTCGGGCATTTAAAGGAGTCGGGGGGACGCCGCTGTTTATTTCGAAGGCGCGGGGAGCGTATATTTACGACGCCGACGAAAATCGCTACATCGATTATGTGGGCTCCTGGGGCCCGATGATTTTGGGGCACAAGCATCCGGTGGTGATTGAGGCGGTTATTAAGGCCATCGCCAGGGGGACCAGTTATGGCGCGCCGGCAGAAGTGGAAATGGAGCTGGCAGAAAGGGTGGTGCAGGCGGTGCCGTCAATCGAAATGGTGCGATTTGTGAATTCCGGCACCGAAGCCTCCATGAGCGCGCTACGGTTGGCGCGAGGCTTCACTCAGCGAGATAAAATTTTGAAATTCGAAGGTTGCTACCACGGTCACGCGGACATGCTGTTGGTGCAGGCCGGCTCCGGCGTGACCACGCTGGGGCTGCCAGACAGTCCCGGCGTTCCAAAGGAGACCGTACAGAACACCCTGCTGGCGGAATTCAACAATCTGGAAAGCGTACAGCAATTGTTTGAGAGCCATCCCAATGAAATCGCTGCGGTGATCGTGGAGCCGGTGGCTGGCAACATGGGCGTGGTGCCACCGCTGCCGGGCTTTCTTCAGGGCTTGCGAACCCTCACCGCTAACCACGGCGCCTTGCTCATTTTTGACGAAGTGATGACCGGTTTTCGCGTGGCCTACGGCGGGGCGCAAGCGCTTTTTGACGTACAACCCGATTTGACCTGTCTGGGTAAAATTATTGGAGGTGGATTCCCCGTGGGGGCTTTTGGCGGTAAACGCGAGATCATGCAGATGCTGGCTCCCGTGGGACCGGTTTACCAGGCCGGAACCCTGTCCGGCAATCCCATCGCCATGACCGCCGGCCTGGAAACCTTAAAAGTGTTACAGCAGTCGGAAATTTACACCAATCTGGAAAGACGGTCTCAGCAATTGGCAGAGGGATTGAAAGCTGCGGCCGAAGTCAACCGCCTGCCGGTCTTTCAAACCCGAGTGGGTTCTATGTCGTGCCTGTTTTTTACGGATGCACCGGTCACGGATTTTAAATCGGCGAAATCGGCGGACACTAAGCGCTACGCCCGGTTTTTCCATGAAATGTTGAACCGGGGGAGCTATTTGGCCCCGTCGCAATTTGAAGCGGCGTTTGTCTCCACAGAGCATCAGGAAGAAGATATTGCTGAAACATGTGAACACGCCCACGAAGCCATGAAACAGTTGAGGGATACGCGCTGATCCGGGTGAAAGGGTCACACCCGAACGGCCTTTCTGCCTGTCAGTTGTCGCATTTGGTTTGGTAAATGTTTTCACCCAAAATCCGAATGCGCCCGGCAGGGCTGTTTCTGTGAAGCATTAATTAAGACGTACCCGCCACCTTAACTCATTTCCAGCGGGGGCGATTCAATCAAATTGAGATTTGTTCAACTCAAAATTACCATCGGATAATTTGTTACCGCTCATCATGACGGTGGCAATTGACATAGATTTGGAGGGATTATGCGAAACGCGGTCCATTTTATTCCAATTTTAACGAGTTTTATCACCCTTCCTTTCACCATCCTTCTTTTCCGACACTGGCGCC
>JBHHXN010000157.1:0-12105 GCA_046757025.1 bacterium
TAGCTTACCAGAATCACGCAGGTCCAAAAAATCAGTTTGAGCATCAATTAATATTTATAAGTTTTAGATAACACCTTAATCCAAGAGTAGCCAGTTGAATAATCTATAATGAACATTTGTGTAGGACCCCCCCTAAATCCCCCCTCGATGGGGGACAAAGGGGTGTACCCGCCTGATTATCAGTTCAAGCTCTTCACACTAAAAATTATAGTATTACTTCTGAACTTTTGCATTTTTTTACAAGAAAATGGCTAAATGACGCGAAGTGAATGACACGACCCGTCATAAAGTCATCAGGTCATTTGCCTTTGGCGTCATTTTAGACAGCAGCAATAATTCACCTCTGTCAATGACAGCGAGGCTTAATGACGGCTGATAATAGCACCATGGTTTGGACCACAACAAAGCAAGTCATTTAAACATTTGCGGCTCCGCCGCGCTAGGTATTAATACCAATTGTTCATCAGTTAATGTCTAATTCAATATCTATTAACTGAATACGCTTGATTTGACTTCTGAAAAAACACCGGCCACTACGGCTGATTACAATATGGCTGTTATTTCATACTTAGTGTTTGAACGAAAACTCAGTTTTTTGCTGTCATTGCGAGTCCCGATTTTCGGGAAAGCAATCTCCGTCTTAGGCACGGCAGGGATTGCTTCGTCCCGCACAAAACGCGGGACTCGCAATGACAGGGCCTTGGGGAAGTTTTCGTTCAGACACTCTTTAGTATTCTATTTGTATTTCAGAGACTTAAATCAAAATGCATACGGTTATCCAATTTACTCAGAAAATGTCATTCTGGAAGTTGGCTGAGCTAACTAGATAGTCGTACGAAATGTAACTGTTTATTTATTTTTATTCAATAACTTTTTTCCAGGCCGATTTTGTGACTTCCGGTTAGATTAATTCTTCCTCCGGCAAATCCGCAATGGCGCGCATGGCAGCAGCCAGTCCGAACAGCATCCAGAATTGTGTGTCCTGCTGCAGCGAAAGAAACAGGCAGGAAATCAGAAATCCGAAAAATCCCAGCTTCAGGGCTTCGGCCAGGTAAGCGAGGTGCGGACGCTTTTTTTGGATGAAAAGTCGCCGACTGTCTTCAAAATAGCGCAGGGTGATCCAGATGAGGCCCAGAAAAACCGCCAATCCGGGCAGGCCGGTTTCCGCGGCGATTTCCAGGAAAATATTGTGCGCGGGCTGGTGCCGGCTGATAAACTGAATGGAAATGTCCTGAAAATTGCCGAGGCCGATACCCAGCAGGGGATTTTCCAGGAACAGCCGCCAGGCGTTGGTGAGCAACTGCCATCGCTCATTGACCGAGGCATCGCCGCGGACGTTGGAGATGGCGCTGAATCTATCCCATATTTCGGCTGGAATCAAAAACAGCGCTACCACCGCTCCGATTAAGCTGATAAACAGCACGCTGCGGTAGTGACGTTTTTTTATCACAAACATCAGCAAGACCAGCCCCAGACTCAAAATGCCGCCTCGGGAAAAAGTCATGATGGTCGCGGCCACCAAAGCCGCAAACAGTAAAAACCCTCCCACTCGTTGACTTCGGGTTTCTGCATAAAAAAATAAAAACAAGGGCACCGGCAGAAAGGCGACTAACGTGGCGGCGTAAATATTGGGATCGTGGCTCAGGCCGATAAGTCTGGTGATGGCCTCGTAGGCTGTTTGTCCCTGTAGTACCGCCGAAGCGCCCTGATATAAAATGTACAGTCCGTAGAAAAAGGAAATCTGCAGGGCGGTCAGAATCATGGCGATGCACCAGTAAAGGCGCCTTTTGCTGGTCACAAGATTGATGACCAGCAAATATATAATGATGGATTTTATCCAGACGATGAGTTTGAGCATGCTGACTTTCTGGTTCAGCGAAAACGGAATCGACAAAAGCAAGGCCGCTAACAGCAGCGCCACAAAAAACAATTGATTTTTGGGGAGGATAAAATTAAGATCAAATTGCCAGGCCCGCTGTACTACCGTGGCCAGAATGACCAGCAGGGCGGCTGCCAGGAACCCGCCGGGGATTTCCAGTCCGGCAAAAATATTAGAAAAGATTAGAAATAGCAGGATTAACAAGCCGGCAAAAGGACTGGCAAAAATGAGCCAGAGAAACACACCCGCGAATACGGCTGCTGGCACAACCCAGATGACGCTGTCGCTGATCACCGCAACCAGTAAAAGAAAAAACAGCATGCCGGCCGCCGCCAGCAATTTGCTGAGGTCTTTGCTTAAAACAGAATGTTCAATTTGCTGAGGTGCGAAATAGTTGAGCATGGTTTTATTTAAAAGCTATTTGATTGTAAAATCAGACGCTCTTTAACTTTAAAGCATCATCTATTGATTGTCTTGAATCAAACTTACAGAAATAAAGTTAGACTGCTTTCAGATAAGATTTTCCCCGTTTTCTCTGAGTTGTATTCCTAGCATACCAATCTTATGTAATCCTTTTTTAAGGCCTATTTTAAAATAGAAATAATTTCACGAAACAGCCTTTCTGAACTATTCCCATCACAAAACTGATTGAATTGTTTTTTTATTTTTTCTCGTTCCGCAGAATATAATGCTGGATTCTGCAAAAATTTATCCAGCCAATCCATGACGTCCTGCCAGTTGGCGGCTTTGGGTCCCGGCGTGACTTCGTGGTATTCGTAGTAGAGCTCGCGGTCTTTTGAAACGTACGTTTCCAGATCGAACGGCGTGAACACAATCGGCCGGTTCAATAATAAATAGTCGAAATAAATACTGGAGTAATCGGTGATCAGGATATCTACCTCCGGCAGCAATTGATTCACATCCGGCAAATCCTCTTCTCGCGCCACCTGAATTTGCGGACGCTTTGCTGCGATGTTTATGAAGGCGTTGTTCGTCAGCAAATGGCCTTTGATGATCAACACCGCTCTTTTGGATTGTAGAAAAGCGGCCATTTTTTCAGCATCAAATGTGTCAAAAATCGCCAGAGAGGCTTTGTCGGTGTCTCGGAAGGTCGGCGTGTATAGAAACACGTGCTGGTAGTCGTACTCCGACTTGATCCTTTCCGTAAAGGCCTGAGGCGGTTTATTTCGGCAAAATAACACATCGTTTCTCGGGTAGCCCGTGACCAAAATGTTTTTCAGGGGTCGTTGAAACGCCGAGGCTAAACGCCTGGCAGTTTCTTGTGAAGCAGAGATGAGATAGTGATATTTTTCTCTGGTAAAGGGCAAAATCCACTCTTTGATTTTTTGCAACATGCGATTTCTTTGCACGTTGAGCAGCCTGGAATCGTTTTCGATTTTTTTGAGCGGCGTGCCGTGCCACAACTGAATGATTTTGGTGCGGTTCAAAAAATAACGGTTGACATCGTATTTATAACAATTGATGACGGCTATTTTAGCGCGAGCCGAAATCCAGCACGCCGGCAAACCGTTGCGGTAATAGACCGTCGCATTTTGTTTTTTAAAATGCTCATAAATCGTCGGGCTTTTGGTGAGCCAGACCGCTTTAATTTCTGGATGATACTGCCGGACATAGTTGAAAAAAGCTTCGCTGTTGTCGCCCCGGCCCTCCCCGTTCCAGGCGCCGAAAATCCAGAGGCGTTTGTTTTTGGGAATGAAAAATGCCAGCCAGTAAACGGGTAATAATAAAAAATAGTAGAGTCTGATGAGCTTTTTCATTAATCGCATCAATATCGAATCGTGTCCTGATTTTGTTCCAGTTCCTGATCATTCTGTTGTCAGATGAGAGGCAGCAGCAGTTATTCGAGATAATTTTGCAGCTCGGCGATGCTGTTGATGATCAAATCCGGCACGTCCTCCAGTGGCTCGATATCCTCGCGGTTGGTTTCGCCTGAGAGCACACACACGAAATCGCAGCCCAGATTTCGGGCCAATTTCATATCGGTGTAGAGGCGATCGCCGATGACCACGATGTCCGTCCGGTTCAAGCCGTTTTTGGTCAGGATGTGATCCACCATACCAGAATGCGGTTTGCCAAATACTCGCACGGGGGTTTTGTGGGTAGCGGCTTCGAACAGCGCCAGCATGGCGCCGATATCCGGAATCGGACCTTCGGGAGTGGGACAAACCAGATCGCAATGAGTGGCCAGGAGGTCGGCGCCCTGATTGAGATAAATGGCAGCTTGTTTGAGTTTTTCGTAAGTCACTTCGGTGTCGTAACCCAAAACCACGTACTCCGGCTGGTCTGAATCTGCGTTAAGTCCCGCTGCCACAAAAGCCTGCTTCATGGATTCCGTGCCAACTAAATACACGTTTTTGACCCGGTTTTGCGTGAGGAACTCGATGACGCCGTCGGTGGAGAGTACGAAGTTTTCTTCTCGGGATTCGATGCCCAGGTCGCGCAGCTTGGCCACGTAATCCTTTTTCGAGCGGGAAGAGTTGTTCGACAAAAAATAATATTTCATGCCCGCTTGTTGTAATTTGGTGAGCACTTTGTCTGCTTCTGGAAGTAATTTGTTGCCGAGAAAAATCGTGCCGTCTAAATCGATAAAACACAGCTTTTTATCTTTCAGCGAGAAACTGGAAAAGGCCTGGTCGGCCACTGCCAGGTCTTCGAAGTTGTCGATTTCCACCCAGCTTTTGTTTGAAATTTCGAACGGCTGCATTTTCAGGTCGCCCGTCTGCAGAAGTCGCTGTATGGCGATTTCTGTCCAGTCTTTTAAATTGTTTTCGCCCGCAATGATCTTTCGCATCTCCTGAAACAAAATGGTCGAGCTTTTAGCAGAAAATTTATAGATATCGATGGAATTGCCATAGGCTTCATTTTGGGGGATTTCTTTGCTGATGTTGCTGATGAGACCCGTTTCATTCAAGGTGATCTTCATGGCTTCCTCGGAATAGCTGCCTTTGTCGGCAGCGATGAGATCTTCATCAGAATGCACCAGCTCGTAGATAATGCTGGTATCGAATACCACGTCGCCATTGCTTAAAATGAAAGATTCGTTTTCAACATCTGGCGCCGTGAGGAAGAGCGAATACATGTTGTTGGTGACCTCGTAGTCCTCGTTTTCGATTAATTTGATATGGATGTCGCGTGTATGTTTATAGTACTCTTTGATTTTGCTGGCTTCGTAGCCCACCACGATCAGGATATCCTTAATGCCGGCCGCGGTATAGGCTCGAACCTGATAATCCAGAATGGGTCTGCCGGCCACCCGCACCAAACATTTTGGTTTTTTCGAGGTTAAGGGTCGCAACCTGGAACCGACGCCGGCAGCTAAAATAACGGCTTTCAATCTGTCCTCCATAATTTGTGTTTTTTTACGCCATAACTTCTGATGCAAAATACGATGAATTCCGTGATCAGCACCATCACGGTGATGGAATAGATGTTTAACAGAGACGAAACTGTCAAAAAGATCAAGCCCAAAATGTGAATCGACGAAGCGATGATCACACTCATGTTGGCAATATTCTGGTGACCGAGGGCGGCTAAAAATGGATAGCCAAACAGCACCGACGGCACGATGAACAAAATGACCAACAGGAAAATTCTAAAAGCTGCGATGCTGGCTTCGAATTCTGAGCCGAAAACAAAGATAATAATTTTTTCTGCAAAAACATAGCCTAATATACAAATAACGGTATTTAGCACCACCGTTAATTTGAAGATTTTTTTAAAGAACCGCACTGCGTTGGTTTTGGACATAAAAGGGTAGAGTGCGTTGTTCAACGGGTTGTACAGCGAACGAAACGCCATGTAGAGTTTTTCCGCGGCTGAGTAGTAACCGACGATTTCGGTGCCGCTGTGGAGTCCCAGAAAAAACGCGTTGCTGGAGGTGTACGTCATCACCGAGGCTCTGGAAAAAAAGAACTGCGAGCTTTCTACACGTTGCGCTTTCATGGTTTTGAAACCGGGACAAACAATCTTCATTTTGTACTTTTTGAAAATCAACCATAAAGCGGAAACCCCTGCCACCAGCAAGCCGATGGAATTGAGAAGAGGCACATAGAGATAATCGGCGGCGCTTCGGATAAAAGTAAAAATACAAATCAGGATAATGGATTTGGCTAAAATGTTGAGCAGAGTGAAATCTTTCATGTTTTCCTGGCCTTGAAAAAACCACACGGGCAGGCAAAGATTTCCCAGCACCATGCCAAACGTAAACAGATAGACGAGCCAGTCGTGGGTAAATTTTGCGACGTTGAAAACCACGATATTCAAAATGACAAAGCTGATGAGCATCAACACCAGCTTGATGAGCATGACCGAGTTGAAAATTTCCACCACTTTATGGGCGTTGTCACGGTGCACAGCGACATCTTTGGTGGCGGACAGTTCGAAGCCAAAATCGGTAAGATAAACAAAATACTGCATGAACGCCTGGGCGAACATGATGAGGCCGAATTTTTCAGCTCCCAAAACTCGCACCAAATAGGGCAGCGTGATGAGCGGCAGGAGATAATTCACACCCTGAAGAACGGACAGCGAAAATACGTTCGTAAATAATCTCTTCTTTTCGTGGGCATCCGGCTGCTGATTTTTCTCCACCGTCGAATTTAACTGAGATCTCAATTTTATCTATTTTTGTTGACAGGTTTATGAAATCAGGTCATTTAGATTTATTTAATTGCAGAAGAATGCGCGAGGGAAAAAGGATGGATAATAAAGGATTTTAAGAGCCCATCCCGATCTAACCTGGCGCTCGGGAGCTGGAAGCTGGATTTTATGAAATGGAGAACGGGGGTTTTGTATGAGCGATCAATCTGTACCGGTTGAATTTTTTCTCTCTCCTTTATGGACTCTGTTTCCTTTTAAAGAAAAAGAAACGTTTCGCGTCGCCACGAAAAGCGCTGTACGCTGAAACAAAACGGTCGTACTCCTCGGGATTTTGAACGCGAATTTTCTCGATATAGCCGTTGATGACGATGGTGAATCCGCTGATAAAAAAGCTGAGCAAAGAAGCCGCCAGCACCACCAGCGCCCTTTTGGGTTTGCTTTTGCGTTCAGGTAAGTCTGGCGGGTCCAGGATTTCCACCGTGGGGGTATCCCGCGATTCCTGAATGCGCGCCTGTTCGTATTGTTTCACCAGCAGCTCGTAAATCGCCTTTTGAACTTCCACATCCTTATAAAGAAAAATATACTGCAAGCCGAGGTCCGGTATTTTAGAAAACGGCAGCAACAAATCCGAATCCGCTTTGCCGTTTCCGTACTCGATGAGGTTCAGTTGATTTTGTAGAGCGGCAATCCGATGTTTCACCAATTTAATTTTTTCATGCGACTTCGAGAGCTGTTTTGTCAGAACGTCGTATTCCACTTCATTCAGAGCAATTTGCGCTCTGATTTCCGCTGCCGCCCGGATAGATGACAAAGATTGTTCTTCCAGCGAAATCACCGAATATTGTTTTTGAAAGTCGCGCAATTTTTCTGCGGCCAGACGCAGGTCTTGGTCGGCCTCTTTCATGCGTTTTCCGATGAATTCGCGCGTGTAACGTGCGGTGGTGTAGCGCGCGCTCTGGTTCACGCGGTCCAGCTCTTCCACAAACACCTGGCACATTTTCTGAGAGCGCTGCCGGGTTCTGGCGGTGATGGAAATGGCAATGAAGCCCTCGTCAGTTAGCTCAATCTGGGTTTGGCCATCTAACTGCCGCAAAGCATCCTCCATCAAATCTTCCTCCCAGATGGTCATGAGGTCCAGCCTTTTGATGACTTGCTCCCGCACATTTCGGCTCTGCAGGATGCCGATGTAAATGTCGGCCATGGTGCTGCCGAAACCGAAAGCGCCGGAAAGGTTAAACGGCACATCTGAGATGAGCGATAACATGTTCAAACTGGCGTCAGAAGAACTCTCCGGCGGCATAATCGTGGCCGTAGAAGTGTACCAGTGCGGTAAGATTAAAGAGATGATGAGACCCAGTATCGTAAAAATGAGAAAATTTCGGAGGATCAGACGTCGCCAATTTAAGATGGTCGCAATAAATCCTAAAAACGAAACTTCTTTTATTTCTTTTTCCATAAACGATTAATTTTCTAAATCAATCCGTTCAACTGTTGCCTCAAAATACGCCAACCGCTTTTAACGCAATGATGATGCTGGTGGCCTGTCCCACGATCAACGTGATTTCTCGGATTCCAAATTCGTTTCTTTTAGGTACGAACACCGTGTCACCAGGCTCGACGGCTATATTTGCTCCTTTGAGCTGCTCAGTCCCCCCTCTTCGGATGATTTTGCTTTTCGATAAATCCACCGCCAGCTCATGGCTGCCTGCCAACCCCACATAATCCCGTACAGCCAAACCGGGAACATAGGGAAACGCGCCGGGATTGCGAACCGCCCCGATGACAAAGACGTCTTCGTACCTCTGCGGCACCAGGATGACGTCCCCATCTTCCAAATAGAAATTAGAAGTGCCGTTGCTTTGATTTTCCAGGAAGGGAAACAGGGGAATGATTTCAGGGTCCGGGTTATCAGCATTTCTTCTTTCGATGTAAGCATGATGCAGATCCGCTCGGCGATTTAGCGCGTTGACCCGCAGCAGAAAATCAAGAAGGGTTTCCTTCTCAACTAGTTGATAGGTACCCGGATCGCGAACGCGCCCTTCGATTTGCACCGTGGCCTGAGTGAATTTGATGGACGGAACGTAAATGACGTCGCCGCCCTGCACATAGATGTTGGTGTTGAGATTACCGAGTTTGGTATATTGATATAAATCCACGATATCGGTGCGGCCGTTCAAATGTCGGACTTCGATGGCGCGTTCAAAACCCCAATTGGTGAAACCGCCTGCCAGGTTGATGATATCGGAGACGCGATTTACCGCCAGAGCCGAATAGGGGCCTGGGTTGCGTACCTGCCCGGTTACGTGCACGCGAAAACTTCGCACTTGAATCAAATTCGCGCTGATGGTGGATTGCACGTATTTCTTAGCGCCAGCCTGACTAACCATTTTCTGCACTTCGCGCAGAGATTTGCCGTCCACATTCAGGGTTCCGATGGTTGGGATGATCAGCTTGCCTTCCGGAGTGACCATGGTGTGTAAACCCGCTTCCATGGTTGACCAGATGTTGATTAAGAATTGATCGCCAGGCCCGACGATGTAGGTGTCGGGATCGATGGCGGCTTCCAGGGACTGGGCGTCGAACAGCATATCCAGACCGGGACTCGTAAGCGTCTGCTGGCTTGAACTTTGTGTTTGAAATGCCCCCGGTGTGGAAATTCTCGTATCTTTGGATTCTTTTTTACCGCTGGTTGGGGGGTATTGAGCGGACAGCGGCTTCTGATAAAAAACAATGAAAACTGTGAATGTGTAAATGAAAAATTTCAACATTTGAAATTTGCTTTCAATGTAATTATACGCCGCTGCCAAGGCGGACGATCTTGTCCCGACCTTTTTTCACCGCGCTGGTCGCGTTTCGGGTATCGATAACTAATTTAGCCTTTTGCACGATGTTATCGAAATTGTAGGCACTGTGATTGGCAGTAATGATGACACAGTCGGCTTCTGAAACCAGCTCGTCGGTTAATTCCTGCGAAGTGTAGGTGGTATTGAGCAGTTTAAATTCCGGAACATAAGGGTCGTTGTACATGACATTTTGCGCGCCCCGATGAACCAGCAATTCGATAATTTTAAGTGCAGGTGAATTTCGGGTGTCGTCAACATTTTTTTTAAAGGAAACACCCAGAAAAAGATATTTTGCGGTTTTCACGGCACCTCCGTTCATGCTTAAAGAACGGATGATCAAATCCAGTACATAGTACGGCATGTTTTCGTTGGTTCGGGCAGCCAGCTCAATAAAATCGCTGTGAAAATCGTATTCTTTGGCTTTCCAGGAAAGGTAGTACGGATCGACCAAGATGCAGTGACCACCAATCCCCGGTCCGGGGTAAAAGGGCATAAAACCGAAAGGTTTGGTGGCGGCCGCCTGCACCACTTCCCAAACGTCGATATTGCCCATGCGGTCACAGAGCTGGGCCAATTCATTGACCAATGCGATGTTCACGCTGCGAAAGATGTTTTCCAGCAGTTTGACCATTTCCGCTGTACGCGGAGAGGAGACGGGAACAATTTTTGAAATGATCTGCTGACAGGCTAAAACAGCCAACCTCGTGCATTTTTCGGTTTTGCCGCCCACTACCACCGGTGTGTTCGCTGTGGTGAAATCTTTCCGTCCCGGATCGATTCGCTCTGGAGAAAACGCCAAATAATAATCCTGACCCACGACTAAACCGGTGGATTCCAATTTCGGCAGCAGCACTTTCTCTGTGGTTTCAGGGAATGTAGTGCTTTTCAAAATGACGAGCTGGTCTTTCCGCAAATGTGCGGTGATGTTATCAGCGGCTTCGTTTATGTAAGAAATATCGGGTTCTTTGTTGGGCGTGAAGGGTGTGGGCACGCAAATAAATAAAATATCGAGCTCACCCGTTCTGCCGTACTTGGTGGTGCCTTCAAGCATTCTGTCGGCCACCAGTTTTTGCAGGAGTTCGTCGTCTACATCCTCGATGTAATTTTCACCCCGATTTAGCATTTCAATTTTGCTGCGGTCGATATCGATGCCTAATACATAAAAACCGTGGTCAGCAAATTCCACTGCCAGAGGGAGACCAACGTATCCAAGGCCGATGATACCAACTTTCGCGCTTTTATCTTTTATTTTCTCTTCTAATGACATGGGGTTCTCCCCCTTCTAAAAGGTTGATTGGTACTGTTTTTTGTAGTACTCTAAATAATCGCCGCTTTTGATTTTTTCCCACCACCAACGGTTTTCGATGAACCAGTGAATCGTCAAATCCAGAGCGTGCTCGAAATCATGGCCGGGCTGCCAGCCCAATGCGTGCAGTTTGGAGCAATCCAGAGAATAGCGACGATCGTGTCCCTTGCGATCGGTGACAAAGGTCATCAGCGATTTTGGTTTTTCTAATTTTTGCAGGATGTACTCGGTAATTTCCAGATTGGTTTTTTCGTTTCCCCCGCCGATGTTGTAATCCTCCCCGATTTTTCCATGCAGATAAACGAAGTCGATGGCCTCACAGTGGTCTTCCACGTAAATCCAATCGCGCACGTTTTTTCCGTCTCCGTAAATAGGGAGCGGTTTGTCATCCAGTGCATTGGTGACAAACAGAGGAATGAGCTTTTCGGGATAATGATACGGACCAAAATTATTGGAACAGCGGGTAATCTGAACAGGCAGATCGTAGGTGACGAAATAGGAGTACGCCAGTCTGTCCGCACCGGCTTTGGAGGCGGAATAGGGACTCGAGGGCTTCAGTGGATCGGTTTCCCCGAATGAGCCTTTTTCGATGCTGCCGTAAACTTCGTCTGTGCTGATCTGGATAAATCGTTCGATGTGGTTTTGGCGTGCGGCTTCCAGTAGAACGAACGCGCCGAAAATGTCTGTTTTGATAAAATCGTCCGGCGCTCCGATGGAACGATCCACATGACTTTCTGCTGCAAAGTTGACCACGACATTCATTTCCGCCATGATCTCATTGACCAGAATTTCGTTGCAGATGTCGCCTTTAATAAATTTATAGTTGGGATTGTTTTCAATGTCTTTCAGGTTATCAAGATTCCCAGCGTAGGTGAGCTTGTCTAAATTGATGATTTCAACATCCTTGTATTTTTTAAGCATATATCGAATGAAGTTGCTTCCGATAAAGCCGGCCCCTCCTGTGACCAAAATTTTTTTCATAAATTCATCTCCTTCTGAGGTAGTGCGATGTTTGTTGGTAAATTGTGTTAGTGAATTTAATTGGGGAAAGTAAAAAATCCTGATTTAAAAATCAATGATTTTGTGCGATGTGTAAATTCCTTAAAATTCAAGAGGAATAGCAGAAAAATGGTACATTGATGTTCCATGCGAATTAAAGAGCAACTTTTGTGGTTTAATTAAGAGTTCGGTTCAAAAACATCTTGACTATTTGTTAAAGAATTCATAAATTAGCGTCGTTTAATTCCAGAAGACTACGAGATTCCTCGGTAGCTCAATCGGCAGAGCGGGTGGCTGTTATCCCGAGGAATCGGGATGTAGGTTCGAGTCGCATCTGAGGGTTCATTTGAGTTGTGTAAGGCAAGAATTAACCCTTACGTAAGAATAAAATACGTCCTGCTTTTGTAATAAGTCAGTAAATTCCTCGGTAGCTCAATCGGCAGAGCGGGTGGCTGTTA
>JBHHXN010000158.1:0-11974 GCA_046757025.1 bacterium
TTTAGCCATTTTCTTGTAAAAAAATGCAAAAGTTCAGAAGTAATACTATAAAAAGCATGTTTTAGCTTAACTATTCGTCAACAAATTTTGTTAGGGAACATACATTAATTTTGGGGATTAATTTTTAGGAAAAAAATCTCGAGATATATCGTGATGCTGACCATTATTTTCTTTAGATATTTCTGCAAAAAGTTCCTCGGCAAGTCGTTCTGCCTTTCTTATAGCCCTCTCCATACTTTTAAATCTATCCATCGGAGAAATTACATTGGCAATATAAAACTCTCCTAACCTTTCTAATTGATCAACTCGCATGCCTGCAATCGACCGTACCTTTACATCGCCTTTTTTAGGTACAGCAATTTTATTTAACATCCAGGGTGTAATGAGGCTAAAGGTATAAAAATCCTCCGTATCTCGCAGACCTATTACTTTAACAGAAAGGACATTATTTACAACAGGCAGTCCCGAAAAACGAGTTTTGAAAATGTCGATGTACACTTCTTCAAAAATCTTCTTTACTTCTTGAGAACTAGAGAAATTCATGTTCAATTTTCATTTAATGTGTATTGCGATTTTTTTGAGGTTGCCTCGATCCCTAAAGATTTAAGCTCCTTTAATATAAACTCAATCAGTTTTGGAATATGTTCTTGAATTGTAAGCTCGGTGCCATAAGTAGAAATATCTTTCGGTTGAATGCCAATAATAACTGTTGGCGGTCGCTTCTCCAGTGCCTCAGCAATATTCAGAACATCAATAACATCAATTTCATGTGCAGACAACTTTCGTATGAGTCCAGATGGTAAATCTTCAAATTTAAATTTGACTATTGTGCCGGGTGGCTCACCGATCAAAACGGAATCCACCACAATCAACTGGTCTGTATTTTCAATGATTGCTAGAAGACTCATTCCTCCGGTGCCGCCATCATAGAGCTGTACATTTGGTGGAAATGAGAAATTCTGCTGCAACTCTTCAATAACCCGTACCCCTACTCCCTCGTCGGTCAAAAGAATATTACCAATGCCTATGATGGTAACCTTTTTCAGCATCTTTTTTTTCAGATTTATATGTCTCCTCCCACCCTAATCAAAATCTATCAAATTTTCAGGAGCGTTTTGTCAGAAGTTCTACACTAATAGGAGCATTAAGTTTTATTTTAATTACAAATTATTTAGATTTTTCCTCCTCGTTCTATCAGAGATTGTCAAAAATCAATAAAGCGGGACTGCCTACGTATATCAGCAAGCGTTCTGAATTTTTACACTAGATATTTGCGAGCCACAATTTGGAAATAATCGCGCACTTAAAGTGATAATAATCACATCATTCATTTACTCACTTCTATACCCACTACCTTTTCCATAGCTTTCTAACACCGCAGCAGTCCCTTTTGCAGTTCAACTTACCATTTTTCATAATATAATAATATTCCCCCACCCTTCTTGGAATTAACGCTCTAACCTGTACCCACTTATAATTGCATTTATGTTGCCCGTTTTGAATTTAATCGATTTCCAGATTTGAAAGTAAACGTGGATAACAAACCAGACTAAGATTAACCACCACATAATATGATGCGCGCTTCGGACATTTTGAAGTCCTCCGAACAAGGCCACAATCCAATCCGTCGCAAAATGCAGCAATGCTGGCCACCACCAATTTATAGCATATTGGACAACATAGAGTGCAAAACCAGTGAATATTAATAGTATGGCTAAGATGTGAAATGATAAGAAAGAAATTATATCGATTGGATCTTCATATTCATATTTAACATTTTCTCCCGAAAGTTTGAAATAATATTTAAGTTGAATCCAGAATTTCTTTAAATTTCTGGGGGTAGGCAAAAGCTCTTTCCAAGGAGCATGGAATGTGGAAAAGAAGATCAGATAGATACTCAACAAAATAGCCACATCAAAAACAATGGCAGCAACAAAATGAATAAACCTCATCTGAGCCATGAAAAAAGTTTCTGCGGGTTCTCCATCTGGTGAGATGAAAGATGGTGTATGAGCAATATAATTTCCTGTGATTAATAAAACAACCACACTGAGAAAGATGGTCCAGTGAATGATTCGCACTGTACCAGACCAGACATATTTCATTTTTCTATCCGCCATCGTCTCACCTCCCGAAAAGCCCTGAACGAGCCCGAAATTTGAGAATTCTATTTGTCTTTGGTTCAATCACGTGAACCCCACAGCCCAGTCATGGATCGTAGGAGTGAACGACTCTCAGGATCTCTACAGGCTTTTCGGGATCGGCCACCGGCGTACCAATTAGCGCTTCTTCTACCGGTCCCCGCACACCTTTATCATCTCTGGGAGAAAAATTCCATGTGGATGGAGAAATCACCTGGTAGTTTTTGAGCTTGCCTTCTTCGATCACATTCCAATGCGCTAATGCACCTCTTGGCGCTTCCCACAAACCCACACCGCTGCATGAATCTGGAGCTTCAAAGTCAGCATAAAGATTAGTCTGGCCACCTTTGAAGTTTTCGACAAGTTCCAGAGTCCAATCGACCATAGCATCAGCAATTATCTTACACTCCAAAGCTCGGGCGCCCACCCGGCCTAAAGTCGACAACAGCACTCCGGGCTGGTCTGGAACTCCAAGAGTAGCTAAGGTGTCATCGATCAGTTTTTTAGCTTTTTGATTGCCAGAAAGATAAGCAACTAACATCCTCGAGAGAGGTCCTACTTCCATAGGCTGATCTTTAAATCGTGGCGCTTTACACCAACTGTATTTGGCATTTGTGTCAAGATCAGAATATCTTGGCTCAGTCACGCCTTCGCTAGGATGTAACGGACCAGATTCATCGGTGTACCAGCTATGGCTTATATACTCGGTCACTTCTTCAGGCTTAACCTCTTCAACTTTCAGTTCGCCACCGAAAACTGCTCCAGGCGGAAACAGTCTTTTTTGTGCATCCCAGCTTTCATCTTCGAATACACCCCAGGCCAGGTAATTTGTATGGCTTTTGCCGATTGCAGCCCAATCTAAATAATAGCGGGCTACCGCGACCACATCTGGAATATAGACATCATCAACCCAGGTTTTAAGCTCCTTCGCTCTGAAAAGCGCATCACCTAACATCTTTGCATCCGGGGTAACCGTAACCCCGCCAGGAACACAGGTCATCATGTGCGGAAATTTTCCACCAAAAAGAGCCAACAATTGTGAGGCTTTGGCCTGCATATCTAATGCCTCTAAATAATGGGCAACTGCAACTAAATTCAATTCAGAGGGAAGCCTGTAGGCAGGATGACCCCAGTATGCATTGGAAAACGGACCCAGTTGACCGCTATCCACAAAGGCTTTGATTTTCGCCTGCACTTTTTTCAGAGAAGCTTCTTTGGGTTTTGCATTCAAAGCGCTGACAATGTCCACATAATCTAAAGCATGCAGATGATAAAAGGCAAGGATGTGAGAGTGAACATATTGTGCGCCTTCGATAATATTTCGAATAATACGGGCATTATCTGGCGGGGTCACGCCGAATGCATCTTCAAGACCGTAGGTCGAGCAATGACCATGAGAGATCGGACAAACGCCACATATTCTCTGAGATAAATAATAAGCATCTTTAGGGTCGCGGCCTTTTAAGACAATCTCCATGCCTCGAAACAGCGGACTGGTACTCCAGGCGTCCTTAACCTTGCCGCCTTCCACTTCTACTTCGATACGAAGATGTCCTTCCAGACGAGTGAAAGGATCAATCACCACTCTGGCCATAATTATTCACCTCCTTCCGCATTCTTGTCAGGTTTAGATGTTTTCGGTTTTTCTTCCACTTCCTCTACTTCTGAGTTCTGGTCAGCTTTTTTTCGAGATGTCCAAATCGCATGAGCGGCGATCCCGCCGGCGGCCGCGCCTACCAGGGTAAAACCAATTCGGTCCGCCGTTCTTTCAACACCGCCAAAACCGGGAATCTTGACGCCGGGACGGCGAGTGAAAAATGGCGAGCCGTTATCTGCCCATTTCTGCTGGGCACAGCCAATGCAAGGCGAGCCAGCACCGATACACCAATTCGCTTTGTTGTTCCAACGGTCCAGCGAGCAGGAAGAATAGGTTTCCGGGCCTTTGCAGCCCATCTTATAGAGACAATACTGCTTTTTAGCCTCTTCGCTGCCAAATTCCTCAACAAATTCGCCGGCATCAAAATGAGCCCGGCGCTCACAGATATCGTGAATTCTCAGCCCATACAAGAATTTAGGCCGACCCTTGTTATCCAATTCAGGCAATCTGCCCAAAAGAAGGTAATTCACGACCGTCGCCGTAATCCACTTCGGATGCACCGGACAACACGGCAGGTTAACGAACTTTTTAGCGCCCATTTGAGTGGCTTGCTGGGTACCGGTTGCTCCTGTCGGATTGGGATTGCAGCCCACCCAGCCGCCATCAAAGGAACAACTGCCAACATTAATTACAGCAGCCGCATCGGCACACACTTCTTTAGCAATTTCTACCCCAGTTTTACCGCCTATTCGCATGAAATTACCATCTGCTCCAGTCAAACTTGCCCCTTCAACAGCCACCAAATACTTTCCTTTATATTTCTCCATTGTGGCATTTCGAGCTTCTTCTGCCTGCTTTCCTGCAGCAGCCATAATGGTCTCATGGTAATCAACGGATAAGATATCGAGAATAACTTCATCTGCTGTGGGATAATATCCTTGAATAAAGGATTCGGTGCAACCTGTACACGAGGCAAAATGGAGCCAAATTAAAGGCGGACGGGACTTGGCTTTCTCAATAGCATTGGCGATTTCTGGAACAAAGACCTTACTCAACCCCAACATCGCCGCAACAGAACCGCAATACTTGAGAAAGTCTCTTCGAGACAGCTCGTCTTGAAAAATTCTCAAGGCGATTTTTTGCGCATTCGTCATGACAATCCTGATTTTCAAACCTAAACGAAACTGGAATCGTTTAGGTTTGAAGGACGCCTTTCTTCGTCCATTAAATGTTTCTCTAATGATGGAAGAACAGAGATGTCCATCAGTTATTTTATACGCCCTTCATAAAACGTTCAATCTTCACTCATATTCAAATTTTGAGACAAGGATAATATTGCCAGAGCTCAAGGCAGCAGACTTAACGCCTCCTTTCATTAGTGATAGTGTCAGTTTATTATTTTACAGAATTGTTTAATCGGATGTGGTTGGACAATCTGGTGTCCTTGCTGTATTTTTTACTTAGTGATTGACCGAAAACTCGATACCGATCATCATGATTATAATTAAAATAGGGAGTCGGTGTGCTCTACGTTATTGTTTTTCCGACAGCAGAGGACGCCCGTCGGTGCGGATAGTGTAGTTTTCGGTCCATCACTACTTATTTGCCAGGTACGCCCATTCTTCCTGACCAAATAACTTTAGGACTCTTTATGCAATCATTATACCAGCATAATTGTCAAAACGCCTTTATCCAGGGATTAATTATTGATTTGTAAGTAGTTAGTACAGTTTAGACTCGACGATGGGCATCGATTCGTCCTAGATTGAAAGCGGAAGGTGTGTCACAAATGTCATATAGAATACTGGTGTAATTCTGACTTAAAGGATTTGTTTTTTTAAATATACGTAAAGTGGGACATATAAATCATTGATGTGACACGAGTGTCTCTATTAAATAAAAATCATGGACGTTCAAATTCTACGCGGGCCTCATCCCAGGGCGGCATTATCGCGAACAACACGTACAAAATGAGCAGGGGCAAAATCAACAGGCCAATGGAGACAAGTAAACCTTCCAGACCCAAAAAGGACATTTTATAAGTGGTCAAGCCGCTGAAACTCTTGGAAAAGAGCTGGCCGCCGATCACCACGTTCCAACGGGTAGAAAAAATACCCACCTGCACCAGCAAAGCCGACACAAAATACAGCAGTTTTTTCAATTCGTCCGGAGTTTTGAAGAGCTTTACGGCTGCGATGGCGCCAAGGGGTATCAGCATTCCCATGAGTAATTGGATGACCACCAGACTGACAAACAATTTGCCTGACACCAACTGCGCCAGAATTTTGATGGACTCTTCTGACTCATAAATGCGGTGAATAAAATCGAGAATTTCTAACGAAAAATCAACGATCATGGCGTAAAAAAGATAACTGGCCAATTTGTCCAGACATTTCATATCCACCATTTTCGAGCGCATGGGGGTGACGATCATGTAGATGAGCAGAACCAGCGCAATGCCCGAGACGATGGCCGAGAACAAAAACACGATGGGCATGAGCACGCTCGACCACCAGGGATTCGCCTTCACCGAACCAAAAATAAATCCCACATACCCGTGCAGCAAAAACGCCGAAGGGATGCCGATGATGGTGACGGTTTTTACGGCTTTTTTGTCGAACCGCAGGGCTTTTTCCGAGAGGTCCGATGAAAACAAAGACAAAAGTTTGTGCAGCCATTTTCGCAGGCCTTTTTCTTGCGAGGCCCAGATAATGAGATCTTTTCTGTAATCAAACCAGATTTCCAGCAGCAGCACGGCCATCAGATACCAGGCGTAAACAAAGCCAAACATGGCCATGGCCGAGCTGGTGTTGGGAGTGAGAAAAATCTCAAATGACTTTTCCGGATGCCCCAGGTGGGCCAACAGAGGCAACGGCGCCACCAGTAAAAACGCCAGCGCTGTCAGCAACGACATGCGGTAAGTGGGCTGCATTTCTTTGACGTTGAAGACTTTCACCAGAGAGGCCAGAATGAAAGCGCCAGCGACCAAACCGGTGACGTACGGATAGATCACCACCAGCAGCCCCCAGTGCAGTTCAATTTCGTTGGGATAAATATAACCCGAAATTTCTTTCAGTAGCGGAGTGAGATGATTTACGATTTCTTCCAAGGTTATTTTACCTCCATATCAAGGTTTGCATAAAAAACTTTTGGTTCGGTATTTAAGAACGGTTTCAAAACGCGAATCTTGTTCATACGCATGAACCGCACCAGTGGACTGGCCTTTTTCTCGACTTCACCAAAAATTCGCGCCTGCGTGGGGCAGACCTCTACACACGCCGGCACCAATCCCTGCACAATGCGGTGATAACAGAAGGTACATTTTTCAGCGGTGCGTGTCTCCGGATCGAGAAAGCGAGCGCCGTAAGGACAGGCCTGAATACAGTATCGACAGCCGATGCAGTAATTCTCATCCACCAGCACCACGCCATCGGCATTGATGAAAGTGGCGCCAACGGGACAAACCTGCACACAGGGCGGATTTTCACACTGGTTGCAGATCTTCGGCACAAAAAAGCTGCGGATGATGTTTTTAGCCAGGGGTTCATATTTAAAGCTGTTTATGGCGGCCTCGGGGCTGTCGATGAGAACTTCGCCATCGGCGAGGATGCGGTAGCGCTCCACCCAGGTACGCGTGAAAAAAGGCACACGCGGAACGTTGTTTTCTCTTTTGCAGGCATCCACACAGCGGCCGCAGCCAATGCATTTGCTGATATCGATGCCCATGCCCCACTTATGATCAGAGGGTCGGTAACCGTCGCCGAGGATCCAATCCAGCACTTTTTTATGTTTTTCTTCTCCGATCAGAAAACTCGGAATAATTAACGTGATGAACGAACCGAATATTTTTTTGAGAAAATGTCTTCTGTTGTGATTTGGTTTTTCCATTTTTTCTTGCATCCTTTTCATCAATTGGCCTCCGGTAGATGAGGATAATGACATTGCCAACAAACGTATCTTTCGCCGTGGATAGCGATATCCACCTGAGGTATGCCTTTGGTTTCTGGCGTTTCTTGAGCATGGCATCCGCCGCAAAATTCCCGCGTCTGCGGTTTGTTCGGTAAAAATTGCCGCGGACTAATTTTGTGGTTTTCCGGCGTCTCATGACATCTGATGCACTCTACATAAGCATGATGCGAAATGGTTTTCGTACGGGCAATATTGGCATGGCATGCAGAGCATTCCTTGGGCGTCTCCGGCGGCTTCGGATCATGCGGTTCGTGACAGGTAATGCACGGTTTAATAGGATTGTGCGAGGCTGAAACAATTTGAGGAAAACCCGTTGGACGGGAGGGCAGATATTCATGGCATAAAGGACAATAGCCCCGGCCACGAGGAATTTGCAGCATGCCCGGTTCTGGTTCCTCGGTGTGTTTGGCCGCCGGCCCATGGCAGACTTCACAAGCCAAAGATTTATGATAACCGGCGTTTTTAACCTCCATCAGGTCGTCATGGCATTCGGCACAAATCTCATGACCAGCGTAATTGATTTCTTGAGAAACGATCTCTTCCACGGCCGAAGCGCGAAAGTGCCCATATTTGCCAAAATCGGACGGCACGAGCGTTACTCGCACCGCCACCAGTAACACGATGACCACCAACAACAAAATGGACAGTCTTTTAATCTGCTCGGGAAAGCGTTTCCAGAGCTGCCAAAGGGCATTCAATAAGCGATCGGGCTCAAAATTGTTCATGTTTTCCTGTTCTTAGTAGATTCACCTAATTTAAGCCAAACTAAGGATTTACGATTATTGGTGAAAAGCAACCATTTTTCCTGTACCAGCAAGCCAAATTTATAATTGTGGACACACAAGCAATCTTTATACCACGATTGTTAGAGCCAGCTATTTTCATCCCTTAATTATTGTTTTTTTTCTATTTAAACCCTATTAATTTTCAATAAATGAATGTGAGTTTATCCATTTTGAAACATAACTGGGACAGGCTTATCACACCGATTTTTTCATAAAAACTTCTATATTTTAGTTAATTTTAAATTTACGGCAAACGTATCCCACGATTCTCACTGTAGCTTGATTGTCTCATTTTACCGAGACCCGTTTGATCACTTGTTTGAGATATTAATTGAAATTGGATGGGCAGCCCGTTTTCGTTGGCTGCTTCGACAGGTTGCGATGCTCGTGAACAATCCCGTGCTGTCGGTATCCCGGCTCGGCATTTTGGGGACGTCCCGATTAATGTGGCGGACTATCCACTCCCGAATAATCCGCTGCCGGTTTCCAGATCAGCCAGTCGATCAATCCCTTAAAACGTTGATTGTTGCTGGCGCCCGGCATATCATTGTGATTGGCATTGTCGCCGATATAGCTCAACTTGTTTTCAGCAAGGATCTCATCCCCCGGCTGTGACATCCATTTACACCCGCCGCTATCTTCTGGATTTGGCTTGGCGATATTGATAAATCCTGACCAGTTCTCGCCGGCGCCGTTGCCGTTGGCGCCCTGATGGTCTGCCCAGATGTCGATGGGAATGTTTGATTTGTTAGAATTAAACACCACTCTGATTTTGTACCAGTGACCAGCTACACTCGGATACAAGTCTATATCGGAAGAAACCTGCTTCCACCAGGCGCCAGCGCCTTCAGCGCCGCAATCCCGTCGATATTGTGAAGGCACCCGGTACTTCACCATAACCCGCGCTTTACCCGCGCGCGATTCAACATAATCGCCAGCCCAGCTACCACGCATGATGGTAAACTGAAGGGTTTTCTGTCTTTCAAATATTCTCTGCTGGGTGCTGTTTCGACCGCCGGGCAGCACGGTGAAGGGATCCTTATCAAAATCGAAATCATCGTCAATCCCATTGCCGTCTGCATCCAAATAGTCCAGATCCACCACTTCGGGTTTGATTCTCGCTTCCAGGGTGATTTCACGCAGATAGCCGGTATAACCGATGGAAAGCAGACAGCCTGCACTGTTGGTCAATTCCACATACGCATCCATATTCTCATTACCGTGGAAATAGCCGTCGCCAGGAATAGCATACGATGGATTCGAAACCGTGCCGGCGAGCACACCCTGGTCGTCGTAAACCGTGCTGCTGCCCGCAGGTTCATTGAACTGGAAACTTACGGTGCCGATGGGGCACACGGTGCCGCTCAGAGCGATCTTATCGGTTTGCAAGGGAATGCCGACATTATCGAAAATTTGGGCGGCAGCAGCAGCCAGCTCGTCCACGCCGATATCATTTTGAGATATCCAGCGGTGAGCTCAAAGATACACGGGCGGTGCTGGCGCCGGCGGTGTGGTCCACACTGACGATCGTTCGGTGGTTGTCATCATCAATAAATTGCAAATCGGCCGGGGTAAGTTGGCCCGTTAGATCGGCATGGGAGTAAACCGCTTCAGAGAAAGTCACCTCCAGAATGTGGCTGCCCGCCGCACCTTCGACTTCCACTATTTCTGGAACGCCGGCGGGCGTCCAGAGATATTTGGTGTAGCTGTGAGTAACATGAATGATGCGATGAACGGAGTTGGCTTCGTGACAGGACGCGCTGCCGCAGCTCATGCCCGCGTGATGCCCGCCATAGTAATAGTGGCAGTTGTTACACATGGTGTTCCAGATGCTGGTTGAGGTATGGCAATTATAACAAAACTCGACCAGTGAGTCGGCCGAATCGGCATTAAGTAACTTGATGTTTTCTGAACCGTGTCCGGTGGCGTGACAGCCGAAACTTTCGCCGTCCCCCATACAGGTGAGGGGCGTGCCATAGTCGCCGCCTGTTTTATGTGCGGCCACGTTCCAGAGGTTTTCACGGACGTACGGCGGCGTTCTGCCGGCGGAAAACGGCGTATCGCCATCGCCGTCATGGCAATTCAAACAAAACGGAACCAGTTTTGCCGCCTCTGTGGGGTCTGTCATCGGCCGGTTTATCAGCTCGTAAACAACCGCACGATCATCCGCATCCAGTAGCCTGACCCGTCCCTGCGAATGTTTGGTCATATCATGACAAACGCGACAGTCGGTTTTTTCCAGCTCGGCGCCGTGCAGTTCAGGCCCGGATTGTGCGGGTGGTAGCCTGAGCTGTTATTGCGATGATAAGCGGTAGCCGTGTGGCAAACCTCGCACACGCCATCGTAATTCGAATCTCTGTCGGCAAAAGAATGCTCTCCCGATTCTGCGGTAAATACCACCGAGCGATCGCCGCTGTTTGGAGTGGAGATGGTAGGTTTGACCAAAAACAGGTTGTTTCGGGATGGATCGTGTGGAGAAGGGCATTTATGGCAGCCCTGGTTCTGATGCGCCTGGTAGGTGTGGCAAGATTGGCACAAATCGTCCTCGTTTTTGGCGCGCAAGATGTAGCCGTCTCCGGCGCCGCTATTGGCCCCGCCGGAATCGGCATAATGCGGACTGTGACAGCTCGTGCATTCCACGCGATTCGGATGGATCAACAGAATATCGGGATTTTGTGGAGCGCGGTAGAATCGATTGTCGTTCGTCGGGTAAACGATGCCATCGGGATGGCTGCCCTTGTTATCCGGATGGGTACGGTAGCTGCCGACATTGCGCACGGCATGACCATCCTTGCACATGGCATTTTGAAAATTCGACGCGCGTAAAAATGGTGAAAACGTCTGATCATGCTGGTTGTGACAGGTTGAACAGACGACTTTGTTATCGAAAATTCGACGCGCCATTTCAGGATTGGATGGGGTTTGCGCGCCTTGGGTTGGGTTGTTTGCCAGCACATTCCAGGCGTGAGAAATGCCGGTAATCCCGGCTTGCGCTCAGTAAGCATCGGCAAACGGTTTGCTGCTGGCCAAACCCGCCGGGTTGTGGCAGCTCATACACAGATTGGCGTTCCCCTCCACCATGGTCAACTGCACATCCGCACTTTGATGGGTCATGTGGCAGGAGCTGCAATTGATGCCAAAACGGGTGTGCGGAGCATCGATGGATTTCAGGGAAGCTTGCGCATCTTTCCCCGTTGACGCCGGCAACGGGACTTTGGTCTGTCCAATCAAGTGAACCGGAAGCACACTTAAAAAAATAACCAACCAACATCTGACAAACCGCCATTCGAAAACAACACCAATCATCTACTTCCTCCCGTCACCTGAACGCGAATTTAAAGGTCTGTAGAATTCTCGAAAGGGTGAGTCAATAAGGCATCCCGGTTTCAGCTCAATTGGCGTAATTTCACATTCTGATGACTTGTTGCTTTATAGTATTACTTCTGAACTTTTGCATTTTTTTACAAGAAAATGGCTAAATG
>JBHHXN010000159.1:0-11960 GCA_046757025.1 bacterium
TGTCAAAGGAGATTCCTGCATCCGCAGGAATGACAACTCTTTGCTGAATAGTTACAAGAAAAATTAATTTATTCTTTAAATTCCGGAGAAACGATTTTACCCATAAACAAAATCGTCTGCGTGTGGTTTTCGCGAATCACAAACAAATACGGTCGATCCACCCTCATGAATTTGATGTGTTGATCTCCGCCAGCGCTCTCTTTAATTGCCACTATGGTAACCGCCGCCGCTTCGGTGCCTTCTTCGTTGACTTCCACAAAGGTCTTGTGTTTCACGTAGCTGATGAACAAGCCGCCTGGTTTGTACATGCGGGTAAAATCTGCTCCGGGTGCAAAAGCCACGCCCATGCCCAGATTGATGAGCGCCTTATTTAAAGAATCCTCGTATTCGAGCTTAAACTTGGGCATCTCCAGAGTCACCGAATCTTTTTCGAAACTCTGCAGCCACTGGCTCCATTGTGCTGGCTGCAACCCATCGATAATGGCGTCCAGGTTCTGGCCGGGTTTGGGTAAAAAAATCGTCATGCTGAAAGCGCCGTCACCGTACGGCAAATCCACCGCCTGAAACGTCTCGTTCTCCAGGTAATCGAACTCGCCGGTCTGCACCATCATCTGGCAGGTTTTTTGCGATCCGTCCGGCAGATTGAAAAATTCCTCCCGGGTCAATTCCTTGTCGAATTCATATGTCCAGGTGCCTTTAAAGTAGATGGCGTTGATCAAAAACATCACATCGGCAGGACTGATGCTGTCGAGTATCTCCTCGATTTTGCCGCGGGTGTTTTCCTTCACCCAATCGTTGATGATGTTGACGGAACTGGGATCGCTGAAATCAAGGGCTTGCACCAGGGCATTAAAAAAGATTTTATTCACATCGATGAAATCCTGCTCAAATCCGAATCCCTGGCGGTACCAGATGGAATTGGCGATTTGAAAAGCCACTCTGGGATCGAGCTGCACCAGCAACTGCATGAGGCTCTGGTAGGAGCGGTTGATATCGTCCGAACTCAGGCCGGCAAATTCCAGCGTCTGCTCCATGGCGGATTTGGTTTCGCCGGCGGCGCCGTTCAGAGTCATGCCCAGGACCATGGAAACGCTCAGCGGCGAAATGAAGACATTCTCATTTTCATTCTGTTCCACCAATTCCTTAAAAAGCTTAAAGCCAAATTTATTGTCCGCATCGACGATTTGCTTTTCAAGCCTGGTCAATTCACGCACGTCCGAAGCAACGGGATTTTTACCGCATTGGGCAAATACCGCGCACAGTACCATCACGGTGATCAATTTCATCCATTTCATGATATATTTTCTCCTCTAAATTATTGCATTAATTGATTATAGTGGAAGCACATTTTAAATAAACAGTGCTTCATACGTCCCCAAAAAAAGCTCCCTACATCCTGCCCCGCAAGGCGGGGAAGGACAGACACGTAGTTTTGTGTATGTTCACACAGCATCCTTCGGGCGTCTGTTATTGCCATTTCGGTTCCACAATTTTGCCCATGAACAGCAAGGTTTGGGCGTTGTTGGCCGCGATGACAAATAGAAACGGCCGGTCAACTCGCATGATCACGCCCGCCGGCGGCCCGATGGAAGTCACGCCGATTTCAACCGAGGTGGCGGCAGCGGCTTCCGTGCCTTCTTCGTTCACTTCCACAAAAGTTTTGTGCTTGACTTTGCTGATAAAAAGATTTCCAGGCCCTTCATACATGCGGCCAAAGTCCGCCTGATACGGCTCAAACGCCACGCCCATGCCCATGGCTGTGAGCACTTTTTTCAAAGCAATTTCATATTCGAGTTTAAATTTTGGCAGTTTAAGCGCCACTTCCGTAGTGGCAAAATGGTTTAGCCATTGGCGCCAATTTTCCGGGTTTAATTCGCCGATCAAAAAATCCAAATCGACTTGCGGTTTGGGCAGCAAAATCGTCATACTGAATTTCTCCTGCCCGTAAGTCAGATTCACTGCCTGAAACAGATCGTTTTCAAAATAAGCCAAATCCGTTGTCAACTGCATCATCTTGCAAGTTTTGGAAGAACCATCGGAAAGTGTGAACTGATCCTCGATGGTTCTATCTTTATCAAATTCAATAGTCCAGTCGCCTTTAAAATAGATGGCGTTGATCAAAAACATCACGATCTCCGGATCGATCCTTTCTACGATCTTTTTGATCTTGCCGTTGGTGTTGTCGCTCACCCAGGCGTTGATGGTGTGGACGGATTGCGGATCGTTGAAATTTAACGCAGCCACCACCGCACGGAAATAGTCCTGGTTGACAGCGAGAAATTCCTGCTTGAAGGTAAACTCCTGGCGGTACCATATAGAATTGGCGATGGTGAAATCAACCTTTGAGTCCAGTCGCGTCAACAGATCGATGAGGCTGAGGTAGGCCTGGTTGATTTCTTCGGTGGTCATGCCGGCAAATTCCAGCGTCTGCTCCATAGCCGACTTGGTCTCGCCATCGGCACCGTTGAGCGTCATCCCCAGAGCCATGGAAACGCTCAGGGGCGAAATAAACAGATTTTTGTTTTCTTCGGTTTCGTTGATGGCTTCGAACAGTTTAAAACCAAAGCCGTTATCGGCTTCCACCAGATCTTTCTCCAACGCTGTCAATTCGCGATCCACCGACGACACGGGATTGTTGGAACAATGTGCAAAAATGAGGCTCAACGCCACCACGCAAATACTCAACTGTTTGATAATCATCGTAAACTCCTTTTTGTTTAAAACCAACTATAATTATTTTATGATTTGTCTATTCAATTTGATGATTTGAATTTGGTCCACCAGCATGGCGCTGGCCACTATGCCGCCGGCCATGAGCCTGATTTTCAAACGCCGGTTTGGCGGACAAAACAGGCTCTGCGAGGATTCATACCGGCGCCATTGCGGCTGAGTGACCTGCATCCCGATTGACTGGAAATCTTCCAGGCCGTCGATGGTGAGAGAAACTCCGCCGCCAATAGCCAGGTCTTTGCCCCAGAATTGCAAAACGTAGTAGCCGGCATCGGGCTGCGCCGGAAGAACAAATTCAGCATGCGGAACCACACAGCCGCCGGAAACCCGCAGAGATTGTTTGCCGCCGCTTTGCGGTGCATCGTTTGCAATATTCATGGAGCCGTGCCCGCGCCAGCCAACGGTGTCTGCCGGTGATTCAAAGGAATTGAAATAAATGCTGCCCTGGTCGGGCGCCATGATATTTTGACCATCCGCACAACTTAAAAAGAACAGCCATCCGACCCCCAGAACACGCAGAAAAAAAAGCCGACCAACAAGTTTTGGTTTCATTTTTCAATCCTCCCGTTTGACGGAAATGCTCAACGCCCGGTTTTGAAAATCGAATACGTTCAATTCGTAAGTAAATTGGCCTTTTCCCAGCGGCGTCTCGCCCACAAAATCGATGGGCTGAATGATGAATTCGTTCCCATCGATGAACAAGCGCACATAGGCGTAACGGTAGGCGATCTCAAATGGCTGGTACGCGGTTATTTCACTGTGTTTGATATCTCCATAAAGAGTAAGTTGATTATAAGGATCGATCTGCACGCTGGTGAAATCATATTGACTGGCATTGTGAATCCGCAGGTTGGTTTCGAATATTTCGATGGTCGTCAATTCAATGGGGATGAGTTCTTCCGACCAGGGCGGATCCTGTGGCAAGGGCTGGCGATGGCCGCTGAACAGCACCCGCAACCCGTGCTGCTGATAAACCTGCGGTAAATTCGACGGCAGATACCGCACGCTGGAATCACTTTCCGGTTGGATGACAAACACCGCGGCATCCGAACTTAATTTAGCGATCGTTCCTATTTCCTGGTTGATGTCGTCGCGGTCTTCGGGAAATAGCGCACAACCGCAAAGCAAAGCCACTAAAACCAGCACCACACCGAACGACCGTTGACACCTTTTCTCAAACAAATTTAAAGAGACCTTTTTCATGGCTTTTCCCGTTCAGGTTTATTTCACAAATACAAAAACACGGTATCCTGCACCACCGCGTTCAATTTATCCCCACGGATGTTCAAACCGATAAAATATTTCCGGGCGTTCCCCAAATTCACATCGACGCTGAGGTTGGCGGTGTTTTGCTCATCGCCGTTTTCCCGTCTGAAAATACGCAAACGGTTCTGTCCGCGCGGCAGGTAAGTGACCATCATGGCTTCCGGACCTGTGAATGACGACACATTAGAAAAGAACGCGCTAAAAATGTCTTTTTCGTTGATATCCAAATCAATAAATTGCCCCGCAAACCCGCCCTGAAAATCGAACTGCACGGCCACCAGATTGTCATTCGATGCGGGATCCTGAGAAAGCGGATTGGAATCGCTGTCGCAGCCTATCAGCGCAAATATCAAAAGGAATAATAGAAAGTGCTTCATTTTTTCTCCTGTTTTAAACGAAACGAAATTCATAAATTAATCTCTGAGTGCACGGCCCACTACCTGCTTACTTGCCACATTGATGAACACGGTAATCGGACCCAGCAGCTCCTGGTCTGTGGTGTGAAAAATCACTGCTGCTACCTCGATACCCTGCCAGACCACAAATTGCACCTCGGCCTTTCGCCAATCGCCGATGACGGTGGCTTTTTCGATTTCGGTCAAATCTCTCCAGGCAATTTCGCGGTAGGTCATTTTTTCATCGGAAACAGAATTGTCGTTATGGCAGCCAACCGCGATAAGCAGCACCAAGATTATTATGAAATTCGTCATATTATTCATAAGACCATCTCAAAATTCAGAAAATTACTGAACAGTGGTAAAAACCGAATGTTCCAATTTAAATTTTATCTTAGAATGACATCAAATCCAAACTACCATTGTTTTTCAAAATTCTCATAAATTAACTCTCTTCAATACTTTGGCAATTTTTTCTATTTCACATTCTTAGTAAGCACCGGATGATTGATGCGTTAAATCAATGTATTTGGCCTGCTGTTAAAAAACACTTTTCAATAAACACAAATCTAAATATCAAACACATGTCCCTTTAATCCGAAGTAATTACTTTTATGCTATGATTCTTGGTTTATAGTTCTTTGTTCTAATAACTTAATCTGGCAGTAAATGCAACCCCATTGCCAACAGCAAAGACGACACCGGATTCATAGTACTGTACACGTCCGTATGGATGCTCGGAACCACCTATTGTGTGCTCGTCCCAAGTGTTCCCACCATCTTTCGTAACGAGCGCCTTCCCATCACTTGTTACAGCAACAATATGGCCTGTATCAATTGCGTCTATGTCATAAATCGCAGCGGAACGCGAGCCAGTGTCCAAATTGCGCCAGGTTTCCCCGCCATCGGTCGTATGGTAAATTGCACCAAACAGGCCACCGAGCCATCCCGTGGATTCGTCAACGAAGTCTATACAATAATAGCGCTCCCCTTCTCCATCAGTGTTTCCAGGCAAAGGAACATCTTCCCAAGTTTCACCAGCGTTTCTTGTTTTAACCAGCAAAGCCTTACTTGGTGTGCTAAATCCAGCAGCGTAGATTGTCGTAGGTGTTGGAGCACTGATGCTAAGGTAAACCCCGCCTTTACGGAACGAATCGTCAAGTACTTTCCATGTTTTGAGGCCGTCTTCGGAGTTCAACACAACTGCACCACCTATTTCTGAATCCTGGGCGCCAGCCCAGATAATGGATTGGTCGTCCACTTCTATATCTCTAACGATTGGGCTGCCAGCAAGCTTGGTAACTTCAATCCAGGAAGCTCCACCATCATCCGTCCGGTAGACATTCCGGCGCATAGCAATGCCGGTGAGATTATCAAAGAAATGAACGGAATTCAAACCACCAATTGCGGCTGTAATAAGTACGCGCCGCCAGTTCTTACCACCATCTTTTGTATGGTAGACAACGCTGCTCCAGCCTGGACAGGGATCGTTTTTACGGCAGCGGGTTTTTCCAGCAACCCAACCTTCCATTTTGTTGATAAAATAGACATCCGTATAAAGATCAGTTTCATTTGGCGTAATATTATACCAGATGTCTGTTTTTCGCCCTGAGTCAAAGAGAAAATCGGAACAACCAATGACTATCATCAGAAGAATAACCATTAACATCTGCTTGAACATAGTTTTGCTTTTCATGATTTTTTTTCAATAGTACAATTATTTCCACGGTTCCATTTTCACGGATAACTCACGCCGTTCACAAAAGCGCTCTGCAATTGCACGTTTGGAATCCAGCCGGAATACATCTCCAAAAGTCCCACGCCCGGGGCGTACGTTTCCCAATTCTCATCGTCGATGGCTTGCGGGATGTCGAAAAAGATTTCCACACAATCCTTAAACTGCCCGGCTGGTACGGTTTTGGTGAATCCCTTCTGATTCATGATGCCATCGTATTCGCTGTAACTTTTCCAGCGGTGGCCCTTTGCCCGGCCAAAATCGATGTAAAGCGCATCCCGGCCTTGATAGTACGTATAAATCTTTGCAATCCCGGCCAGGCGATAAAACGCACTGTCCACAAAAACACTGGCGCCCTGATCAAACCGGCGCTCAAACACAAAATACTCGCGCTGACCGAGCTTCATTTTCCCGACGATTTCATACTCCCACTGGAAAGCGGGATTGCTTGTCATGGCATACTGCCACTGGTTGCCGATTTGCATGGGGAAATATCCCAGCCCGGCTTGCTCTGGTGGCAGGATGCTGTTGTCTTGATCACATCCCAATAGAAATGAAATAAGCGGAATGATCAAAATGAAATTAGTTCTTTTTCCATTCAATTTTATCCTCCTTAACGATTCATTTGAGTTATTGAGATAAAGCTGGCAGCAAAAGCTAACCATTTCAAATCTCCATTCCATGAGCCGGTAGTTAGATGCCTTTTTCATGATGCAGCCAATCCGTTTGGCGGTTGAAATGGTTAACCTCGCGCCAGCCAATTTTCAAATTATTTCATCAGCGCCATTTTTATCACGGAGATCTGTTCACCCACCTGCAGTTTTGAAACATAAATTCCAGAAGCTACTGCTTGCCCCCGGGCGTCTTTGCCATCCCAGCGAATTTCGTGCGGCCCGGATCTTTGCACGCCATCAACCAAAGTACGAATCTCCTGACCCAAAAGATTATAGATTTTCAGGGAAACCGCAGACGCTTTGTCGAGATGATATTTGAGCGTGGTTTCAGGATTAAAAGGATTCGGGTAGTTCTGCGCTAAACCAAACTCCCGGGGTAAATTGCTATTGGTACTGCTTACCTGTTTAAATTGTGGATCGGTAGAATTCTCTGAGTAATCATAAATATGTCCTACACTGGCGACGAATGTGCTGTCGGATTTCTGGTTGCTGAGCAATGTTTTGAAGTTCAAAGCAGCTCCAGAAGCAAAGCTATGACTGCTCAACCCCACACGCATGCGGGGCCGGCTAAAAGCCTCATTAGATGCGAATCTCAAAGCCTGAAAATTCTTTTCGAGCTGTTTATTCAGAGGACTTTGGATTTGAAACAAAAGCTCAAGCGCGCCCTGGCCGTTTGCCAGATTTACAACTTTCTCACCGGCAACAGACAAAACCACAATCAGACTGTCGGAATCGACAGGCAGGGTAAAGTCAGCAGAAGAAAGGGCCGTCCAGGCCTGATCAGCAGATAACACGGCGGTATCCGGCGGTGCAACCGAAAAGCTTGCCTTTGAGTAACTGCCGTCCCGGTGTTTGATCAGGAAATTCTCCAAATGCACATTTATCCAGGCGCCGGAGTCTTTATCCTTAAGGCTTACAGCCCGCATGTATTTAATATTGCCGTCTTCTCTGGTAGCCGTGTTCTCAACAAAAACTCCTGACTTGCTAAATGTGGTTGAGCTAAGGTCGATTTCATAAGGCGCTGCACTGCCGGTCGTAGCCACATATTTCGCCTGGGTGCTGCCTATTGAAAATGAAGGGTACATGCCGGCAGCAGATGCAAAACTGCTCCAGTAACTACCATCGAAGGTGCGGGTAAAAACATAAGCTGAACCTCTCCGATAGGCAATGGCCGCTTTTGCCGCAGCCAGGCCGGTAATCGTGGGCCGGTCTTCAGTCTGATAATGGAATTCATGGTAAACGCTGGTGGCGCTCCAGGTTGACATCACTTTGTGAAGAATGACTCGTGCAGAATAAAAAGAGTCGTAAGCGTCCCAGGCCACGTGGGTGCGATTTAAACTGAGATCGCCGCTGAAAGCAATGGAAGGATGAGCGTGCTGGCTCAAATTTCCAGGCAGTCCCGAAGTCAGGTTGTGAATCTGGCTCCAGCCATTGTTGTAGTAGTGAGCGATGATCTCCGAAGAGTTGGGAATCTCCGCCGTGGCATAGGCAAGCGCAGTGGTATTAGCCCACCACGGGGTGAGGGCTGGCGCTACACTGGGGGAGTTTAAAGCTGTGCCAGTGATGGTTCTGGTGGTTGGCCAGCTTGAACCGTAATTGGCGCTGTGTTTGGATTTCAAATTGCCGCCTGAGCGGTAAACTATAGCCAGGTTATTGTTTGAGGGACTGGCGATGACCGGCAGGGGATCGGAGGTTCCGACATTGGTGGCAAGAACCTGGCGGTTGCCCGATGGCCAGGAAGCGCCGCCGTCCGTGCTTTTGTGAAAATAGAGGTCGTGGCTGCTGCCGGTGTTGCGCTGCCAGGTGACGAGACCATTGCCATTACGCTCGGCGATGGAGGGATACCCGTACTCCCCGAGGCCATCGCTTATCCGAACATCACTGCTCCAGCTCCCGCCCGATGAATATTTGGCATAAAAAACCTGGTTGCCGGCCTGGTAAACCAGGTGATAATTGCCGTTGCCATCGCGGGCGAGGCGGCGGCCGCCATTGTGGGCGGTGGCAAGGGGCGAGTTGCTGGTGCGGTCGGGGAGATCATCTAGGGCTTTGAGAGCGGCGGCGTGGGCGTTGATGCGGCCGTAGCCCATGTACTGGTTCCACCCATTTCCGTCATAGGAATATTGGCCGATTTTGTCTGCGGTACTCGTAAAAATATCCGTAACCTGCTGTACAGTTAGGCTGCTATTTACATATAGAATTAAACAAGCAAGGGCGGAAACCAGGGGAGCAGAAAAGGAAGTACCGTTTATTGCGAGGTAGCTATTAGTGCCACCTGTTGTTAAAACATTAACTCCAGGCGCTGACACATCTACAAAGGGTCCGTAATTCCAGTCATCATTAAATATCTCAACCTGGTTCTGGTCGAGCTTAGTCCCGGTGACAGCGATGACACCTGGGTACTCAGCTGGAAATATCTCGAAAGGGATCCACATTGGATCGCAAAGATGCTCATAATCAGATTCCTTATAAAATTTTTCGTTTAAAGATCTATTCCCTGAAGCTGCAATACAGATTACGCCTTGTGCGATCGCGTCGGCAATGGCCGACTCAATTTCGGGATAATTATACGGCATAACTTTACCAATCCACTCAATAGGCTCAGGACATTCCAAAAATATATCTTCCAGTGTTGCCCGTGCTGTAGTCAGGAAGCTCATGTTCATAATGTCGACAGTGGCAGCCGCATCGTTTATCTTTTGCAACAAAACTGGGACATCCTCAGGTTCAAACGTACCACCTTGGAGTCCCTGATAAGTATACAGCGAAACCTCCCAGCCCAGGCTTGCAATGCCAGTATCATTATTCGTGACTGCCGCTGCAACACCTGCTACGCTTGTACCATGTCCGGTGACACTATTGAGTTGATCTCCGCCAGAAATCGCTAAGTCCTCATGATTTTGTTCGACGCCGTTGTCTACAACACCAATCTTGATCTCGCCGTTTCCATGGGTAATATTCCAGGCCTCAAGTGCTTTTACAGCTTCAAGGTTCCATTGCTCCGAAAATCTAGGGTCATTAGGGGGGTCACTTAGTAAAACAATCGATATGGGTTGATGAGCGTATTCAACTTCAGACAATTGGCGAAACGCTTGCAAAGTTGAATCTAGTTGAACAGGTTGCGCAAACCGAAAGGTAAAGAGTTGGGAAAAATCGTGAACCCGTACCAGTTCGCCCGTCCGCTTGTGTGTGCGTGTAACGTCTCCCCATTGGGCGTTAGGGTCTTGTTTTATGATTTCGATAACACCGAATTTTTGTTCAAAACTGTTGATCATCGCCAGGACATTGGAAAAATTAGGCTGAATATCGTTCTTGGCAGCATAACGAGCGCCACGGGGCAAATCTATCACGTACTCGTTAAATTTGACCACAATGGCATCGGTATAAAGCATGCCGTCCTTTTGATAAAAGTTTCCTTCGGTGTAACATCCGGGTCGGAAATGGATTGTATTTGCGAAAACAGGCTTTCATGGAGCACTAAACAAACGAAAAAGACATAGATTATACCTATGAATTGGATTTTTGACTTCATAATACGATCCTCCTTTCTAAGTGTAATGTTAAAAAATGATTTCAGAATGATATTATCTTTTTGTCCTTATCTCACTAAAATCATCTTTTTTATCTCTGTCCGTCCAGCTATGTTTAATTTGTAAAGATAAATTCCTGATGATACATCCTTCCCTCGGTCATCTTTGCCGTCCCACACCGCGTCATGGCTCCCGGGCATCACCTCCTCGTTCACTAATGTTATAATTTCTTCTCCCAGGATATTATATACCGCGAGCTGTACTTGCGCTTGTTGTGCAACCTCAAATCTTATTGTTGTGGCCGGATTAAATGGATTGGGATAATTCTGCAATAATCGAAATGATACAGGAGCCTGCTCCGGCTGTTGTTCCACGCCAACAGCCGGGTTGTCAAAATCGAGAATGTTTGCCCATAAAATGAAATTGATGGAATTAGCTGCTTTTAACGTATTCCATACCGTATATATCTTACCGTCTTTAAGTGCAACTGTGGGGCGAAGATGCCTTAGAGTATCCACCGTTGCGCTTACTTGAAAATTATTCCCGATCCGACTACCGTCGTCGGCAAAGCGCTGTGCAACAATATTTGAACCCTGGCTATTTTTTCTCTCCCATACGACCACCAAACATCCACTACCATCTATTGAAATTGCGACCTCAGTAGTAGGGACTAGAAGGTCTTCATTGATTTGCTTGCATTCTCCCAATGGAATTCCTTCCGCATTGAAATGTCGCATATAGATGCTCACACCGGTGACAGACCTCCCCGAACTCCAAACAGCTATGAAATCACCGTTACCATTCATCACAACATCGGTATTGCGAACAAAAGGCGTATCTGGCTCTACGCTGATCAGGAATGTTGAGTCTTTAGGAACACCATTTTTTGAAAACAAACGACCAAACAATTCATTGTGACTATCTGAAAACGCTTCTCCCCAAACCACCACAAATTGGTCACTCTCAGCATGTGTGGCAATATGAGGCGAAAACTGATCGTTTTCTCTGGCTCTGTCGTCAGATAAAAGTTGATTTGGACCGATGAATTCTAAACAGGTCGAAGTGCGCTGTGCATAAACTCCAGGTGAAAAAGGCCTTTCAAATCCCTCCCCCGCCCACAAGACAACAAAAGTGGTGTCGTCCATGAAGGCAACGTCCGGTTCAAAACGCAAGGCGTCGGAGTAGTCATCATTGAATATAAGCCGACTGGATATAGAATCCGCCTCCGGATTTAATAACCGACCAAAGATCAAATCATTGAAAGTTGCAGGTATTGCTTGCCAGGCAACAACCACAAAGTCAGAGCGGACATCTAATACCGTATCGTCTCCAGAATCCTCGTCTATCAATCTGGGCGCTTTTATAGGCTCCAAAAGCGAATCATACAGACCGTAGTAAGTGCCACTACTATTCCACCAGACAGCGTGGAGCCGCCCCTGCTCGTCAACTACGATGTCAGGATCATTGCCTGCTTCAACTAGCACAAAATCTGAGCGAATTTGTGCCAGTACTGTATTAAAGGAACATACCCAAATCACAGTGATAAGACAAATGGTTTTGACTTTCATTTATTTCTCCAATCTATTTTTATCTGAGTAACGTCATCTTCTGCACCCGGCTGGCCCGGCCAACC
>JBHHXN010000160.1:0-11844 GCA_046757025.1 bacterium
AACTCTCAGGCTCAAACTTTTTTTTGCTTAGAATGAACTGTCGAAGTTGGGGTAGCGCGGCGGAGCCGCAAATGTTTAAAGGACTTGCTTTGTTGTGGTCCAAACCATGGTGCTATTATCAGCCGTCATTAAGCTTCGCTGTCATTGACAGAGGTGAATTATTGCTGCTGTCTAAAATGACGCCAAAGGCAAATGACCTGATGACTTTATGACGGGTCGTGTCATTCACTTCGCGTCATTTAGCCATTTTCTTGTAAAAAAATGCAAAAGTTCAGAAGTAATACTATAAGACGTGGTTGTGTCTGGAATATGAGGCGAACGGATGCCACACCTGCCTGGAAGCAGACAGGGGATAATTAAGGAGTTACCATAACATACGTACCCGAGCTGGTAAGCATTAATTGAAAGCCTAATTACGCGATTCTGAGGGGGCGGGGTTCTGTGTTCAAGCTTCAGAGCCTGTGTGAAAATGTGACACAAGCATCTTGCTTGCGAGAATGGATTGCTAAGAAAACAAGAACTTAGCTTGAATTATAGACCTGTTTTAACAAGCCAGAGGCTTGTTTTACCATGTTTTCACACAGTTTCTTCAGCTTGCCCGGGGGTGGGGACAACCACGCCAGAGTGCGGACTCCAACTCTGTCGTCCATTACTAAATAAATTCAAGGCACAACCGGTCAAATCGGCGTTTTCATAGGGGACGGCAGGGTTAATAAAATAGTCAACAGTACAGCGAATTTTATTCTTATTGTGCAGAGATGCCTCATAAATTGACCATTCATTTCACGACTTATTAGCGTTTTGGTTAATTATTTCTCATTTCTGAAATTTCTTAAAATTGAGAATTCTGTAAACCGGGTTTACCAATTCTGAGAAAAGAAATCACCGAAGGCTGGCGATAGAAACCATTCACTGAAGCTAATTTTAATTTTTACAGTCATCTGTAATAAAAATCAAACCCGGTTTTGGAGCAAATAAAATGGCATAATTTTTGGGCTTAGTTGTATGTTTTCAATCCGGAGGACTTCATTCAAATGAAACAAACTCTCATTAACGGGGCAATCGCTGGCTACCTGTGTGTCAGCATAACCGGGGGATTTTGCCAAGAATGGCTCTGGGTGCAGGACGACCGGGTGCTGAATCCCAGTGGCCTGGACATCCGCAGCAACAGCACCCAGTTTCAAGTGCTGGACTGGAACGGCGACGGCTTGTGGGATTTTATGATCAACGAGACCGGCGAAATAGTGTATTACGAGCAGGTTCCGGGGCAGGAGCCATTCTGGACTGTAAAAGCCATCGAGCTGCCGAAGATCGGTTTCAATCTTGAATATTCTGGCTTGCTGCCCGGTAATTTTCAATTCTTTGACTGGGACGAGGACGGCGATTTTGATTTAGCCGCGGACAGTTCCCGATTCTGGTGGAACCAGGGCAGCAACTTCACACCTGTATGGATTATTGATGATGCGCTTTTGAGCGGGATCAAATTCGATGATTCAGACCTCGGTTGCAATTTCTGTTTTAGCGATTACGACGGAGATGGTGACTGGGATGTGCTGGCTAGTCGTCCGGAATATTTTGAGATACGACTCTTCTTGAATGCAGGCGATAACAATCAACCGACCTGGCTCAAAGATGATATATTGATCCCCTTCGGGCGGTCAATTCCATTTGGACACTCTGCGAAGTTTGTGAACTGGGATTCGGATAGCACATTGGATTTGGCGGTACTCGACATATTGGCTGGCACCCAGGTTTTCCCGACCGGATTCGGTGCGGCTGGATTTGTAAACCGGGGGATAGCTCTTGCACCGGATTGGCAAGACCTTCGTTCCGTTCGCCTTTTCTGGACGAGCCTGAAAACACCTGTGGCGCCCGCGTATGGTCTTGTGAATTACAATCAGGACTTTTTAACCGATGTTGTTAAAACCGATTGGCAGCGCCATATTGCCATCCATTTCAATAAAGGTACGATCGATTCCGCATTGATCGATTGGGAAGGTGATTTGCTTCTTGGGGCTGTGAATGTCGAATCCAGAGCGAGACCGTTTTTCTACTATGCCCATGGCGACGACCTGCCAGATCTATTAGTAACGGGGGACTCTCTCATCGACTTTTTTGTCAATGTTTTTTATGATGGCCGCATGCACACCTACCAGAATTTGGACGGACAGTTTGACCCTGGAGTCGAATTAACAGAAAACGTCCCCAGCACCGCCTACACGTTCTACCCGAATTTCCAGAAGAGTCTAACCTTGACGATCGCCGACGTCGATGTTGACGGCGACCATGATTATCTGATGGGATTCATCCAAACCGATCAAGCCGGAAATGCCGTGAGCAAGGGCGTGCTCTATTATCAAAATATCGGCACGGCCGCCCAACCCAACTGGCAGCCCGATTCCACCCGCTTTACTTACTTTCTTGCGCCCGACTCCAATTTCTACGACCCGCGCCTGGTGGATATCGACCACGACGACGATTTCGACTTGTTCATTCAAAGGCAGGGGAAATACACTTTTTACGAGCGCCTGAATAGTGCTGAGGAAAGCTGGCGGCAAAACGAAGCCTGGCTGTCCGGTCTGGATTCGCGGGAGCATTACAGCGCGGTGTTTGCGGATTTGACCCGCGACGGTAAACAAGACCTGGTGTTTGGCGGGTTTGACGGCACGCTGAGCTTTTTTGAGAATGTCGGCGCCGCGAGCGCCCCGGCCTGGAAGCACATACCAGAAGCCTTTGCCGGCCTCGATGTCGATTCCTTGGCAGCGCCGGCCTTCGCCGATATCGATGGAGACAGCCGTTTGGACATGGTGGTGGGCAACGCCCACGGCTGGCTGTTCTACTTCCGCAACGAGTCCACCGTGGACGTTTCCTCAGAAGCCGACTCGAGACCAGGACAATTTCAACTATTCCAGAACTATCCCAACCCCTTCAACCCGGCCACCACGATTGAATACGAGCTGGCGAAACCCGGTCACGTGCAGCTTACCATCTACAACCTCCTGGGTCAGCGCGTGCACACCCTGGTGGACGCGTGGCAACCGGGGGGGCGCCATCGCGTGGTCTGGGATGGTCTGGGAGAAAACCGGCTTGCCTTGACCAGCGGTATTTACTTCTACGAGTTGCGACACGGCAATCTGTCACTGTCAATCAGGCGTAAGATGGCGCTCATTCGCTGAGCGCCGAGAGGTGTAGAAGATGAAAATTTGCCTCGCCTTTTCATTATGCATGCTTGTACCGCTGATCCACGTTCACCCTTCATTTGCACAAGAATGGGTCTGGCAGCGAGATGATCTGGTTCTCAATCCCTCTGGGCTCGATCTGACTGATGTCACTAGTTGGGCCTGGGGCGATTTAGACCGGGACGGGCACGTAGATGTAATCTTAAGAAAGAAGGGTTCGACCGTTGACAGCCGTTTGGTGGCGTATCGTGGCCGTAATTCCTCCGCGCCGCCTTACTGGGAGGAGGCACCAGAGTTGCTCGCCAGCTTGGATGAGTCACGAGGATCCAAAGGTGTCGTCCTGGTAGATCTAAATGGCGACCATTGGCTAGATTTGGTTACAGAGTTCGAAGCCGATCGTTTCACTTCGACGTGGAATTTGCTTTTTTGGAAGAAGGATTCTGAGAACCGGTGGCAGGCCGATTCCACGGTTTTTCGAGGCATTGAGCTAGCCTACCCATATCGCTCGAATGAGCCACATTTCGCCGATGCGGACAACGACGGAGACCTTGATATGGTACTCGGATCGTATCCTTGGGGAGCAAATGAGAAGTTCCGTTTCTACATCAATGCAGGGGATGCCTCTCATCCGATCTGGGAAGAAGACTCCACTCGCATCGAGTTGGTAAACCAGGCTCCTGCGGGGTACGAGAGTTGGTCTCCCATCCTCGCACACGTCGATGACGACCAGCTCCTGGACTTGGTGGTGGCTTACGTAATTGAAGGTTTTTACGGTTTGGCAGTTTATCCTGGTGTAACGGATGGATTGGATTTCCACTGGGCAGGTAGGCCTCAATATTTTCAACAGGAGTTCTTTGGAGGCATTCGCAAGCTCGTGCCTATTGATATGAACTCGGATCGGATGCAGGAGTTAGTCATCCTCGAGGAGGTTGCAACTGGAAGAGTGTACCACGACAGGTCATTCGCCAGCTCGAGCTATTTTCGCCTGGGTCCGATCAATTTCAACTATTACGCCTCCGCGACTCCATTTGACTACAACCACGATCAGACCATGGAGCTGTTAGCGGGCGGATTCTGGGGTGGTTTCTATTCGCAGATTGACTTTGATTCTTATGAGAAAGCTGAATGGGTGGGATGGCAGTTGTGGAAACAAACAGGGTGGTTCGATGCGCCGTTCAGGATTTATGACCTGGCGCTCGTCAAGATTGGACTCACCGATATAGATCGCAATGGTCTTTCCGACTTGATCATCTCGTCCGTGAAGTCTTATTCTGAGAGAACGGACTTCATGGCCTATGAAAATGCCGACCCCAATTTGCGGGAAAACTGGAACGAGCGTAACGATCTCATCGCGCCGTTTTATAACCAAGGCCGCGCTCCCGATACCAGCTACTTCGAAGCCAGTTTTGCTGACTTGGACGGTGATGGCGATCCCGATATCTTGGTTCAGCAGAAACTCTACGTCGGTCCCGACAGCGGCAAGTGCGCATATCGTTTTTTCGAAAATGAGCTCGGAGCGGGGACGATCCATTGGAAAGCCCGTTCGGACTGGCTGAATGGTCTGGAACCGAGCCTTGAGGAAGCCTTTTATGGTAACTTCGGGGACCTGGATCTGGACGGCGACCACGACTTGGTTTTTGGTACGGAGTCAGGCACACTTATGTTGTACGAGAATGTTGGCAACCAGACTTCACCGAGATGGCGGCTAAACCGAGATGCCTTTAGCGGAATAGATTTAGGTGGTTATGCGACGCCGTCCTTTGGTGATTCGGATCGTGATGGTAAATTGGACATGTTTGTCGGCACCAGATCAGGGAATCTTGTTTTCTATCGAAATGAGACCATTGTGAAGGTTGAAGAGGATAATTCTGATCTCAGACCAGGTGCATTCAGCTTAGCGCAGAACTTCCCGAATCCGTTCAACCCGGCCACCACGATTGAGTACGAGCTGGCCAAACCCGGCCGCGTGCAGCTTGCTATTTACAACCTCCTCGGTCAGCGCGTGCGCATCCTGGTGGACGCGCGGCAGCCGGCCGGAAGTTATCGTGTGCATTGGGACGGGAGAGTAGAGGGTGGAGCAAAGAGGGTAGCCAGCGGCGTGTACGTGTACGAGTTGCAAGTAGGGAAATTCACCGCCAGAAAGAAATTGCTTTTGATTCGTTAAAATTTTCGCTTAATTTAACTACTCAACGGAATTTCAGTTTAAATGAAAATATTTTTTCGGAACCGACTTTTGCAACATCACAAGGTGACGATATTCATGGTGAACAAAGTCGAACCATGATGCTGCGCATTTAACTAATTTTCAATAAATTGCCCAGCTCTTCACCCTGTGGGAAGTCGTAGGGTGCGTCAGGATAAAAAAAATAAACAGAAGTCCATTTTTTCAGAAACCAAAGGAGGTAAGGGGCGCATGGCACAGATAAAATCTAAAATTGCACAGCAGGTGGAAAAGGATCACGATCTGTTGAGGCAGGATATCGGCGATTTGAAAATCACTTTCTGGGAAGAAGTTTTGCCAGAAGATTTTTCCAACTGGCGGCTGGAGTGCATCTGGCAGCTCAGGGATTTCAAAAACCGGCTATTAAAACACTTCGATCTGGAAGAAGAGGGCGGATTCATGCAGGATGTTCTAAATGTCGCGCCGCAAGCTGAGCGCCAGGTGCAGCAGTTGAAAGCCGAGCACGAGCAAATTTCAGCCCAATTAGATGAAGTGCTGGCAGAGCTGAAGGAGATGCCCGAAAAGGATGCCAAAAGTTTGGATACCATTCGGACTAAATTAAATGATATCATGAACACCATTCGCAAACATGAAAATGAAGAGCATAAACTCCTGCAAAAGGCGTACTATCGCGAATATGGGGGACCAGCGTGATTTATTTTGGCATTTTAATGAAATTTGAAATGATCAGAAATTAAATGTAATGAATCTTATTTGAAGATGTTATTGAAACGGAGGATTTAACATGAAATCATCAGAAATGAAACGCAAAAAATCAAAAGAACAGTATCGCATGCGCACCCACCTAATACACGGAAATTTCGAGAGCAAGAAGTGGGATTACGACCACCACATCAATCCTCCCATGTCCACTTCGGCCATGTACCGCTTGAGCTCGGCCCAGCGCGGCGCCCAGGGTTTTTTTGAGTTTGCCAGCGAAAGCGTTGACCACACGCAGCACATCCCCATCTACATTTACGATCGTCTTGACGAGCCCAGCCGCGGCATGCTCGAGGAGAACCTCGCTTATGCGGAGAGGGGGGAAATGTGTCTGACTTTCGCCACCGGCATGGCGGCCATCAGTGCAGCGGTTTGTATTTTATGTGAACAGGGACATGAGATCGTCGCCCACCAGGTGACCTACGGCTGTACTTACAGTCTGTTCAACAACTGGCTGCCGCGGTTTGGCATCCAAACCCGGTGGACGGATGTCAACAACGAGGAGGCGCTGCGACAGGCGATTACCGACAAAACGCGTGTGCTGTATTTTGAAACCCCCATCAATCCGACCTTGACTCTGGTGGATATTGCTGCCATGCGTAAAATCGTTGATGAAATCAACAGTCGGCGTCCAAAGGAAAAACACATCAAAATCATTGTGGACAACACGTTTGCTTCACCCTATTGCCAGCGCCCCTTGGAGCTGGGCGCCAATTTTTCCGTGCAAAGCTTGACCAAAGGAGTCAGCGGTTATGGCACCGATATGGGCGGCGCGATTGTGACTCAAAAGAAATACTACGGCCAGCTCATGCTTTACCGCAAAGATTTTGGCGGGGTCCTCAATCCCAAAAGCGCCTGGGTCTTCCTGGTGTACGGGTTGCCCTCACTGGCCACACGCTTTACCAATCAAATCAAAACCGCGCAGCACGTGGCCAAATTCCTGCGTGAACACCCCAAAGTCGAGAAAGTGGTGTACCCGGGCTTAGAGGACCATCCGCAGTTCGAATTGGCCAAACGCCAGATGACCAATCCCGATGGTAAGTTTGCGCCGGGCAGTATGATTTATTTCCTACTGAAGGGTGCCGAAGTCAATGGTAAACAGAGCCCCAGGGTGGAGAAATTTATCGACTACATCGCCGACCACGCCTACTGCATCACCCTGGCCGTCAGTCTGGGCTACATGAAAACGCTGGTGGAAAACGCCTACTCCATGACCCACCAGGCCATGCCCGAGGATGAAAAACGTCGGATGGGCATGGAGCCCGGCGGCATCCGGCTCTCAGTGGGACTCGAAGACTGGCACGACATCACCGAAGATTTGGGGGATGCTTTAGAGCGCATTTAACAATTTTCAGACGGTAGTGTCAAAAGTTCTATGAACAAGACCGGAGCAGGAAATTTGCTGCCATTGTTATTTACGGTGTTATGGCTTTGCAGCCAATTGAATCAGGCTGTTGCCCAGGAGGAATCGGAAAAACGAAAATTTGGCATCTCGGCTTCGCTGCAAAGCAGCCAATTTGATATTCTCCTGCCATTCTGGTTGGATGATAAAACCGTCATCGCGCCGGCCGTCAACGTGGTTTTTATTGAAGACGGTGCCACCGACTTGGGTATTGGTATTGCCCCGAGTATTTATCTTCGCACTGCAAAAGCGGCTCCTTATATAAGCGCACGGGTTGGGAGCTTCCTCAACAATATAGAAGGTGGAAACTCAACCACTGATTGGCTGCTGGGATTGGCGTTTGGCGGGGAATATTTTTTCGATCCAAAATTCAGCATTGATGTGGAAACGCAGGTGAATGCCACCATTTCAGACGCCGGTTCTTTGCGATTTGGGAATCCCGGTGGCTTTAATTTGAATACCGGCACTGCCGTCATTGCCAGTATTTATTTTTGATTGAATTCACAAAAATAAGAGTTACTGTTCTGAATCCGCTCTATTATAACTGTAAGAGATATTTTCACGCTTCATTCTTAGATGGCAAAAAAGAGATTACTCATTCTGGGCGGTTATGGCAACACCGGCCGGCATATCTGCCGCCTGTTGCTGCAAGAGACCGATGTCGAGCTCATGCTCGGCGGCCGCAGTCCTGATAAAGCGCATCAGGCTGCAGATGAGTTGAACCGGGAGATTGATGGAAAACGGGCAGCCGGAATGTGCGTCGATGCCTCTCTCCAGAAAAGCCTGCAAGCCGCTTTTCAAGATGTCGATATGATTATCGCGGCCTCTTCGACTGCCGAATATGCTCGACTTACCGCAGAAGCCGCTTTGAGCTGCGACATAGATTACCTGGATATTCACTTCTCGCCTGACAAAGTTCGTGAGCTGCAGTCTCTGAAGCACAATATCCAAAAAGCCGGCCGTTGTTTTATTACGGAGGCCGGATTTCATCCGGGCTTGCCCGCCGCGCTTATTCGACATGCCGCAAAGCTATTCACGGAAATTGACAGTGCCTGTGTCGGCAGTTTGATTCTACAAAAAATCCCCACATGGGATTCCGTGACCGAAATAGTTAACGCCTACAAAAATTACAACGGCCAATTTTATGAAAACGGCAGATGGCGCAAGTTTGAGTCACGTAAATTCGATTTTGGCAATGAATTCGGAAAGCGCACCTGCTATTCTCTGTTTTTAGAAGAATTGCGACAAATTCCACAAGTATTGCCAGCCCTCACCAAAGCCGGTTTTTATATGGCGGGATTTAACTGGTTTGTGGATTGGTTTTTTACGCCTGCTGCCATGCTCTCTTTAAAAATCTGGCCGCGAATAGCCATTAACCCCCTGGCAGCTTGCCTGCGTTGGGGGATCAACACTTTTTCTTCTCCGCCTTTTGGCACGCTGCTGAAAGTGGAAGCACACGGCGTAAAAAATGGCCAAAAGGCGTCTTTCGAAATGCGCCTTTTTAATGAAGACGCTTATCTTTTCACCGCGATCGCGGTCGTGGCCTGTTTGCTGCAATATCTGGATGGCCGCATTCTAAAACCCGGTCTCTGGATGATGGGGCAAGTGGTGGAGCCACGGCGGCTCTTGAAAGACATGAAACGCATGGGCATTGAAATAACCGAAAAAATGGAGGGCGCCGATGCCGTCAACGCTAAACGTTGACCTGATGGTGCTGGTGGGTGTGATCCTGCTCATCTTCTTTTTTTGCGGCTGGATCATCAAACGCGACTGGATCGACAAAAAACAAATTACCTCCGGAGCGCAATTTACCGGCGAAAATGTTTTGCTGCAGTATCAAAATGAAGATAAAAAACACGCGCTGGAGCATGTCATCTACATGCGAGACCAGGAGGAAGTCAACGACGAAGAGGGTGAGGACATCAGTCGATTGCCCGCCAGGAACAAGAAAAAAGCTAAAGGATGACAGGAATGCCCATTCAGATTAGCCGCTTTTTTTCTGGAATTGGAAACTTCTGGGGGCGAATGCTTTTATGACAAGAAATGCGCCACTTTGTTGAAACCGTTTTCTTTTAACGATTGATCCCAGCGTTCCAGCAGGTAATATTTTTCTCCTTCAAACACGCGATTGATGTTTTCTAAATAGAGCTCGGCATCCCTGGTGTTCATGCTGGCCGTTTTGTTCACAAAAGATAACGTGCGCGAATGGTAAAACGGAATGAGGGCTTGCAGCAACTCGGAGCGTTCGACTTTCTGACTGCGGTAGGCAATGGCAAAATCGAATACGATGCGCGCCCAAACGTTGCTGGGAAAATAAAACTCATCACAGGTCATTTGCTGCAGGCGTTCTACCACCTGCCAATTTTGTAAAGACAACACCGACTGCCAGAGGTCGTGGTATTTTTTCAGCCCCGATTTAAATGAGTTGTGCAAACGTGTACGATTGACTTTTACTTCCGGCGGATCGATATTTTGACCGAGCCCAAAACCGTAAATGATGCTGGGTCGGGACTTAAAGGTGTCTTTCCAGAGATATTCGAAATCGATCATCAATTGAAAAATCGTTCCCACTACCTGCAGAAACATGGGTCCTAAATCGCTGCCGGGGTCCTTGGCGCGATGAGATTTGGGCGAACCCATAAAGGTCTGGCAAATGTTAAAATGCCGGCCCAGGGCGATGGTGGTCATCCAGACGTCGATGCCAAAATTGGAAACATCTTCGGACCAGGTTTTTTCAACCAGGTAGCAGCGTGCTAATTTGCCGGATACACCGAAATCGCCGCCGATGGGCTGCCGAACCCGCAAACCGTACAGAGTACGCAGCATGGGGTACGCGATGTTATTGGTGATGGTGCCGTCGTATTTGTGCCGAATATAGATGGGCACCACGTAGTCGTAACCGTCGAAAAGCGGCAGGGAGAGGTGCTCGATCCACTCAGGAGTGATGCTCTTCAGATCGGCGTCCAACATGATGATGGCTTTGGCGCGCAGCTCAACCGCCACTTCAAATAAATTGCACACGTTCAGCCCCTTGCCTTTTTTGTTTTTCGGTGTGGAAACGTAGATTTTCGGCACTTTGGTCGGTGTGTTCAAAAACGCTTTTTTGGTATTGTCGGGAGAGTGATTGTCCACATTGATTATCACCGACGATTTATTTGGATAAAATTCCATGAGGCCCTTGCTGGCGATGTCCACCGGAATGGCGATGGAATCCGCTTCGTTGTACGATGGCACACCCACGACGATATCTGCTGAGGTAATACGGTCTGGATTCTCAAGTTGATCAATCATGGCTTTAACCAGTGGCTAGTTTTGAGTTCGGTTGCTTGTTCAGTTAACAAAATAATTAACCATAATAAAACAATTTCCTTTCAATAGCAAGATAAAACTGCGCATTTCCGTGACTGACTTATTACGCATTCACTGCTATTTAGTGCCTGAACAAAAACTCCCCAACGTTCAGCGGGACCGCTCGCAATGACATCATCCTCTTTGATTTCTTAAGTTTTCGTTCAAACATAATTTATCCTGAATAATGCATAGCCACGAAGTCACAAACTATTGTAAATATTGTGTAAAAGAGAATTCAAAAGATTACATCAGAAAACTCAGCTTTAAACTCATGCGTGTACGGTTATCCAATTTACTCAGAAAGTGTCATTCTGCTATATTGAAAAGCAAGCCATTTTTCCATAATTTATTGAAATACAAATGCTTTTCTTCTTTCGAAGAGCACTTTTCGTTTTGTTTTACACCGTTTTTGTGTAGAACAAAACGAGAAGGTCTTGTTCGTTCGTGTTTTTTCGATCGAACAATTTTTTCACAAACGGGATATTTATGCGCTTATTTTTGACTGTCTGCTATTCGTGGTCCACCTTTCAAAGTGGCCGACAATTTCTTTATTCGTAAAAACAAAGAAATACATGACACCGCATACTGAAGACAAGGTTATTCACTCAGTGAGTCAACACAATTAGAATGACACCGCGGTTGTCTGGTTATAAACCTAGCGCGGCGGAGCCGCAAATGTTTAAATGACTTGCTTTGTTGTGGTCCAAACCATGGTGCTATTATCAGCCGTCATTAAGCCTCGCTGTCATTGACAGAGGTGAATTATTGCTGCTGTCTAAAATGACGCCAAAGGCAAATGACCTGATGACTTTATGACGGGTCGTGTCATTCACTTCGCGTCATTTAGCCATTTTCTTGTAAAAAAATGCAAAAGTTCAGAAGTAATACTATAAAATCGCGCAAAAAAGTCAGTTTAAAATTAACAAACGCCGATGACCTATTCTGTGCCATCGAGCAAACACCGTCTGAGA
>JBHHXN010000161.1:0-11769 GCA_046757025.1 bacterium
TTAAATTAATGGCTTCATTCTGCTATTTTGGAATTTTTCTAACGATAGTTATTATAAGGAATTATGTGAATGCCGGTTAAGAAAAATGCACTATAAAACAATTGATTACACAACTGCGAAACTTGAATTAATTAAATCCCAATGAACTTTCCAGCAAGATAAAACTTTTTTTGTGAAATTCAATTAAAACCCGGTGCAGATGAAGGGCGTTGCGAACGGAAATTTAAACTGAATTTCAGAGGTGTCAGAAACTCCCAGCGTGTGAACTTTTTAAGTCGCGTCGGCGGATTTTTGTTTTTTTAATAAAAATTCACTACCTTGTTTTCTCAAACACAGAAAGGAGTTAAATATCATGGCCAAAGCCACGTTTGCCGCCGGCTGTTTTTGGGGTGTGGAGGCGGCCTTTCAGCAGCTTGAAGGAGTGAAAGCAACCGCAGTGGGGTACACCGGCGGTGCGCTGGAAAATCCCACTTATGAACAGGTTTGTTCCGGTAACACCGGTCACGCTGAAGCCGTTGAAATCGAATACGATCCGGAACGGATAACTTACAACGAACTGCTCAACGTGTTCTGGAAGATCCACGATCCCACCACGTTAAACCGCCAGGGTGCGGACGTGGGCACGCAGTATCGTTCGGCCATCTTCTACCACGACTCGGAACAAAAGACGCTGGCGGAAACATCAAAAATTCAGTGGGATGAAAGCGGTACATTTAAGCATCCCATTATTACAGAAATTACACCTGCAAGCGAATTTTTTCGTGCAGAGGAGTATCATCAGCGCTATCTAGAAAAGCGCGGTTCGATGAGCTGCAAAATATAGTTTGTTTCGGCCTCATCATCGGCTTCTTCAAAATGAAACACAGAGAGGTGCTAAGGGTTCAGCTTGCTGCATCCTAAAGCGCTGTGCGAAAACGTGTAAAACTTCGCTGCTGTCATCTCCCTTCTTGCGGGACATGCTGTCAGAATTTTTATTGTTGTGCTGTGAGGGGCTGTTTATTTAACAGATTCTTCCGTGATGGCATTTGTGGTGTGCTCGGTTTTAGTGGATGTGCTGATTATTAACACAGGCTCTAAAGGTTGAACGCCCAATTTTACAGAATTATTTTCATCAAAAATAGGAGGTGGAAAATATGCCGGATAAAAATTCGATTCGAATGTTAATTTTTGTCATCGGATTGCTGCCCGTTTTGGCGCGGGCGCAATCCAAAGATGCGCCGACTACACGCGAGCTCAATCTGATCACCTGGCAGGAGTTTCAGGAGCAGGTGCCGGAAAAAATTGCCACCGTACTTTTGCCAGTGGGAACGCTCGAACCGCATGGCGTGCTGCCCAACGGGTCGGATAATTTGGCGCCCGAGGCCATGGCCCGGGCCATGGCTGAAAAACTGGACGCCATGATCGCTCCGACTTTGAACTACGGCGTCACCGGAACCATGCGCGCTTTTCCGGGTGCCTTTGCCATCAGCGCAGAAGCGTATCGTTTGTTTATCCGTGATATCATGATTGGACTGGCAAAAAACGGCTTCAAAAACATCGTGGTGCTGAATGGCCACGGCGGACCGCAGACCGCTATTTTGAAGGAGGCGACCAATCAAGTGTCGGAAGAGCAGCGCGTACGCATCCTGGTGATAAATTGGTGGACTCTGGCGTCCGAAGATACCTATGCGGTGTTTGGCGAAAACGGCGGCCATGCGGGTAACAATGAGACTGCTTACGTACAAGCCATCGTGCCGGAGCATGTGCATCCGGAGCGCTACAGCCAGGACATGGCCACCGCTTATCCCAGGGGGACTTCCTGGCACGCGGTGCCGTTTCCTTCCTCCATCGGGTTGTATGAAAAAGGACAGGGTTATCCCACCTTTGATGAAAAACAGGCGAAAGCGTACTTTGAACGGGTTAATGAGCGTGTGGCGGGTTTAATTCGGGAAATTATCTCAAAATGGGATCAGGCCGGGCTCTATCGTTGAATTATCATTTTGATATTTTGAGTTCATTGAAAACCGCGCTGAGGAAACCGCTTTACGCCCATGAATTGGTTTGTGCACGTGTTCAAAAACGACTGCAACCGCGGTGAGTTTTAAAAGCCAAAATTGCGGAGAAAGATAAATTTCAACTGCATACGAAAATATTGACATTGTTTGGCAGAATATTTATATTTGTTCGAATTTTAATGGATATGAAATGGAGAAATTTACAACTCAGGAGGGGTTTTCCAATGGAATTATTAAACAAGCGGCGACTATTCGGCGCTTTTTGTATTTTGGGTGTTCTTGGGGTAATTGTGATTTCTTGGGTGGCCTGTGATGATTTTGGGCTTGAATCCGATTTTTTAAAGGGCACCATCAAAGGGGTTATTCGCCTGAACGCGGCTCCACCCGATACTACCGGTGATATACGGGTCGCTCTGGTGAAGGAGTTTCCACCCACCAACTTTGCGGAACTGCTGACCAGCAACAATCTTCACAACAAAAACGATACGACTAAAAAAGAATTTTTACCTTTTGAATTTCAGGTTCCTCTGGAGGAATTCGACGCCATTGTGGCGGTCTGGAAGGCCAAAGGCACACCGTGGAATATTTTCAGAAACGTTATCGGCGTTTATTGCAACGATAACAATGAGCTCAATAAAATTACGCTCAGCGATTCTCAGCACGTGGCCGAAGGCATCGAATTTGAAGTTAATTTAAAGAAAGTCGATCGCACGGCTAAAATGACTGGGCAGATTACGTTTCAGGGTGATTGGCCCACCGATATCGAAAATATGGGACTGGCGGTGCTGAACACCGAGAATCCTACTCTCAGTATCTGCATTTTCCCAGAACTGGAAATCGTACTGCTTCCCAAAGTACCCGTAGATTCTCTGGATTACGAAATCGATATTGCGCCCGGGCTGTATGCCGTCCTGTTAGTTTGGCAGCCAGTCGGCGCGGAATTGCTCGATTTTAAACTCATCGGCGCGGCCGGTTTAAATACCGGCATCGAGGTAATCGAAGGCGAAACGAAATCCGGCGTGGACATTCAAGCCGATTTTGGTAGCACGTTAATCATTCAATAACCCCAAAATTTTAAAGGGATTGAAATGAGACAAAAAGGGATATCTTTGATTTTGAAATTGGTTGCTATTTTACTTTTAGCCGGGACCACCAATTTGTTCGGGCAGGGAGTGGTAATCGGCCGGGTAGTGGACGCCAAAACCCGAGAAGGGCTGCCCGGCGTGAACGTTCAGGTCTTGAATACCGTACTCGGCGCCAGCACGAATTTGAAGGGCGCGTTCATCATTAAAAAAGTACCATACGGAAATTATACATTACGCATTACCATGATCGGCTACACCAGAAAAAACATTCCGAATGTGAAAGTGGCCGTGGGCGACACCGCCCTGGTGATGGTGCGATTGTCCGAATCCCCCATCGAAATCGATCCAGTGGTGGTTACCGCTAGTAAGTGGCAGGAAGAGATTGAAAAAACCGCTGCTTCCGTGGAAGTACTGACCGCGAAGGAAATTCTGAACCGCAATCCCATCCGCATCGAAGACGCTTTGGAAACCGCTGCCGGAGTTCAGGTTCTGCAGGAAAATGTGACCATCCGCGGCTCCGATGGCTACACCTACGGCATCGGCAGCCGGGTGCTGGTGATGATCGACGACGTGCCGATCATGAATAGCGATTTTGGCAAGGTCAACTGGTTTATGGTTTCCCCTACGGATATCGAACGGGCCGAAATCGTGCGCGGCGCCGGTTCGGCGCTGTATGGTTCATCGGCCATGGGAGGCGTGGTCAATTTTATTTCCCGCAGGCCCAGCCCGAAAAGCCGCACCTTTGTTCGCGCATTCATAGGAGTTTACGACGACTACCATGAGCCCGATTGGAACTGGGCTGCCCGCGCCGATAGCATCCTCCATTTCAACCGCCAGGATTTTACCCACAGCCGGCAATTCGGCAATCTTGGGCTGCGAATTTCCGGCGGCCGCAGTTACTCCACCGGTTACACCGACCATGGCGAATATGAGCGATTCAATTTGTCCGGAAAATTGGATTATCGATTTCCAAATGCTTCCACGCTCACTCTTTTTGCGAATTACATGCACGACGATTCGGATGTGTTTGTTTTCTGGGAAAGCCAAAAACAAGCATCCAGAGTCAATAGAGCTGATCGAGATAAGCATCAGACTCAAAACGGCTTGACGCTTTTTACGAAATACCGCCTGCCGATTTCTTCGAAGGCCGCGCTGGAGTTCCGCGTGTTTTACAACCGCTTTTTGCTGGGGACGCAATTTGCCGACGTGAACTTTTCTCCGGCGCTCGGACTAGGGGGTACCGTCCAAGGTAATTTTATTCCCAATAGCTCATGGTCCATCGTTTATGGTGCGGATTTCAAATTTGATAAAGTAGAATCCGACACCACCTTTTACGGCAAACGCGATGCGATTTTGGCCGCACCGTATTTTCAGGTGGACTGGAGTATGCACAAAAATATCAACCTGACGCTGGGCGGACGCTATGATCGCTATGAAATTTACAGCGATCTCAACGCCCGATTTAGCGAGGGCCGGAAATATGAGCATTTCAGTCCCAAAGTTGGGTTGAATGTTCATCCCTTTAAAAATACCACCGTTCGCGGGGCGGTCTCCAACGGCTTTAAATTTCCTGTGGTCTTTCAGTTGTTTTTTGAAGATGAATTCGGTTCGTTGACGCTCATTCGCAATCCAAACCTTAAGTCCGAGGTGTCCTGGTCTTATGAGTTGGGATGGCGGCAAAAAATCACGCCCTCCTGGTTTTTTGAGGTGAACGGTTTTTACACCGACGTCGAAAACCTAATCGAGCCGCAGCCCATTGAACAAAGTAGCCGGGTGCAGTTTATCAATCTGCCAAAAGTGCGCATTCCGGGGATCGAGGTGGTATCCAATGGCCGCTGGTGGGACAACCGACTGGGGCTCAAACTGAATTTCATTTACATGAATCCGCAGGATCGAATCAAAATGCAACTTCTCAATTACCGGCAAAAATTCATCGCTTATATAGCCCCTTCCTTACGGGCCGGCGACGTGGAATTTCAAGTCGATTACAAATATGCCAGTGCTCAGGAACACTATGGCACCCCCGGCATTCATCAGCTGGTGTCCCAAAAAGTTTTAGATGCGCGCATTTTCTTTTACTGGAACCAGTTTACCTTTTTTATCGGCGTCAACAATATGTTGAACTATGCCTACACGCTCAGAGACCGATTTATAGAGGAGAATCGCAATTTTGTGACGGGTTTTTCTGCTGAGTTTTAAGCGCGATGCTACCCGTGCTGACAATGAAGAAATTGCAAAGGATTCATTTTTGAAGAGCAGCAAAAACAGGCTGCCTTTTGTTCAATTCAAAAAAATACGAATCGTGTACCACCATTCAAAATCTAATGAACCGGCACGCGTCATGCTTTGGGGCGTGGGCGCATTTACTCAGGCAGTTTTACAGATCCTGAAACAGCAAGGCGCCGAGGTTTGCACCTATCTTACGCGTGATTACGGCCATTACGGTCCCGCGCTGGAAGGCGAGACCTTTTTACCTGATGTTTATCCTGAACCCTGCACGCTGCTCAATGAGCGTGAAATCGATCTGGTGATTCCCATGTCCATCGACTGGATATTGACGGATTGGGTCGATGATTTTCTCTCTACGGAAATCCCCATATTTTCGCCAACCGGTCAGGGTATGTTGTTGGAACGCGATCGCGATTTTACCAGAAGGCTTTGCGAAAAATACCGCGTACCTTTCCCCGAGGCATTTTTGGCGAAAAATCGCCTCGAGGCTGAAAATATATTAAATGAACATCAGAAAGCCTTCGTGATCAAAAATACCCTGTGCTCGCCCAGCAGTCCTGTTCACACCATCATTTGTGAATCCGCTGCCGACACCCGCAGTTGGTTAAAACGCATCAATTACGAGGAGGGGGTATTTTTGCAGGAGTATATGGGAACGCGCGAAGCCGGGCATATTGCGCTGGTGAGCGGGGGCGAAATTTATTCGCTGATCACCAACCAGGAATACAAGCGCGCTTTCAACGGCAACATGGGCATGGTGGCCGGCGCGCCGCTGGGAGGCCTGGTGGAGCAGGATCCGCAGGATAAGTATGGACTGGCCGAGCAGCTTCTACACCCGCTGCGGCCCTGGTTTCGGGAAGTCCATTTTCACGGTCCGGTGCAAGTCACGGCGGTGCGTAAAAACGACCGCTGGTTTGTGCTGGAATACAACGTTCGCATCGGCGTCACCTGCGGTCCCATTATTTTGCGCATGCTGAAGGAACCGCTGCAGGTACTGCTGGCGGTAGCCAAAGATGAAAAACCGACCCTGCAATTTCATGAGGATTTAAAATACGGTTGTTCCTTGACTTTAGCTGGATTTGGGTATCCCTACGAGCAAATTCGCGGTCCGGAACTGCCGGTGCAAATTCACAGCGATTTTGATTGCGACGTCTGGTGGAACGAAGTGGCGCAAAAAGCCAGCGGTGAACTTTACTCCACGGGCCAGCGCATCGCCGACGTGGTCGCGATTGAGTCAACTTTGAATGCAGCCATTGAGAAAGCTTACAAAAATATCGCAAAGATACGCTGTTTGAGCAGTTATTATCGCACCGATGTTGGCCAGAGTTTGTGGCCGCCGGGCAGCGAATGACGATTTGTTATGATCAAATTATTAATCGGTTAAATACTCATCGAGCCTGATGCCAGAATTCCCAGATCAAAATTCCATTCGACCGGCGTGGGTCGAAATCAACCTCGCACAGCTTCGACGAAATTTCCAACTGATCAAACAGGACATGCCAACGAAATTGGCTTTCTTATCGGTGGTAAAAGATCAAGCGTACGGGCACGGCGCCGCGGAAACCGCTCGAGTCGCTCTAAAAGCCGGTGCCGAAATGTTGGCGGTGGCCACCATCGACGAAGCCGTGGAGCTGCGGCAAAGGGGGGTTTCTGCTGATATTTTGCTGTTTGGCGAACGAACAGAGGCGGAGTTAAAATGGTGTCTGGAACATCGTTTGACCTGTTTTATCAACGACGCCGAGACCGCCAGCCGGTACGATCAGCTCGCCAGATCAGCAAGCCAAATAGCTCCTGTCCATCTGGAAGTGGATACCGGACTCAGTCGCTACGGCGTGCGCTGGACCGCGGCGCTGGCGGTGATTGAAAAGATAAGCTCTGCGAAAAATTTACAGCTCGCTGGCGTGATGAGCCACTTCGCCATGTCCGATGAATTGGATAAGAGTTTTGCACTGCAGCAGTTGCAGCGATTTAACGAGGTTGTATCCCATTTGAATCGCAGCCATATTCTTGTGCCGCGCTATCATATATGCAATACCGGCGGCTATCTCGATTTACCGCAGGCGCATTTCGATATGGTGCGGATCGGTATTTTACCGCTGGGAGTTTACCCGTCGCAGGTCTGCCGCAGAATTCCCGGCTTGAAGCCGGTGATGTCGGTAAAAACACAGGTCACCGCCATTAAAAATCTGCAGGCTGGCGATTACGTGGGTTACGGCATGCACTACCAGGCTTCACAGCCGCGAACCATTGCGGTGCTGCCCGTGGGTTACGGCGACGGCTATCCCCGTGTGCGCAATCAGGGCGCGGTGCTGATTCATGGCCAACGCGCGCCGGTGGTCGGCGGCAATGCCATGGACGCCATGATGGTAGATGTCAGCGATATACCCGAATCCAAGAGATGGGACGAAGTCGTGCTCATGGGTGTTCAGGAAGAGGAAGAAATCGACGTCCACGAGCTGGCGAAATTGAAAGGCACCGTGTCGTACGACGTGTTGACCAGTTGGAGCTGGCGGCTGCCGCGGGTTTACTTGTGAGTTCAAAGATACCGCTACCAACGTCGTCGGATTTTCTTTCAAAATTAAAGTATTTAACTTTTGCGATAGATTGAACGGGTCAAAATGAAACTCTTATTTTCTGAATACAAATCGGATTATTCCAATTACATATTCCCTTACGCCATCTGGGCCATCCCGGAGGCCGGTGAAACGCCCTCCATGATTTTCGCCCGCGGTTTCCTGCCGGCTTCCCGGGAATTCAAGCGCTATTATATGTGCCGCCACCTGCGCGTGGATTTGTCCCAATTCACCTGCTCATCGGAAAACCGCCGCATCCTGCGCAAATGCGAAGATATCTCTTATCGGCTGCTGCCCCGTGCTGAGTTCGAGTACACACCACAGTGGCGTAAGTTTTGCAAAAATTACGCAGATATCAAATTCGGCAAAGACGTCATGACCTACGAGCGACTGGACTCGTTATTCAATTCGAAAATCATCTCGCATCTCTTAGTTTATACGGATTCTGAAAACGGTCAGGATGTCGGCATTACCACTCTCTACATCGAGGGGACGAAGCTGGTCTATTATTATTACGCTTTTTATGATTTGAATTACTACGCCCGCAATCTGGGCATGTACATGATGACCTCGGCCGTGGATTATTTTGCGCAGTTAAACCAGCAATTTATTTATCTTGGCACATGCTATTCACGCAACGCGCTTTACAAAACGCAATTTTCGGGCGCACAATTTTTTAACGGATTCAGATGGTCTGATGATCTCAAAGAGCTGAAATACTTGATAGAGCGCGATCACGCCACGGTGAAAAAACATTTGATCGAATCGGAAGAGTATCGTGAGAAATTTTACGACGGGGAATTGCGTGCCATAGTTGCAGCCAGCGATTTTGTCATTTTGATAGAATAAAAATTACCGTTTTTTAAATCGATCCCTTCTGCGCCAATTTCTGTTCTTACGCTGTTTTATGATTATTAACTCACACCTCGCTGATTGTTGGCCGGCATCACTCAGGCATTTTTCTGGTATATACCGCTTTGAAACGGCTGAACAGCGCTTTGCAGCCGCTACATTCATCTTTTAACTGTTCGGCGTCCACGGGTTCCAGTCGAACTTCGTAACCGAGCTCGCGGTAACTGTCCACGGCATCCCGGGCCATGCGATTGTCCGCGATGAATCGGCGCTCCCATCCCTCATTGATGAGCCGCGCATCCGCCGGAATGGTGCAGCCCAGCAAAGTGCCGTTTTGGTTACCGCAGTTTTCACCGCTTCCTGCGGAAGGACGATTCGGCTTTTTCTCATTCATTTCGTTTTGTACCATAGACAATGATAGAAATTAGATGACGGTTTTGATCGAGTGAGTTTTTTATTTTGAAACCGTCAATCAACCCGGGCAAATCCGCCGTGGTCTTCATCAGAAGCTCACATCAATTCCGTGGTCAGGGTTTGGATGTCCGCCTGATCCACAAACGCGATGTCGTACTGCTCACACAACTGCCGGGCGATCTGGATGTATTCCGCATGACGATTCCCGCCGGCAGCCGATTCGATCTCTTTGAAATCAGATATCAGGTTATCTGCTTTGCTTGCATCTAAAATCTGTCCAGCCATTGGGAACAGCACTTGATCTTCTTTGGCAATGTGGTCGGTAAGCAAAGCGACAAAATTCCTGGCATTTTCAGCAAAATTCTGTAAGGCGGTTTCATCGCCCTGTGCTGCATTCTCCACTGCCTGTGCCATTCCCCTGACACAGCTTCTGCCGTGATCGTGTTCCATGAGCATGACCCCGATGGGCCCGCCTTCTCTGGGAATGCCATTTTCCTGCATGACCACAAATAACCGATCTTCTTCTTTCGCATGGTGACAGCCGTCGGCAAAATTTCGGAAAAAGCTAATAGCTGCATTGGCAGCATCGGCATTCAGTTTGCCAGTTGAATCAGCTTCTGCGACGATTTTTTCAGTGCAAGCTAACACTTTCAAAATAATTCGATGTTCTTCCGTGAGGATGTCTGTTGCTTTCATGTGTTTTCCTTTCAAAAGATAATATATGTGAATCTGAATTTGACTGATTTTTGTTTTGGATTAATTCCATTTGCCACAAGTGTGGAAAAAATGTAGACATTTGGCCCTGGCTTAAATGTCGAAATCGGATGTAGTTGAAATCAACCAACTGCTGCCATGCTGCCTGAAAATTTTTTGGCCGCGGTTTTTTCTTCCTGCAGTTTTCGCAGGCGGATGTGCCCAAGAATGGCGCACCCCAGAGCGGCGGTGAATTGCGGCATGTCGCCTTCCGGAACGTTCACATCGGTTTGCAAGCGCTCACGAATGACGTCCGCCATTCTCTGCCAGCGCAAAATACCACCGATGAGGGTATATTGCGGTTCCGAGCGGATGCGCTTCATCAATTGCACCGAACGGTCGGTGAGTGAAAGAATGGCGCCGAACATGATATCTTCCGGCGGCACGCCCTCGGATAGATGGCTGATCACTTCTGATTCTGCAAAGACCGCACACACACCGGAGATCGGCACTTTCTCCTTGGACAATTTCAACAAGGCACCGATGTCGTCTGTGTTGTAGCCCATATATCTTGAAGTTTTCTCGAGGAAAGCTCCAGTGCCAGCAGCGCATTTGTCGTTGAGACGAAAAGTCACGACTTTTACCTGCTCGTCGATACGGCTGGCTTTCATGGTCTGGCCGCCGATATCGAGTACGGTGCGGGTGCCGGGGTACAGAAAATTCGCGCCGCGGGCGCTGGCGGTCAAGTCGGTGACCTGCAAGTCCCGGAACGGAATCAGGTGCCGGCCGTAACCGGTGGTGATAACGTAAGAGATGTCCTGCAGGGTGAGCCCGGCCTCCACCGCGGTATTTTGAGAAACGCGTTCGGCTACCTCCTGGAGTTTCGAACCGGTGGCTTCCATTTTACGCGCTATGATTTGGTGCTGGTCGTTTAAAATGACGGCTTTGGAATACGTGGATCCGACATCGAGTCCTAATGTGTAAGTCATGATTATTTCACCTCCTTTGCAACCGGTTTTCTACTGGCTTTGATATGATCGAGGGCAAACAGCGCCGCCCCCAGAGCTCCCATAAAATGCGATTCTTCGTTGACGTTGAGTTTTCGGTGCAGCCCTTCTTCCATCGCTTTCACCATGCCGACATTTTTTGCTACCCCGCCGGTAAAGGTGACGGCGTCTTCGATGCCTACCCGTCGCAAAAGACCTACGGAACGGGCGGCAATCGACAGGTGCACTCCCCAGAGAATGTCTTCCAATTTCTTGCCTTTTCCCAGCCAGGACAACACTTCGGATTCAGCAAAAACCGTGCAGGTGGTGCTGATCCTCACCGGCTTTTCCGCTTTTAAAGCTGTGGCGCCTAAGTCGTCCAGAGAAATGTCCAGCGCCACAGCGGCGGCCCCTAAAAAACGGCCGGTACCGGCAGCGCATTTATCGTTCATGCAAAAATCGATAATTTCTCCCTGCGGGCTGACGCGAATGGCTTTGCTGTCCTGTCCTCCCATATCGATGACCGTACGCGTTTCGGGGAACATGTGCACCGCACCGCGGCCGTGACAGCTTATCTCCGTGACTTGCTTGTTGCCGAAAGTGACTTTGTAGCGGCCGTAACCGGTGCCGATGATATAATCCACTTCTTCGTCACCCAGACCCGCCGTGTCCAGACATTTTTGATACGCTTTCTGTGCTGCGGCACTAACGTTGGCGCCGGTATCTATGAGCGCTCGCCCGACAATCTGTTTGTCTTCATCGAGGACAATGGCTTTCGTTTGTGTCGATCCGACATCGACTCCTGCAGCATAAGACATCTCTTGACTCCTTTGTTATTGTTATTGTTTTAGACTTCTGCAATTTCAGGTGTTCAACTTTTAGAGCCTATGTGAAAATGTAACGCAAGCATCTTGCTTGCGAGAATGGATTGCAAAGAAAACAA
>JBHHXN010000162.1:0-11704 GCA_046757025.1 bacterium
TGGACCACAACAAAGCAAGTCATTTAAACATTTGCGGCTCCGCCGTGCTAGGATTCTACCTATTTCAACCTTCTTTTTTACAGGGAGTGAGACGGTGGCAAATCAAATTACGGGAAGCGCCAGATTTAATGCAATGAATCGTTTTCTTACCAATAGAATTTTGCAAAAGCCTTCTTACCAATCAAAAGGAGTATAAAAATGGGAGACAAAGGCAAAAAGGATCAGGCCAAGAGAAAGAAGCAAAAGGAGAAACAACAAGCGGCCAAAAACAAAAAGAAACAGGAAAAACAACAGAAAGATTCCTTTTTAAGTAAATGAAAAAGATCTACCTGTACAGAGGAAAAGTCAGTCTTCACACTTTCATGAAAGGCGGTGCAAATGACCGATCAAAATAACCATCGAGGCAACAAATGAAACACACAAAAGCATCAAGTGAAGATCATTAGACCTTGCCTTATATTCAATGGCAGAAACGTATAGAATAGGAGAATTTCAATGAGTACATTAATAATTTTAGTCATGTCCGTAGTCCTGGTGACTGTTTATATTTATACAACAATTCGAGTTGAAACACAACGTCAGGAATCGCGGCAGCAAACCCGGTTACAAAACTTCAACGGTCGATATGACGATAGCCGCTGATCCAGTTGCATGGATCAAATCAAACTCAGTTCAACAAAGATATTAAGGCAGGATATGAAGAAGATAACTTTTCCAAAACGGATAGGTTTTTATGCGGAAGTCCGGAAACGCGTGAACCACTATTTCGAAGTAAACAACCTTTCCCCAAATGCGAACTGGCGCATGGTTTTAAAAACGATCCTTATTTTATCGTGGTTGGTGTCGTCTTATATTTTGCTCTTATTTGCGGCATCTTCACTCATTTTGGCCCTTATTTCCGCTATTGCAGTGGCCCAGGGTTTTGTACTGGTGGGGTTCAACATCATGCACGACGGCGCACACGGCAGTTATTCAAAGAGCAAACGCCTGAATTGGTTCATGGGCTTCACGCTCGATCTCATTGGCGGAAGCAACATGTTTTGGCGGCACAAACATAATATCCTGCACCACACTTATACCAATATTAGTGAGCTCGATGACGATATTCAAGTCTTCGGTATCCTGCGTTTTTGCCCACAACAACCATGGCGGCCCTGGCATCGGTTTCAGCATTGGTATGCCTTTCCGATATACAGTTTGATGACCTTGCTGTGGGTCACAAGCGGTGATTTGATAAAATTTTTCACACAGCGGATTGGCGATTACCATTTGCCTAAACCACCCGCAGCCCAATCATGGCTTTTTTTTCTCACTAAAATTTTCTATTTCGGCTACATGCTGGTGATCCCCATGTTTTTTCTTCCGGTACTGCATGTTTTGGCCTTTTTCCTCCTCGTGCATATTGTCCTCGGTTTTACAATGGCCACCGTTTTCCAGCTGGCGCACATCGCGGAAGACAACACCTTCCCGAGTCCGGATGCGGATACTGGCGAAATCGACAACGAATGGGCCATTCATCAAGTGGAGACCACAGCGAATTTTGCGCCGAAAAGCAGGCTGGCAGCGTGGTATTGCGGCGGTCTGAATTTCCAGATCGAGCACCACTTGTTTCCAAAAATCTGCCACGTCCATTACCCAGCCATCAGCAAAATCGTCGAGCGCACCTGCCATGAGTATTGGGTTACTTACGTTTCGTACCCGACTTTACGTGAGGCAGTGGCGGCGCATCTTCGCTTTCTCAAAAAGCTGGGCAGCGAGACGAGTGCGCGTGGTGATGGGGTTGCACGAATCGCGTCACGGATAGTAAATTGTTGATGCATCACCACATTGGAAACACCTTTTGCATCACAGATGTTGAAGCATGACGTCAACATCCATTACATTTGAAATCAAACAGGAGATAAACGTATGACGGTAATGAAAGAATCGCCGAGAACGGGCAGAACCAAATGTTATATCCACGAAATGCAGCGACCACTGGAACTGCCTTATAAGCCATTGCAATACCATATATGCTGGATTTGTCAATCACGATTGCTGGAGTTAGCTAAGGCCGATTTTCAATTCAGGCTCCGTGAGCAAGTGGTTACTATTTCCACGGCCCGTGAAATCCAGAAAGAAGAAGCGAGCTCCAAAAAAGGCTTCAAAGTCAAAAAAACCAACCACACACAAAAAGAAATCGCTTAGAGGAAATTATGCAGAGCAATGACAACACGATTTTTGTGGGGACAAAAATCAGCGAAAAACTGCGCGACCATCTCGACTCCAGCAACGCTTCCGTAAAGCAATTCTTCGCAGAGAATGATCCTGAATATCTACAAGTGCTGTACATTGATTATGATGAGTACATTGGCAAGATGACCGAAAGTGGCGCTTCATTAGAGGATTTAAGCAATCTGCGGATGAACGTGAAAACCATGCTGCGGATGATATGCCCGAAATTTTCGTTCCCTGACAACGCCATCAAGATTTTTGCGGTTGCTCCAACTCCGGTGAGAAGCCATCTTTAACTGCACAGCAAGTTTATGATTCAGCCCAAGGACTTGTATCGAGGATTTGGCGGTGCTGCGTGCGCTTGTCAAAATTGATCGCTCAACGGCAAAACAGGAGCGCGCAAGAAATTGTCGACGTGATTTATCAAGCGGCTCTCGACTTCGGAAATCAGGCAAAGCAACAGGATGACTTTACGACTGTGATTGTAAAAAAATTAAGTTTAAATGGAGGCTCCAATGAAAGAATTTATTGAGTATCTGATCAAACACTTAGTCGATAAGACCGAGGAAGTGCAAATTAACGAAATTGCTGGCGAACGTACCGTGGTCTTTGAATTGCGTGTCGGAGATGGAGATATGGGTAAGGTGATAGGAAAACGCGGCCAAACCGCTAAATCTCTTCGAATCATTCTGGCAGCGGTTGCAGCCAAACAGGGAAAGCGATTTGTTCTGGAAATATTAGAAGATGAAAAAAAGAAAGCGATCAGTTCCTGAAATTTTCCAAGTGCTACTGCGAAAAGATGGCTGATGCAGCCAAGAGAAAAGGAACTCGGAAACATTCCCATTGCTGATTTGGGATTGCGGATTTCGGAATTTGCAGGTCTATAGTTTGCAATCAATTCCCCTTCCACATTCCGAATTTCGCAATCTGAAATACGTCAATTTGTTTCGCTTTGCGATTTCTGACGCTTTGACGTATCGACAAAACTTGATAGATGCACGGCGCCAAGCGCCTACACAGGGTTCGACCGGACACGATCCTCTTCATGCTATGCGGAGTCGAATCGTGACTTAAAAATAACAGCTTAACACCCCCAACGCAGTCTATCCTAAGCTTATTGAAGGAGGGTTCAGAGTGAAGAAACAGGGACGTTTTGGCCAATCATTACATAATACCAGTAAGTAAAATTCAGTTATAAACATTTTTATAAAATAGGAGAATACCATGAATATTTACGTAGGCAACTTATCACGCGAAGTCACTGAAGACGATTTGAAAGCCGCGTTTGAGACCTTCGGGCAGCTTGCATCCGTCAATGTTATTAAGGACAAATTCAGCGGCGAGCCCCGGGGTTTTGGATTCATTGAGATGCCTTCTAAAAAAGAAGCGCAGGCGGCAATCGACGGTCTAAATGGCACGGATTTAAAAGGGCAAAGTCTTAATGTCAATGAGGCTCGTCCCCGCACAGACAATCGTCGCGGAGGCGGTGGGCGACGATTCTAAGATCGCTGCCCTGACAAAGGCTGTCTTTTCACTTGAAGAATATGTGGACAACTTTTCTACCTGTCATCCTAATTTCAGCACCAGAAGGTGTTTTCCATCTTTTGGATTTTTAAAGTGAATTTAATGCCATTCAAACAATGTGTCCGATTCATTTTTTAAGGCTCGGCTCTCTTCATCCTGGTCTGTGGATTAGCAGTATAAAATAGAGCCGTGTCCTTCACTTAAAGTCTGGCAACCAAAAGAGTACAGGTACCGCGTTGTATTTCAGGAATTGATAAATGAAAATTCGATGGGTACGGAAACCCAAACGCGGATATTGCGATCGCGTTGCTTGGCAGGTTGCCATTTTACTTTTTTTAGTGCGACTTTGGCCGCCTGTTCAAAACCGAGGTTGGCCGGCTTGGCCTTCAGCACCTCTACTCTTTCGGTTCTGCCATCCGCACTCACCAGCACTTTCACATACACAATGCCTTCCACTCCCGCCTGCCTGGCAAGCTGAGGATATTTCAAAAATTTATTGAGAGCGGCAATGCCGCCTATGATGCTTGGAGGTTCATCAAAAGCCACAAAAATGGGCATTTCATCGTTTTCGTCCGGTGCAGAAGGCGGCGGTGGTATGTCTGACAAATCCAGCTCCGTAGAAGCGATGGTCATGTCTTCGGGAACGGCTTCCTCTTCCGTGGGAACAGGAATGCTCGGTTTCATCGGCGCAATGGGCTGCCGAAACTGTTCCGTGGGCGGAATATCTGCCACCTCTATTTTGACATCCAATTCACTGATCTGCCCGGGGGCGAGACTGAATTGCCGGGCAAATTGGAAGCCGACTATGAGCAGCCCAATTGTCGCCAACAAAGACAATTCATAAATTTTTTTCGACTGATGTCTAAGATCGGCATTTAGGCTCTTTTGTTTGATGAGCTGTGAGCTATCCACCGTGGCAGCAAAAAACGCTCGCGTCTGTTTATTTAATTCGCTCTCGGGTTTGACTTCCAGCGACCAATCGGGGCTTTCGAAGGGGGTAAATCTTTTGTTATTGCTTTTAATCATTTTGCAATTCTCCAATTTCAGGTACGGTTTTCAATGGCAAATTTATTTCCTGTATCTTCTTTTTTAATGAATAAAATCAAATTCAATCGCTTCCTAATACAAGCTTTGTGCCAGAAAACTAACTAAGATTTTAATTAGCGGTAAGCTTCTGTAAATATGGAGATTGAAGTTGCGGACAAAAAAAATCGGCCGTTTAAAAATGGCGGCTTTAAGTCCGAATATTCGGACTTTATACTAAATATCGGAGGAACTACTTCATGCGTTTGATGTTCAATTTGAGCATGCGCGACTCCAGTGTGGTGGGTTTCATTCCCAGAATTTCCGCGGCTCCGCGTTTTCCTCGCACACGCCAGTTGGTAAGCTCCAGCGCCTGCAGAATATGCTGCCGCTCATGCTCTTCCAGCGTGGTGAAGGGGGAGTCATCAGCCAGAGCCAGAGGTTTCTGCAGCCAGTCACCCAGTTGTAATTGTGTGCCGCTGCTGATAATCACCGCTCGCTCAACGATGTTTTCCAGCTCCCGCACATTGCCCGGCCAGGGGTAAGCGGTGAGCGATTGCATCACCTTTTCTGGAATCGTGCCGATGTTTTTGCCGGTTTTGGCGTTAAACTTCTTCAGAAAATGGTGCACCAGCAGCGGAATGTCTTCTTTTCTCTCCCGTAGCGGCGGACATTCAATGGGAAACACGTTGAGCCGATAATAGAGATCTTGACGAAAATCGCCTTTGAGGGCCGCTTTGGCGAGATCGCGATTGGTAGCCGCGATGATCCGAACGTCCACTCGCAAAGTTTTCGCGCTGCCCAGTCGTTCAAATTCGCCTTCCTGCAGCATTCGCAGCAATTTACCTTGCAAATCCAGAGGCAGGTCGCCGATCTCATCCAGAAAAAGAGTACCGCCATCCGCCAGCTCGAAGCGGCCAATCTTGCGGGCGATGGCGCCGGTGAACGCCCCCTTTTCATGGCCAAACAGCTCGCTTTCAATTAAATTGGCCGGCAGTGCCGCGCAATTGACTTTAACCAGAGGACGCTCATTTCGGGAGCTGATGTGGTGAATCGCTCGCGCCAGCAGCTCTTTGCCGGTGCCGGTTTCTCCCAGAAGCAATACCGTGGCATCGGTTTTCGCCACCTGTTCGATTTTTTTCAACACCTCGTTAAACTTTTCACCCCGGCTCACGATTTCATCAAAATTGTGCTCCACTTTTATCTCTTCCTGCAGGTAGATGTTTTCGGCTTGCAAACGATTCTTCAACTGCTCTACCTCGGAAAGAGCCGTGCGTAAGGCTGCTTCCGCCTTCTTGCGCTGGGTGATGTCGCTGGCGTAAAGATTCACATAATCATGTGCAGCAAATGGCGCGAGTAAAACTGCAAAATAGCGGCGGCCACAGATGACCTCCATTTCCTGGTTTTGCTGCTTCTCAAACACGGCATTTATCACAGGGCGCAAGTCATCCGGCAAAGACTGTCCTACTTTACACCGCCAGGTTTTAAGCAGCGGTTCGCTGCCGTCATTGGCATAGATGATTTCACCTTCTCGGTTGATGCGAAGAATTGGATTTGGATTCTCAGCAGGAAATCGCGCCAGATCAGCTATTTGTGTGGCCGCCCGGCGTCGCTCCGAAATATCGTGCGCAAAGATGCAGCTGAACCCTTGATTCTCAAACTCAATGTAGTTGGCAGAGATCTCCACCGGCAATATGTCCCCGGCTTTCGTCACAAAGCGCGACTCATACGTCATGGCCTGTTGTTTTTGCAGACGCTGCCAGTATTTTTGCCAGCTCTCATTCTCTCTGTCCGGCTCAATTTCATGAAGGTGCATGGTCAGAAATTCGTCGCCGGTGTAGTGGAGCGTGGTACAGGCGGCTTCGTTAAAACGCACGATCAGCCCGTTTTCATCCACCCAGAATATGATGTCTTTGACGTTTTCAATGGTGAAATCGGCAAATCTCAACGCCTTGACCGCCAGGTCTTTCAAGCTGGTCATTTAAAGTTTTTCACTTTCGTTTTGTCCAAAATGTTGGCCTACGTGATCTTTACCAGTACCATGGTCATGTCATCTTGCTGCGGTGCCCGCGCCATGAATTTCCGCACATGAGCAAACATAAGCTCCAGATGTTCCTGTGCTGAGCCGCAGGAATTCTCTGGCATTTTTTCCAGAAGTCGCTGTTCTCCAAACTCTTCTTTGTTTTTGTTCATGGCCTCAGTAAAACCGTCCGTGTAAAAAACAAACAGATCCCCGCTATTGAAGGGCACCACCTGTTCTTTGATGGATTGCGCAAAAATCTTCCCTTTTTCCAGTCCCAGGGCAATGCCCGCCGCGTTCAGATATTCGGCCTGCTGGGACTGGTGGCGTTTAATTATCAGAGGATTATGCCCGGCGCGCGCCATTGTTAAGGTTTTGGCGTCGGCGTCAAAAAGGCCGTAAATCATGGAGATGAAAGGCCCACGCTCCACATTTTCATAAAATAAATTATTGATCTTAATCAGCAACTGCGCGGGCGACGGAAAGGAGGCCGCCAGCGCTTTTAAAAAGCCTTTGGTCAAAGTCATGTAAAAAGCGGCCTGGGTGCCTTTTCCCGAAACATCTCCTACCACGACGCCGAGTTTGTTTTTTCCCAATGTTAGAAAATCAAAATAATCGCCACCCACCTCATTGGCCGGCAGGCATTTGGACGCGATTTCCAGTCCGGGCATTTGGGGATTTTGAGCCGGTAAGAACGACATTTGCACTTCGCGCGCCACAGCCAATTCCCCCTGTAGTCGCTGCCGTTCGGTGATGTGTCGAACAAACACCGGTGAAATGGTATCGAAATCTCGGATGTGATCCTTTGTAAAAAGCGCAACCAGGGCATAAACCACAACCGCCAGCATGGAAAAAACAATCAACTTGCCGGAGGACAACATTTCGGGGCTCTGCATATAAAATAACGCGGCTGCACTATTCCAGACTTTGAAAGTGAATAATGCGATAAAGGTGGTTAAAAAATCATAGCGTAAAAACGACCCCATGATCAGGAGTCCGATGAGACTATCGATCAGCAGCTCCACCGACCACGGTTCGATGTGCCCCTGTGCAGAAAGTCCCCAGATGATCGCCGGCACGACCAGCACCCACGCCCCGGAAGAAAACCGTCGTTTTAACAATGAACCCGCAAAAAGCAAAAAAACCGCTGCGCGGAAAATATTGTGCGTGATGCCTTTATTTAAAATATACAGCGCCGGGTGCTTGCCCATCAAAAAGTTGTTCTCTTCAAAAGGCAAAACATGCAAAGAAAACATTTTTTCAGTTAAAAAAGTCAAGCCCAACCAGGCCGTTAAAAAAAGCAGCCCCAGGCTGATTCCCCGTAAAATATTTTCGGCGATTTTCGAATGCAGGAAATGGCCGTTGCGCAACAAATCCAGGCTGATGAATTTCTCTTTCCAGACTTCTCGGCCCACGGATTCGCTCACTACCCAAATGATCCAGAGAGCAAAGCCAATGAAAATCGGTCCAAAAATCAAAGTAAAAAATATTTCCCAGCCCATGTCGGTTTGGGTTATCATAGAGATTTCGATGCCATAGCTAAGAGCGGCAATAATCGCCATAAAAATCGCCATCTGGTAGCCGATCTCGTACGCACGAAATCTTTTGATTCCGATCAAAATAAACAAGAAAATAAACGCTAAAATCATGACGCCTTCGATGACCGTGGGTATCGCATCGTTCGCGGAAAGGGCGATTTCATCCGGCAATTGATAATGGACTTGAAAGCTTGAGATTTTATCCTTGTTCACATTCACGGTAACCTTGACTTTGTTTTCAAGGTCGGAATCCAGGGTGGAGTAGGAAAATTGATAATCTCGTGACGTGGCACCTGCTGGATGGCTTTCCGCAGCAGGCGGCGGCTGTGGAGGGATTTGCACGTTCAGAGTGACCTTTTCTTCTTTATGAGAAGTGGTTTCCACCAGGGTATCGAGCTGCAGATTTTTGAATGCAGAATATTTGGCAATAAAATCGTTTGCGAGCTGGTTGGCCACGGTTTTGGGGACTGTGGGTAAATTGAGTGAGTCCGAGTGCTGCGCATCGAAAGCCAGTAAATGGCCCCAAAGATTCATTTTTATGGAAACGTCGCCTGGACGCCAGGCCAAAGGCGTCACGGGCGCTTGTTGTGATCGCGAACTGTTGGTCTTTTCGGTTCCGGACCATTCCATTTGCCAGTAGTATACCGGCAATCGTTCCCGAATCAATTGATTGCTGCGCTCAACGCCAAATTTATTCTGCGCCTGACGCATGAGAGTTTCGTTCACATGGAAAGTCATTCTCAGCTTCAGATCGTCGGTGTGGAGGTTCAGATCATGCAGCATTTGCCGGGCATTTGCTGCGATTTTCTTTCTATCGAAAACTTGCCGGATGCTGCTCAACGGTTGAATTTTTGGATAGAGCTGCAAGATGACGACGCTTGCCAGTGCGCTCACGATGATAAAAAACGATAAAAGCCGGAAGCGACGCATTTTCATTTTCTCACAGATAAGTACGATTTACTGAGAATGACTTCTCAAATCTCCGGTGCACGATTGCAACAATTTGTTAAATTTAGTTTAGGATGTCAAGGGAAAAATGCCTCTGGCTCTTTTGGGCCGGAGTGCGTTTGGCGCTAACCAATCGATTGGTATTTCAATCGTTTAAATTTAAAGTATGAAGGACCAGTTGAAAATCTGTTTTGATGGATTTAAAATGGGTAATCATCGTTTTACTCCGCTCAGTATAAAGATATATGGAAAAATGGACGTAATCAACAGAGTCATTCATATTTAAACTAAATTTGTTAAAAAAATAGACAACCTTTTTTTACAAGTAGTGTCTTAATTAGTAAAATGATCACGCAGACTGTAACAAAAAGACTTGATCAGCGTTATAGATTAACAACTTAACCATGTCGAACATTTAACCAATCCGTACCGATTCATTTACTACATTTTTTTTTAGAAGAGAATTCGAGGTATTAATATGAAACCATTAATATTTTTATTCGGTGTAGTATTCCTTTTTGTCGTTGCCAACCTTTTTGCCTCTGAGCCTTCCACTGAAACAAAAATCTATGAAGCAAAACGAGTCAATCCGCATCCGCCGGAGATCGACGGCCGGCTCAATGATGCAGCCTGGACGAAGGCAGAATGGACAGGCAATTTCACGCAAAGGGAACCGGACGACGGCGCCGCCCCGTCCCAAAAAACCGCTTTCAAAGTCCTGTTCGATGGCCACAATCTGTACATCGGAATTCGAGCTTATGACAGCGAACCGGCCAAAATCGAAAAGCGCGTCACCCGGCGGGACCGGTTTGAAGGTGATTGGGTGGAAGTCAACATCGACAGTTATTTCGACCATCGCACCGCTTTTTCTTTCACCGTGAACGCCGCCGGCGTAAAAGGCGACGAAGCCATTTCAAACGACGGTGACAATTGGGACAGCAACTGGAATCCGGTCTGGTTTGTGGAGGTGAACAGCGACGACCAGGGCTGGACCGCCGAGATGCGGATTCCCTTCAGTCAACTGCGCTTTGCCAACAAAAAAGATCAGGTGTGGGGACTGCAGGTACAGCGCCGGGTGTTTCGCAAAGAAGAGCGTTCGGTGTGGCAGTACATTCCGCAGAATTCCGGCGGCTGGGTGAGCTATTTCGGTGAGCTGCACGGCATCAAAGGCATCAAACCTTCCCGGCGAATAGAACTGTTGCCCTATGGCGTCAGCGATTTGCGTCGCACACCCAGGGAAGAAGGCAATCCTTTCGCCACGGGAAAGGAAAATAATTTTTCCGGGGGCTTTGACGCCAAATTCGGTGTGAGCAGCGATCTCACTCTGGATGTTTCGGTGAACCCTGATTTTGGTCAGGTGGAGGCCGACCCCTCCGAAGTCAACCTCACCGCATTTGAAACTTTTTTTCCTGAAAAGCGGCCGTTTTTCATCGAGGGCCAGAATATTCTGGATTACCGCATCATGACCGGGGATGGCGGATTTGCAAACGACCGCCTATTTTACTCCCGGCGCATCGGCCGTTCGCCACAACATTCGCCCGACCTCCATGACGATGAATACGTGCAAACGCCGGACAACACTTCCATTCTCACCGCCATGAAATTGACCGGCAAAACCCAAAACGGGCTTTCCATCGGCATTCTGGATGCGGTAACCGAAAAAGAAACCGCGCACATCGATTTGAATGGCGAGCGCCGGTTGCAAACCGTGGAACCTCTCACCAATTATTTCGTGGGCCGCGTACAAAAAGATTATGACGAAGGCAACACGGCCATCGGCGGCATTTTAACCGCCACGCACCGCAATCTTTCCGAATCGCAGCTCAAGTTTTTGAACAGCTCAGCGTACTCGGGCGGAATAGATTTCAGGCATCAATGGAATGAAAAAACCTACTATTTAGATGTGCGCACCGCCTTTAGCCATGTCAGGGGCAGTCAGCAGGCCCTGCTGGATGCGCAAACCGCTTCGCAACGCTACTATCAGCGGCCGGATGCGGATTATGTCGAAGTGGATTCGGCGCGCACGTCGCTATCCGGTCACGGTGGTTTCATCAACGTCGGTCGCGGCGGCAACAGCCGTTTGCGGCTCAGCAGTGGTTTCATGTGGCGCTCGCCAGGCCTGGAGCTCAACGATCTCGGCTTTCTACGGCAGGCCGACCGCCTGATGCAGTGGACCTGGGCCGGCTACCGCTGGAACAAACCCTTTGCGATTTTCCGCAGCCTGCGGGCAAATTTTAATCAGTGGACGGGTTGGAATTTTGGCGGAGAAAAAGTCTTCGCCGGCGGCAATATGAACGGCGGCGGACAGTTTAAAAACTACTGGTGGTTCTGGATGGGATTTAATCGCAACGCCGCCAGCCTCTCCACCAGCGCCTTGCGCGGCGGGCCGGCCATGAAATTCCCCGGCAGTTGGAACCAGTGGTTTAATATGTCTACC
>JBHHXN010000163.1:0-11532 GCA_046757025.1 bacterium
TAAGAAAAATGCACTACAAAACAATTGATTACACAACTGCGAAACTTGAATTATTGAGATTAAAATCGAACGATTAGGAGGAAAGCACGGGTAGATCCAAAAATTTGAAAAACCTGCTTTATTCATACCGCAAGGCTTCGATGGGGTTGACGTTGCTGGCGTTTTTAGCCGGGTAAGTGCCAAAGATGATGCCGACAGCCACCGAAACAAAAAAAGCTACCAGTACGGATAGTGGCGTGACCACGGTGCTGAATTCAGCGATGCCGTCGATGATGAGCGACATGGTGATGCCCAGCGTGATTCCGATGACCCCGCCCACCAGGCTCAGGCCCACGGCTTCCACCAGGAACTGCAAGACGATTTCTTTGCGTTTTGCACCCAATGCCCGCCGAATGCCAATCTCGCGGGTGCGTTCCAGCACCGTCGCCAGCATGATGTTCATCACCCCGATGCCGCCCACCAGCAGCGAAATGGCAGCGATAGCGCCAAGCACCATGTTGTAAATGCGCGTCTCTTTTTCTTCCTGCTTCAAAAGCTCGTACGGAATGATGATGTCGAAATCGTCGTTTTTGTAGTGACGGCGATCCAGAATGCGTTGAATCACGGCGGCGCTTTCCACCAGCAAGTCTGAGCTTTGCACTTTGATGGTCAACTGATCGATTTCACTGGCCAGGGCTTCTTCTTTGCTAAAACGTCGCAAAAATGAGGACAAAGGGATGTAGATATCCTGATTCAGATTTCGGGCGGCCAATTCACCTACGGTTTCGGTGAAAAGCGATTTGCTGCCCATGACGCCCACCACCTCGAACCACTGATCATCCAGCTTCACGCGTTTCCCGATGGGATGCTGCGTGCGGAACAAATCTTTTGCCGCGTCTGCGCCCAGCACACATACCCGCAAAGCCCGGTTGTGATGCTCTTCAGTTAGAAAGGATCCCAGCCGCGGTGCATAATTGAGAAGATCCTGAAACGATTCGGTGACGCCCACCAGCGTGATTTTCGCGGAGCGGTCTTCGTACTTACTTTCGATTTCCAGCTCGGCTTGTGCAGCGATGTTTTCCACAGTGGGCACGATCTTTTTGATGGCCTGCGCATCTTTTAAGGACAGTCCGCGAGAAAATTTTGCCCGAACTTCTTCCAGCTCTTCTTCGCTCAATTCTTTGTCGCGCACGATGATGTTGCTCACACCTAAAAGTTGATATTTGCGCAACGCTTCCCGTTTGGCGCCCTCGCCAATGGACAGCATGGCGATGACCGCGGCCACCCCGAATATGATGCCGAGCATGGTGAGGGTAGAGCGCAGTTTGTGCACTTTTAAACCATCCAGGCCAATGAGAAGGTGTTCTTTTTGGTTCATAGAATTAAATTGCCGTTAGTCGGTCACCCGCTTTCAGGTTGCCGGTCTCCACCACTTTTTTTGAGTTGCGGAGACCCAAATTCACTTTTACAGGTTGCTTTTTCGAGCCGTTTTTCAAGTAAACAAAATCGCTTCCGACTTGTTCATGAGTATCTGGTAAAAAGTACTCCGGGCTGTCCTTGCGAGCGAAGCGAAGCAATCTCATTCATGCTAAGTTATTGATTTTTAGATAGCGCGTCGTCACTTCGTTCCTCGCGATGACACGAAACTGGATTTTTTACGAGATACTCGTTCACGAATTAATTGTGGTTTTACAAAAAACGCATTTTCCAAATCCGCCACCACGATTTCGCAACTGACAGTCATGCCGGGTTTTAAAATGGGATCGGTTTCCTTCAAAAGCACTTCGACATCAAAAACTTTGATTTTTGATTTTTCCTCTTTTTCGTGACAGGTGTAGCTGATGGTGGTAATTTTACCCTCAAAGGCGATCCTGGGATACGCGTCCATGCGCACCAGGACCTTTTGGCCTGTTTGAATTTTACTGCGGTCGGTTTCATTCACAGAAGTTAAGACTTTCATTTTGCGCAGGTCTGGCAATCCGATCAACGGTCTGCCGGGCCAGAACTCGTCGCCGACTTTGATTTTGCCCTGTCTTCTGCGAAAACGGCGGTATTCGACAATGCCATCGGCAGGCGCCCGCAAGGCAAACCGGTTAATGGTGTGCTCAGCATTTTTAATGGCCGACTGGATCTGCTTGATGCGTTCATGTTGAATCAGCAGCTCTTCTTTTTGGATTAGCCGAGTATGTTTGAGTTTGTTGAGATTTTGCTCATACATGAGCTCGGCAATTTTTAAACGCAGCCGACTGATTTCCTGTTTGGCTGGCGATTCAAACTTTACGCGCTGGGTGTCGATTTGAGCCTGTTTTAAAGCGGCTTCAGCGGATTCTAATTCCCCCTCCAGTTTGTGGATCTGATCTGCGTGCTCAACTTTGAGTTTTTCGAGGTCTGCCACGGCCATGTCCAGATCAGCCTGCTTCTGGTCTTTCACCCGTTTGACGTTGGAGGTGTCGAGCTGTGCCACCAGATGACCTTTTTTTACCTGAATGCCTTCTTTTTCGAGCCAGACGATTTTGGCTTTGCCGTACTCCCAGTTGAAAAACGGTACGGTGATAATTTTTGAATTGACCGCCTGCAGCTCACCGGTTTCGGTGATGGTGGCGTGCAGGGTTCCTTGCTCAACCTGCGCAGTTTGGTTCTCGCTTTTTTGGCAGGAAGTCAGCACTAAAAGTGCCACGAGTACGGATAGAAGAAAGTTGCGGGGCGTCATTTTTTTTCGCCCTCCTGGCCATCGGTGGAAACCGGCGCCGCCGTTGGGTCCATGAGCGAAATTTCATCCCCTGCAGCTAAGCCCTGGGCGATGATGACGAAATCATCGTTTTCTTCAGCGAGCACCACAGGCTGCGGTTTAAATTCGTCGCCGTTTTTAAGATAAACCACCGTCTGTCCGTCTTTTTGGTGGATGGCGTCCAGCGGCACGAAGAGCGTGTCCGGGATTTCTTTCACGACAATTTCGCAACTGACGGTCATTCCGGGCATGAGCGTTTTGTCCGTTTCCTCTAACACCACGGTGACGTCAAAAACTTTCACTTTGGAGTCGCGTTCCTTGTTGCGTGCCAGAGCCGCGATTTCGGTGACCTTGCCGGGAAAGCTGCTGTCCGGATACGCGTCGATTTTGATGACGGCCTTTAGCGCGGTATCGATTTTCCCGATGTCCACTTCATTGACCTGCACGATGGCTTGCATCAAACTCAAGTCGGGCAGGCCGATGATCGGCTGCCCCCGCCAGACATCGTCATCCACCTGAATTTTGTTGCCGGTGTTCCAGTTTTTTTTCAGGATGGCAATGCCCGGCGCTGGCGCTTTCATGGACAGCTTTTCCAGGGTTTCCTGAGCTTCTTCCACTTTCGTGCGCTCCTGTTTGACTTTCAGCTTCAGCTTGCTGAGTTCCTCGTGATGCACTTTTTTCTTGTTAGAGATCTCCTGGCGCGCTTTTTCCAGCGAAATGCGCGATTTTTCTAAATCCAGCTCGATTCGTTTCTTTTCGATATCTGCTTCAAAAGTGGCCTTCTGCAATTCCAGCTGCGAAATGCGAAATTGCAGCTCGCTTTTCTTCAAATTCATTTCCAATTCGTCCAATTCAGATTGCTGGGTAGCGCGGGTTTTGCGGAGCTCGGCTTGGGCGATATCCCAATTGGCTCGGGCATCGTCGAGATTTTTCTGCACCTCCGTTTTTACGAATTCCATCAACACTTGCCCTTTTTCGACCTGCTGCCCATCGTCCACCAGTTTGGCGATTTTTAGTCCGCCCAGATTCCACGGAATCATGGGTGCGGAAATGGTTTTAGAATTCACCGCTTCCAGCTCGCCGTTTTCGATCACGCTCAACACGAAGTTTCCTCGCTTCACCACAAATGTTTCTACCGCCCGCTCGGAATTTGAGTGACAGGCAAATATGCAAAAGGTCGCAACTCCAAAAAACACACCCCAGGTTAATTTGTTCATTTTGAACCTATTTTTAAAGCCAAATTCTGGTAATTTTTATATCAGAACACAACTATTTTAAATTTCAAAATATTGTCCAAAGACGGTCATTCCTGCATGGTTTTAGCAGGAATCCATTTGTGAATTGAGTGTGAGATTCCCGATTACGGCACTTGGGAATGACAATTTCTAATCGAGTAAATGAATTTTATCAAAATTGACAAGAGTTTAGTTAGAATAGAAAAAAGGAGCAAGTTAATTCTCTCTCCCAAATAACTCAAATGCCGATTAGGCCGAATTCGCTGTGGTGTATTCACTCTTTTTATCTGGAACGAAATCGCATGATGCAAAATCAAAAGAATATCGAAACTGGCGAAATCGTGTAAGCTGATGGTTGAATGCACCCTTGCAAAACATTCACGAAGCCGTTTTTGTGGTTAACAACGAATCGTCCGTTTGAAAATGTTTCAGGCTGTCTTCGATGACCGGTCGTTCGGGCATTTTTAAATTTGCCGGCCAGCGCACGGTAGCGCTCCTGGGTTCTTGCAAAGCACATTTTTCTCCGCCTTTAAGATCGCCTTGCACAGCTACAAAATCGTTGCCGTAGTACTGAACCGTGACGGGACAGGGGACATAGTGTGATTTGTCAAGAACGTAAACCACTTTCAAGCTGTCTTTTTGGAAAAGGCATTCCAGCGGCAACGTGATGACGTCTTTGAGTTTTGTGGTGGTGATACGGCATTCGGCCGTCAAGCCGGGAGCCAGGTCGGCAAGGCTGCTATCGATTTCCACCAGCACCTCCACTTTTTTGACTTTCGAGCGCCGTTTGATGGGCTTGGCCATTTTATCCACTTTGGTGACTTTGCCAGTAAATGTCAAGTCGGGCAAATTGGCTACCGAAATCACGGCTTTTTGATCCTTTTGTAATCGCTGAGCTTCGGTTTCGCTCACAAACATTTTGACCTGCATTTTTGAGAGGTCCGGGATTTCGATGATGGGCATGCCCGGAAAAAGCTGGTTGCCGACGGCGATTTTTTCTCCGCTGAACCAGCTTTCAGCGTAGAGGACGAATCCGTCCACCGGCGCTTTCAACTGCAGCTGGTTAAGTAAAAAGCGCGATTGTTCGAGCTTATTTTCAGCCTGTTTGATTTTTAATTGCAAACGGGCGCGTTCTGCCTTCTGAATATCCTGGATGGCGGTGAGTTTGTTTTGAATTTTTTGCGTTTCGATTTCATCTCGGGATATTTCGAGTTTTCGAATTTCCTGAATTTTCGCCGGTTCAAAAGTCAATTTCGCCAATTGCAGTTTAGAGACTTCCAGTGCGGCCTGGGTGTTTTTGAGCTGCGACTGCAATTGCACACGCTGAAGATTGAGCTCGGCTTCAACCTTTTGGGCTTCCGCTCTGGCAATTTCAACCTCGTCCAGAGCGTTCAGGTAAATCCGCTCGATTTCTCCGGCTTCGAGCTCGGCGATGACATCGCCTTTTTTCACCGCTGCCCCTTCCGGCGGCAGCCATGCGATCTGCGGCGAAGTCCAGCGCAACTGTGGGGTGACGATGGTGTGGGTTTTGGTGGCCTCGATGACGCCTTCCGCCGTGATAGCAAGCTCAAAATCACCGCGTCCGGCCGGGTAGGTTAGTACCTGCGGGTGGTCATCAGAAAGACCGCATGCGATTGAACCTACCAGACCCAACACCAAAAACGCCCTGTGCAAATTTGGTAAAATTCTGAATAAACAGATCACTTACTTGCCTCTTAACCAGGAATTTATCTAAATCCAGCACACAGGGGCTGGAATGTATCTGTTAAATTTTAAGTGAAGCGGGGGATGAATTTGTGTAAATTGATTTTCTAATATGACGTACTTAACAAAGAAAAAGTTCTCTTGTTTCTAAAAATATTACGGCAACTCCTGGGATGCTGCCTATTTGAGCAGTCAATTCAGAAGTGACGTTAGATCGAGATATTCGAAATTCGCAAAACGGAAATCGTGAAGCGTTGAATATCCAACTAAAGTTAATGTTTGACACTTTAGGGCGGTAGAACTCGACAGCTCAATTCTGCTACACCCTACAACTAAAAAACTTGAAACATGAAAAAGTGACATTTGCTTCAAATATCGAAATTTCATAAAAATAGTTTTGTTCCAAAAATTACTTGCAAATGGCACGATTATTATTTATATTTCCCTGCTTTACAGAGGGCAGCATATACCTGTTTATAAATGAATTCACAGTCGGTACTGTGAATTTTTGTTATTGACTAAGACTAATACATGTTTCAAGATTTAACTGAAAAATTAGAAGGCGTTTTTAAAAAACTTCGCGGTCACGGCAAACTGAGTGAGAGCAATATTTCAGACGCCATGCGCGAGGTGCGCCGGGTGCTTCTTGAAGCGGATGTCAACTTTAAAGTCGCCAAAGATTTTATTGCTCGCGTGCAGGGCAAAGCGCTGGGGCAGGAAGTATTAATGAGCATCACGCCGGCCCAGCAGGTGATCAAAATCATTCACGACGAATTGGTTTCCCTGATGGGGGCTGTGGAGTCCGGGCTGAAAACCGCCAGCATGCCGCCAACCATCATCATGTTGGTGGGTTTGCAGGGTTCAGGTAAAACCACGTTGGCGGGTAAACTTGCGAAATATTTGAAAAGCAAAGGCCGCGCTCCTTTGCTGGTAGCGGCGGATCTGCAGCGGCCGGCCGCTATCGAACAGTTGAAAGTCGTGGGCAAGCAGGTGGATGCACCAGTTCTGGCCCGCAGCGACAGCACGCCGGTGCTGGTGTGCCGCGATGCGGTTGAACACGCGCGCAAAGAAGGTTTTGATACGGTCATTTTTGATACCGCCGGTCGATTGCATATCGACACGGAATTGATGGCTGAGCTGCAGGAGATTAAAGAATGCACCCAGCCGGATGAAATCCTTTTTGTCGCCGACGGCATGACCGGTCAGGATGCGGTTAATACCGCCAAAGAGTTTGCCGAGCGCCTGGATTTCCAGGGTGTGGTTTTAACCAAATTGGACGGCGATGCCCGGGGCGGCGCGGCGCTGTCTATTCGGGCGGTCACCGGCAAACCGATCAAATTCATCAGCGTGGGTGAAAAGCTAGATGCGCTGGAGAAATTTCATCCGGATCGCATGGCATCGCGTATCATGGGTATGGGCGACGTGGTCACGCTGGTGGAAAAAGCCCAGCAGGCCGTGGATGAAGAAAAAGCGCGAAAATTAGAAAGAAAGCTGCGTCGTCAGGAATTCACACTGGAAGATTTTGCCGATCAACTGCAGCAGATTAAAAACATGGGGCCGCTGGAGGAACTGATGAAAATGCTTCCCGGAATGGGCGGCAAGACCATGCGCGGCATGAAGGTGGATGAACGTGCTTTGGTTTACACCGAGGCCATTATCAACTCCATGACTCCCGAGGAAAGGCGCCGGCCGAATCTCATCAACGGCAGTCGCCGCAAACGCATTGCCCGAGGCAGCGGAACCAGCGTGCAGGAAGTCAATAAACTGTTAAATCAATTTCAAATGATGCAAAAGATGGTCAAAAAAATGAGTAAATTGGGCCTGAAGGGCATGCCATTTGGATTTTAGTTCAGTGAAAGAAAATAATATCATTCTTTAATTTAAAAGGAGGTTTAGTTTGTCCGTTAAATTACGATTGAGGCGAATGGGTAAGAAGAAACAGCCGTTTTATCGCATTGTGGCCATTGATTCGCGAGTTGCCAGAGATGGGCGTTATATCGAAAATCTCGGTACATACAATCCGCTCACAAATCCGGCGGAAATCAAAATCGACAGCGAGCGTGCTTTGTACTGGCTGCAAAACGGGGCCATTCCTACGGATACGATTCGAAGTTTTTTAAGAAAAAAAGGGATTATGCTCAAATGGCACCTGATGAAAAATGGCGCCGACGATGCCACCATCGAAGAAGAATTGAAAAAGTGGGAATTGGTTCAATTAGAAAAACAAAAGCGCCTGGAAGCTTTGGATGAGCAGAAAAAGCGCAGCAAGAAAAAAACAGAGGTTCCGGCTGCGGAAGCATCTGAAGAAGATGTGAAGACTGAATTGAAAAAAGAAGAGATTGTCGAGGCAACCGAAGACACAAAAACCACGCAAGCCGAAGTCAAGGAAGAAGTAAAGTCGGAAGAGGCGGCTGCGGCGGCTGAAACAGATGCTAAAAGTGAAGTCAAATCCGATGAAACGACCGAAGTAGCCCGGGAATCCGCTGCTGACAAGGTTGAAGAAGTAGATGCCAGCGAAAAAGTCAGCGCTGTGGAAACCGAAACGACCACTGCTGAAAAAGAAGTGAAGAACGAACTAAAAACAGAAGAAGCCGTTGAAAACGAAACTGCTGAAGATGTAAAAACCGAAGAAGCACCTGAAGAAAAAGAGAAATCTGTTGAGAAAAAAGCGAGTGAGGAACCGTCCGCAGAAGAAGCAAAAGATGAGAAAAAAGAGTTGAAAACAAAAAAGGCCGCGACCAAAACGGCAAAAGCGAAAAAGAATGCAAGCGAGCAAGATTCTGATTCGTCAACCGCAGAATCTGAAAAGAAGACAGAAACCGAAAAAGAAGAAAGCGAAGAAGGCAAAAAATAACGGCTAAAACTTAATTTTTTCAGATTTCCAACGTGTCGTAATTTAATTGGAATGCAAGATTCATTAAAAACAAGGAAAACAAAAAGATAGTACGTCTCCCAAATACTGATGTATTAATTCGGTTAAGGATTGATTTAAGCATTGATTAAATCATCCAGCTGTATAGAAGTTGTTTTGTTAACCAAAATGAAAAAGAACGTGAGGGTCGAAATTCAAATGGAGGTGACGAAATGAAGGAGTTCATCGAATTTATCGTTAAGCACTTAGTCGATAATCCGGACGAAGTGCATGTTAACGAGATTGACGGAGAGCGTACTGTTGTTTTTGAGTTGCGAGTTGGACCGGGTGACATGGGGAAAGTCATCGGACGTCGTGGCCAAACAGCCAAATCTCTGAGAACGCTTTTAGCAGCCGCTTCTGCGAAAATGGGTAAACGCTCTGTACTCGAAATTCTAGAATAGTCCGATTCACTGAGTGCCGATTCAACAGCCAGCAAACATCGTAATTGGTGTGATCGTCAAAGCCCATGGATTAAAAGGGGAGGTGAAAGTCAAGCCCATCACCGACGATCCACAGCGATACCGGCAGTTGAAATCAGTGATCATCGAGCCGCGAGACGGCGAGAATTTCACATTGTCGATTTCGAAAGTGTCGTTAAGAGGGGACTTCGTTTATCTGTTTTTTGAGGAAGTCCATTCGCGTGAAAAAGCAGAAAAATTACACGGTGCCTTTGTTTGTATTAAAAGAGAAGATGTTTTACCGCTGGATGAGGAGCATTTTTATCACTTCGAAATCATTGGTTTCACCGTAAAAACTTTTTCCGGGCAAATTTTGGGGACGGTGCGCGAAGTGATGGATTTGCCAGCCAATGCGGTGCTGGTGGTGCAAAAGGATGCGCAGGAATATTTGATACCCGTGATAAAAGATGTCGTCCGCAAAATTGATAAAGCGGCTTCTGAAATCATCATTGAACCTGTGGAAGGTCTATTGGATTAATCGAAGTATGGATATTTTTGTCGTAACCGCGTTTCCGAAATTTTTTAGCGGTCCTTTCACAGAAAGCATTTTAAAACGTGCGCAAGAAAAGGAAATCGTCAACATCCAAATCGTGGACTTGCGCGATTTCACTACCGACAAACATCGGCAAGTGGATGATTATCCTTACGGCGGCGGCCCGGGCATGATTTTGAAACCGGAACCGTTTTTTAAAGCAGTTGACTCCATCAAACAAGAAAACGGCTTGCAGAATCCCCGCATCATTTTGATGACGCCGCAGGGGATCACGTACGATCAAAAAACCGCAAAGGGGTTGGCGAAATGCGAAGAACTCATCTTCCTCTGCGGGCATTACAAGGGCGTGGACGAACGGGTGCGCGAATTTCTGGTGACGGATGAAATTTCCATCGGGGACTACATCCTGACAGGCGGGGAATTAGCCGCGATGGTGGTGGTGGATTCGGTGGTGCGGTTGCTGCCGGATGCCATCGGAAATTTTGATTCTGCGGCTACCGACTCATTTGAGGGCGGCGTTCTGGACTGTCCTTATTACACTCGTCCGGAAGAATTGAATGGCATGAAAGTGCCCGAGGTGTTGCTGTCAGGACATCACCAGGAAATTGAAAAATGGCGGAAACAAAAAGCGTTGGAGAGAACAAAAAAACGTAGAAACGATCTATTGAATTGACTGAATAAAAAATATGATAGCCATGTTTGGAGGTTTTAGATATGCATAAAATCGATGCATTTGTAGCAGGAGAATTGAAAAGCGATTTGCCCGAGTTTAGCGCCGGCGACACCGTCGCTGTGCATTCCAAAGTAATCGAAGGCGATAAAGAACGCATTCAGGTATTTGAAGGGGTGGTGATCAAAAGAAAAGGCGGCGGCATCAACGCAACTTTTACCGTACGCAAAATTTCAAACGGTGTGGGCGTGGAAAGAATCTTTCCCGTGCATTCGCCCAATATCGATAAAATTGTCAAACTGAAATCGGGTAAAGTTCGTCGCGCTAAACTCTACTACCTGAGAGGACTAAAAGGAAAAGCGGCGCGCATCGCCGAAAAAAGATAAAGCATTTTCCTTTTTGTCAATCGCTAAAGAATAAAGGGTCGTTCATTTCAGAGTGACCCTTTTTTGGGCTCTTTTAACGATCTGCATGTCACGATTCAACTTGCCTTTTAGTTGCTGCACTTAGATCTACTCGTTATAAATAATTTCATCCTCGTTCACGTCATTTGTTCGTATTTGTTGCAAATCAACACAATTCCCAGACAATTAAATATTGACATTTCAAATTTGATTTTGTAATTTAGTGGTGCATTTTTTTACATTCCTTACCGAAGATCCAACAACCACCGGTTCTAATCAATTTCCTGGAGGCAATACCATGCAGCTCCAAACGGTCAAAATTGAAAACCCGAACAATCTCAACATGGTGATGGGACAATCTCATTTTATCAAAACGGTCGAAGATATCCACGAAGCGCTGGTTGGAACCATCCCCGGCATTAAATTTGGTTTGGCGTTTAATGAAGCGTCCGGCCCGCGCCTCATCCGATTTTCCGGCACCGATGACAGTCTGATAGAATTGGCCAAAAAGAATGCCGGCAATGTTGGCGCGGGACATATTTTCGTGCTGTTTTTAGCAGAGGCCTATCCCATCAATGTCATGCGGGCGTTGAAAAGCGTACCAGAGATTTGCGAAATCTACTGTGCCACAGCCAACCCCGTGGAAGTCATCGTGGCGGAAACGGAGCAGGGTAGAGGTGTTATGGGACTCATCGATGGCTATTCGCCGCTTGGAGAAGAAAAGGAAACGGATATCCAGGAGCGCAAGGAGCTGTTACGGAATATCGGTTATAAGCTGTAATTTCGATGGCCCGCCATATTAAATAGTGTCCATCCGTAATCGTCATTCCCGAGTGCTCCCTGCCTGCAACGTGCAGGGACAAGCTCATCGGGAATCTCGTGCCTAATTGTCCAATGGATTCCCGCTTAAAGATTGCGGGAATGACAAAAAAGGGCTCTTTACGAAT